>NZ_JBIXJT010000001.1:0-5604 GCF_052871455.1 Pseudomonas sp. LARHCG127
TGGCGGCGGATCAGCAATATCGATGCTGCTGACACTCCGCCATCGCGAGCAAGCTCGCTCCCACAGGGTCCGGTCGGTGTTATAGCTATTGCCCAATCAGAAAATCAATCAACGCCCGTGCCGCCGCCGGCAATTGCCGATGGGGCGGATAGATGATTGAAAACGGTCGGCTACGCCCGCCAACGTCTTCCAGCAACACCACCAGTTCCCCGCGCTCGATTCGCTCCCGGACGATGAATTCATAGGTCTGGCAGATTCCCATCCCGGCCTGGGCCAGGGACACGATGCCCAATACATCGTCGGACACCTGGACATTGCCCGCCGGCAGCCATTCCCGATCTTGCTGGTTTTCGCGAAATAGCCAAGGTGCGATGCGTCCGCTGCTGGGCATCACGAAGGGCAGGCAGGCGTGGGCCGCCAGTTCATCGACGTGCCGGGGCGTTCCGGCGCGTGCCAGGTAGTGCGGCGCGGCCACCAGGCAAAGGCGGGCGTCTTCGAGCTTGCGGCCGACCAGCCCGCTGTCCGGCAATGGCCCGAGACGGATCGCCAGGTCATACCCCTCGGCCACCAGGTCGACATTGCGGTTGGTAATGCTCAGCTCGACCCGAACCTGTGGAAAAGCCTGGACGAAACGCGACAGCAGCGACGGCAGGCGGTAATGGCCGTAGGTGGTCGGCACGCTCAGGCGCACGCGACCGGTCAGGACGCCGTCCTGGCCTTGGATTCGCCGCTCCGCATCGTCAATCAGGGCAAAGGCCGAGCGCGACTGTTCCAGGTACAACGTGCCGGCATCGGTCAGGTTCAGCCGCCGGGTCGTACGACGCAACAACTGCACGCCGAGCCGGGCTTCGAGGCGGGAGATGGCGCGGCTCAGGACCGAAGGCGTGGTTCCCAGCGCCACGGCGCCGGCGCTGAGGGTGCCTTTTTCCACGGCCGTGACGAAGGCTTCCACGTCGGCCAGATGATCGAATCGACGGGGCATTGTTGCCTCCAGGGCCCAAGTGATGTTCCGGGAAGCCAGTTTATCGCCGGTAAGCGCATCAATACAGTGAGCGCATCTTTTATCGAAGCGTCCTGGAGTCATCATGAAAAAGCTCACTACCTTGGCAACGTCTGTCGTTCTGGCGGGCATCAGCGTCGCGGCCCATGCCGATAACGTGCTGGTGGTCCTGTCGGACGCCGATCATCTGGACCTGAAAAATGGCCAGGTCTTCTCCACCGGGTTCTACCTCAACGAATTGCTGCAACCGGTGAAACTCTTGCTGGAGGCGGGTCACCAGGTAACGTTCGCAACGCCCGAGGGCAAGGTGCCGACGCTGGACCTTTCCTCGGTGGACAAGATGTATTTCAACAATGACTCGGCGGAGCTGGAGCGTTACCAGGCGTTGTTGGCGCAGTTGAAGATCACGTCGGCCAAGGACTCACCGGTGATCAGCCTGGCCCTTGTCGAGCAGATCGGCCTGGACCGGTTCGATGCCCTGTACATCCCGGGCGGACATGCGCCGATGCAGGATTTGCTCACGAGCGCGCCGCTGGGGCGGGTGCTGACGCATTTTCATGGCAAGGGCAAGACCACCGCGCTGGTCTGCCATGGCCCGATCGCGTTGCTGTCGACCATGACCGATGCCCAGGGCTTCGTTGGCCAGTTGGCGGCCAAAGGCCAGGCCTCGGCCAAGGCCGGCTGGATCTATGCCGGGTACAAGATGACGGTGATCAGCAATCAGGAGGAAGAATTGGCCAAGGGGCTGCTAGGTGGCGGGAGCATGAAATTCTACCCGCAGAATGCGTTGGAGCAGGCGGGCGGCCAATACAGCAGCAACACATCACCCTGGACGTCCCATGTGGTCATGGATCGTGAGTTGATCACCGGCCAGAACCCGGCGTCGGCGCTGGAAGTGGGGAAGGTGTTGGTCGAGCGGTTGAAACACTGATCCAGGAACACCACGGATTCCCCTGTGGGCGATTCCCTTGTGGGAGCGAGCTTGCTCGCGATTGCGGCTCGTCAGCAGCATTGGTGTTGGCTGACACTCCGCTATCGCGAGCAAACTCGCTCCCACAGGGTTTTCCCACAGGTTTTAGTGGTGTAGCGGGTTTACTTGAACCGCCGCTCCACCCCTTTCTCCACCAGGATCTTCGCCGAAATCTCTTCCACAGAAAAATGCGTGGAGTTGATATGGGGAATGTTCTCCCGCCGGAACAGGTTTTCCACCTCGCGCACTTCGAACTCGCACTGGGCGTAGCTTGAATAACGACTGTTGGGCTTGCGCTCGTTGCGGATCGCGGTGAGGCGGTCCGGGTCGATGGTCAGGCCGAACAGCTTGTGCTGGTGGGCGCGCAGGGCGCTGGGCAGTTGCAGGCGCTCCATGTCGTCTTCCGTCAATGGATAGTTGGCCGCGCGGATGCCAAATTGCATCGCCATGTACAGGCACGTCGGTGTCTTACCACAACGCGACACACCCACTAGGATCAGGTCGGCCTTGTCGTAATAATGCGTGCGGGCGCCGTCATCGTTGTCCAGCGCGAAGTTGACCGCCTCGATCCGCTCCATGTAGTTGGAGTTGTGGCCAATGGAATGGGACTTGCCGACCGAGTAGGAAGAATGCTCGCTCAGTTCCTGTTCCAAGGGCGCCAGGAAGGTGGAAAAAATGTCGATCATGAAACCATTGGACGTTGCGAGAATCTCACGGATGTCCTGATTGACGATGGTATCGAAGATGATCGGGCGGAAACCGTCGGTTTCGGCGGCTTTATTGATTTGCTGTACCATGGCCCGCGCCTTGTCGACGCTGTCGATGTACGGACGTATGAATTTGGCGAAGGTAATGTTTTCGAACTGTGCCAACAGGCTTTGGCCTAGCGTTTCGGCCGTGATGCCGGTGCCGTCGGAGATAAAGAAAGCAGATCGTTTCATTTGCGCCTTGGGCCTTAAGCTAGTGAGCTAGTGACGATTCTTGGATATGATAGGCGCGATTTGCCGGCCACCATTGGCCCGCATTCTCACTTATTTTCCAGGTCCAGGCCATATCGCCGGCAAGCGCTCCCCTGGAGCCGCCGGTGCCTTGAGCTTTTCCAACACAGTTAGTGGAGAGATCACCTTGGTAGAGTACGTAGTTTCCCTCGATAAGCTCGGCGTCCATGATGTGGAGCATGTGGGGGGCAAGAACGCATCCCTGGGCGAGATGATCAGCAACCTCGCCGGTGCCGGCGTATCGGTGCCAGGTGGCTTCGCCACGACCGCCCAGGCTTATCGTGATTTCCTGGAACTGAGCGGCCTGAACAAGCAGATCCACGATGCGCTCGATGCCCTGGACGTCGACGACGTCAATGCCCTGGCCAAGACCGGTGCCCAGATCCGCCAATGGATCATGGAAGCCGAATTCCCCGAGAAACTGAACGCCGAGATCCGCACCGCTTTCGCCAAGCTGTCCGAAGGCAATCCTGACATCGCCGTCGCCGTGCGTTCCTCGGCCACCGCCGAAGACCTCCCGGATGCCTCCTTCGCCGGCCAGCAGGAAACCTTCCTGAACATCCGTGGCGTGGAAAACGTCATCCGCGCCGCCAAGGAAGTCTTCGCCTCCCTTTTCAACGACCGTGCCATTTCCTACCGCGTGCACCAGGGCTTCGACCACAAATTGGTCGCCCTCTCCGCCGGTGTGCAGCGCATGGTCCGCTCCGAAACCGGCACCGCCGGCGTGATGTTCACCCTCGACACCGAGTCGGGCTTCCGTGACGTGGTGTTCATCACCGGCGCCTACGGCCTGGGTGAAACCGTCGTGCAAGGCGCGGTGAACCCGGATGAGTTCTACGTTCACAAAGGCACGCTGCAAGCCGGTCGCCCGGCCATCCTGCGCCGCAACCTGGGCAGCAAGGCCATCAAGATGATCTACGGCGACGAAGCCAAGGCCGGTCGCTCGGTGAAGACCGTCGACGTGGACAAGGCCGAGCGCGCGCGTTTCTGCCTGACCGACGCTGAAGTCAGCGAGCTGGCCAAGCAGGCGATGATCATCGAGCAGCACTACAAGTGCCCGATGGACATCGAGTGGGCCAAGGACGGTGACGACGGCAAGCTGTACATCGTGCAGGCCCGTCCGGAAACCGTGAAGAGCCGCACCCAGGCCAACGTCATGGAGCGCTACTTGCTCAAGGAAACCGGCACCGTGCTGGTGGAAGGCCGGGCCATCGGCCAGCGCATCGGCGCGGGCAAGGTGCGGATCATCAAGGACGTCTCGGAGATGGACAAGGTCCAGGCCGGCGACGTATTGGTATCCGACATGACCGACCCGGACTGGGAACCGGTGATGAAGCGCGCCAGCGCCATCGTCACCAACCGCGGCGGGCGTACCTGCCACGCGGCAATCATTGCCCGTGAACTGGGAATCCCGGCAGTGGTCGGTTGCGGCAACGCCACCCAACTGCTCAAGGACGGCCAGGGCGTGACTGTTTCCTGCGCCGAAGGCGACACCGGCTACATCTTCGAGGGCGAACTGGGCTTCGACATCAAGAAGAACTCCGTGGACGCCATGCCGGAGCTGCCGTTCAAGATCATGATGAACGTCGGCAACCCGGATCGTGCCTTTGACTTCGCGCAGTTGCCGAACGCCGGCGTGGGCCTGGCCCGCCTGGAGTTCATCATCAACCGCATGATCGGCGTGCACCCCAAGGCGCTGCTGAACTACGACGGCCTGCCCCAGGACATCAAGGACAGCGTCGACAAGCGCATTGCCGGCTACGACGATCCGGTCGGTTTCTACGTCGAGAAGCTGGTGGAAGGCATCAGCACCCTGGCGGCGGCGTTCTGGCCGAAGAAGGTCATCGTGCGCCTGTCGGACTTCAAGTCCAACGAATACGCCAACCTGATCGGCGGCAAGCTCTACGAGCCGGAAGAAGAGAACCCGATGCTGGGCTTCCGGGGTGCGTCGCGCTACATCAGCGAATCGTTCCGCGATTGCTTTGAACTCGAATGCCGCGCCCTCAAGCGCGTGCGCAACGAGATGGGCCTGACCAACGTCGAGATCATGGTGCCGTTCGTGCGGACCCTGGGCGAAGCGAGCCAGGTGGTTGACCTGCTGGCGGAAAACGGCCTGGCCCGTGGCGACAATGGCCTGCGCGTGATCATGATGTGCGAGCTGCCGTCCAACGCCATCCTGGCTGAAGAATTCCTTGAGTTCTTCGACGGTTTCTCCATCGGTTCCAACGACCTGACCCAGCTGACCCTGGGCCTGGACCGCGATTCCGGGATCATCGCCCACCTGTTCGACGAGCGGAACCCGGCGGTCAAGAAGCTGCTGGCCAATGCCATTGCCGCCTGCAACAAGGCTGGCAAGTACATCGGCATCTGCGGCCAGGGCCCTTCGGACCACCCGGACCTGGCCAAATGGCTGATGGAGCAGGGCATCGAAAGCGTTTCGTTGAACCCGGACTCCGTGCTGGAAACCTGGTTCTTCCTGGCCGAGGGTCAGGCGGCGGTCTGATCGAGTGAAGGGGCCTGATCGACTAAAGCCCGTCAGTTAGTCGCAGAACCTGTGGGAGCGGGGGTGGGGGGGGGGGGGGGGGGGGAGGGAAAAAAAACGTTTTAGAGTGGGCCGACGGAGCGGGCAAAGCCCC
>NZ_JBIXJT010000001.1:5614-301259 GCF_052871455.1 Pseudomonas sp. LARHCG127
AACCTGTGGGAGCGGGCTTGCTCGCGAAAGCGGTGCGTCAGACAACATCCATGTTGACTGTTCCGCCGTCTTCGCGAGCAAGCCCGCTCCCACAGGGGGCTCAACTGATGGGCATTATCCGGGCCCCTTTTGATTGAAGTAGGGCGGGCTCCACAAGGAAGCCGCCCTTTTTTGTGCAAGAAGATTATGCAAAGCAGCAGCAACCTCTTTCCTGTCGCCCTGATCAGTGCCGAGCGGCGCGGTGATCTGAGCGAAGACGTCTATCGCTTGAAACCCGGCAACAGCCCGGACGCCAGCGTCGAACTGGCCGTCACGCGGCTGGGCATGGCTGATCCCGGCGAAACCCGTGGTGTCCCGGTGATTTTGTTGCACGGCAGTTTTTCCAATCGGCGTTTCTGGTATTCGCCCAAAGGCCTCGGCCTGGGCGCGTACCTGACGCGCCTGGGATTCGATGTCTGGATTCCCGAAATGCGCGGCCATGGCTTATCCCAGCGTAACCAGGGTTATCGCCACAATCGGGTGGCTGACTACGCCCGTTACGACCTGCCGGCCATCGGCGCCTTCGTGCGTGAGCAGAGCGGACAAGTGCCCCATTGGATCGGTCATTCCCTGGGGGGCATTACCCTGGCGGCAGCCTTGGGCGGCCACTACCTGGGCGAGCCCGCAGTGGCGTCGGCGGCATTTTTTGGCACCCAGGTCAGCCGCACCTACTGGCCGCTGAAGATCCCGCCGGTGGAATGGAGCGGCCGCTTCATCCTCAAGCGCTTTGCCCAGTTGTCCGGTTCAAGGCTCAAGCGCGGCCCCGAGGACGAGCCCATTGGCCTGGCCCTGGAAAGCATGCGCTGGTACGGCCTGTTCGGGCGTTTCGGCGATGCCGAGAAGAACTGGTGGGCCGGCTTGGCCGATGTCCAGTTGCCGGTGCTGGCGGTGAGTGCCACCGGCGATCACCAGGACCCGACTTGGGCGTGCCGCAAACTCTTCGACCAGATCGGTTCCACGCACAAGCAGTTTGTCTGCCTGGGTCGGGGACAGGGTTTCACTGACGATTTCGGTCACGTCGAGATGCTGGTCAGCAAGGCCGCCCACCTTGAGGTCTGGCCGCTGGTGGCTCGTTGGCTCGAGGATCAGCAGGCGCCCTTGCTGGGTGAACAGCCGCAGTTGGCCGAGGCGGTTTGAGGCGAAGGCTCTGACAAGGGCATTTCGCTCTGGTCTGCTTGCGGCTAAGATATGACGCTTCAAGCGGTTCCGGTCACAAACGGTTGCACATTCAATCTGACGTTCCAGCCTTTCAGGAGTTGTTCGATGAACCATTACCTCACGCCCGACCTGTGCGACGCCTACCCGGACCTGGTGCAGGTGTTGGAGCCGATGTTCAGCAATTTCGGTGGCCGCGATTCCTTCGGCGGCGAAATCGTGACCATCAAGTGCTTCGAGGACAACTCGCGGGTCAAGGAGCAGGTTGAACTCGATGGCAAGGGTAAAGTGCTGGTTGTGGATGGCGGCGGGTCGCTGCGCCGGGCCCTGCTGGGTGACATGTTGGCCGAGAAAGCGGCTAAGAATGGCTGGGAAGGCCTGGTGATCTATGGCTGCATCCGCGACGTCGACGTCATTGCCCAGACCGACCTCGGGGTCCAGGCCCTGGCCAGCCATCCGATGAAGACCGACCGGCGTGGTGTCGGCGAGCTCAATATAGCAGTGACCTTTGCTGGCGTGACGTTCCGCCCGGGCGAGTATGTCTATGCCGACAACAACGGCGTGATCGTTTCGCCAAGCCCACTGAAGATGCCTGAATAAAGCACCGCAGCCATAAGGGATGAGGATGTTCGAGGAAGAAAACGCGCAATGGGGGCTGGTGCATGCCCTGGTGCTGGACGGTAAAGGCGGCGCGCGTTCCATAGCCCGGACCGAACTCGACGATTTGCAGCTGAAGGCCCACGAAAGCCTGTGGCTGCACTGGGATCGCAGTCATCCGCAAACCCACACCTGGCTGCGCAAATCCAGCGGCCTGAGCGAATTCAACTGCGACCTGCTGCTGGAAGAGAACACCCGGCCGCGGTTGTTGCCGTTGCCCAACGCCGAACTGCTGCTGTTCCTGCGCGGGATCAACCTCAACCCGGGCGCCGAGCCTGAAGACATGGTCTCGGTACGGATCTTCGCGTCTGCCCAGCGAGTGATCTCCCTGCGCCTGCGGCCGTTGCGCGCCACCGATGAACTGTTGGCGCAACTGGCCGAGGGCAAGGGGCCCGAGAACGCTTCCGAACTCATCCTTTATATGGCGCAATACCTCACCGACAAGGTGCAGGACCTGGTCACTTGCCTCTCGGAAATCGTCGATGGCGAGGAAGAAAAACTCGACGCCGACGAACGGTATGCCCCCGAGCATGACGCCATTTTGCACATCCGTCGAAGGGCTGCCGGACTCAAGCGATTCCTGGCGCCACAGCGAGATATCTTCGGCCAGATGTCGAGGATCAAGTTGCCCTGGTTCGTCGAGGACGATGGCGACTATTGGAACGAATTGAACAACAGCCTGACCCGTTATCTCGAAGAGCTGGAATTGACCCGAGAGCGCGTGGGGCTTGTGCTGGAGGCCGAAGACCGGCGCCTGTCGGTGCGCATGAACCGCACCATGTACCGCTTCGGCATCATCACCGGGATTTTCCTGCCGATGAGTTTTCTCACCGGCCTTTTAGGTATCAACGTCGGTGGCATTCCGTTTTCCGAAAGCCCCTACGGTTTCATGGTCGCGTGCCTGCTGATGATCTGCGTCGCGACGGGGCAGTGGTGGTTGTTCCGCCGTTTGCGCTGGGTGTGATGGGGTTTCATGTGACCCGACGAAATGTGATCGCGTCTTCCACAGACATCACGAGAGGTGCGTATGCACGATCCGTTTGAACAGTCTTTGCGCGACATGCTCAAGGCTTCGCCGTCCAGCCGGGACGACGACGCATGCTTGGGGCGTGTACTGAAAACCGCCAACCGCCAGGTCGGCGCGGGCGATCTGTTCAGCCTGCTGGGCCGCTGGTTGCCCGCGCTGATGATCGCCCTGAATAATGGATCGGCCCATGTCTCGCCGGTTTCCCGCCGTAAACCTGTTACTCGCACCGCTGATAAGGCTGATTGAATATGGAACTTGATCTCTGGACCCAGAGCCTCGTCACGGCAATGACTGCGTTGTGGACCAAGGTAGCTAACTTCATCCCGAACCTCTTCGGCGCGCTGGTGGTGCTGTTGCTGGGTTTTGTCGTGGCCAAGTTGCTGGACACGCTGCTGTCCAAGCTGCTCGCCAAGCTGGGTCTCGATCGCCTGATGGGCGGCACCGGCCTGACCAAGCTGCTGTCCCGTGGCGGCATCCAAGTGCCGATCTCGACCCTGGTCGGCAAGATCGTGTATTGGTTCGTATTGCTGATTTTCCTGGTTTCCGCAGCAGAATCCCTTGGCCTTGAGCGAGTTTCGGCTACGCTCGATATGCTTGCATTGTATTTGCCGAAGGTTTTTGGTGCCGCGCTGGTGTTGCTGGTCGGTGTCCTGCTGGCGCAACTGGCCAATGGGCTGGTGCGCGGTGCGGCCGAAGGCGTCGGGCTGGATTATGCCGCTGGCGTGGGGCGTATCGCCCAGGGCCTGGTGATTATCATCAGTATTTCGGTGGCGATCAGCCAGTTGGAGGTCAAGACTGACCTGCTCAACCATGTGATCGTGATTGTATTGATAACCGTTGGTCTGGCGGTTGCGCTGGCAATGGGATTGGGAAGCCGGGAGATCGCCGGTCAGATTCTTGCGGGAATCTATGTGCGTGAATTGTATGAGGTTGGGCAACAAGTGCGTGTTGGCGAGGTCGAAGGCCAGATCGAAGAGATCGGCACGGTGAAAACCACATTGCTGACCGAGGAGGGCGAACTGGTGTCGCTTTCCAATCGGATCTTGCTGGAACAGCATGTGAGTAGCCGCTAACCCGGCAAATCCTGCTAATGTATGCCGCCGCGAAATGCCTGCTAGCCCAGGCTGCGGCGCACATTGACCTAGACTGTCGGCCCGACTTGTTTTGAACAAACCCCAATCGCTATCCACGCGCTACGACCCCCGTGATCTCTCCGATGAGGAGTTGGTCGCGCGCGCGCATACGGAGCTGTTTCACGTAACACGCGCCTATGAAGAGTTGATGCGTCGTTACCAGAGAACTTTATTTAACGTTTGTGCGCGCTATCTCGGGAACGATCGTGATGCTGACGATGTCTGTCAGGAGGTGATGTTGAAGGTGCTGTATGGCCTGAAGAACTTCGAGGGGAAATCGAAGTTCAAGACATGGCTTTATAGCATCACGTACAACGAATGCATCACGCAGTATCGCAAGGAACGGCGAAAGCGTCGCTTGATGGACGCGTTGAGCCTGGACCCTCTCGAGGAAGCGTCGGAAGATAAGGCGCCCAAGCCCGAGGAAAAGGGTGGACTCGATCGCTGGCTGGTCTATGTAAACCCGATCGACCGGGAAATTCTGGTGCTACGATTTGTCGCAGAGCTGGAATTTCAGGAGATCGCAGACATAATGCATATGGGTTTGAGCGCGACAAAAATGCGTTACAAGCGCGCTCTTGACAAATTGCGTGAGAAATTTGCAGGCATTGCTGAAACTTAGTTCGGCGCAAATATCTCTTACGTGTAGGCAAGTTCTGATAGACTTGCCGCCGAGTTGTCCCCCGGTTTGCGGGACTGCTTCACAATCACCAGATGGGGATTTAACGGATGAAACTGAAAAACACCTTGGGCTTTGCCATTGGTTCTTTGATTGCTGCCACTTCGTTCGGCGCTCTGGCACAAGGCCAAGGCGCAGTTGAAATCGAAGGCTTCGCCAAGAAAGAAATGTTCGACAGCGCTCGTGATTTCAAGAACAACGGCAACCTGTTCGGCGGTTCGGTTGGTTACTTCCTGACCGACGACGTTGAACTGCGTCTGGCCTACGACGAAGTGCACAACGCACGCACCGAAGACGGCACTAACGTTAAGGGCGCGAACACCGCTCTGGACGCTCTGTACCACTTCAACAACCCAGGCGACATGCTGCGTCCTTATGTTTCGGCCGGTTTCTCCGACCAGAGCATCGACCAGAATGGCAGCAACGGTCGTAACCGTTCTACCTTCGCCAACGTTGGTGGCGGCGCCAAGCTGTATTTCACTGACAACTTCTACGCCCGTGCTGGCGTTGAAGCTCAGTACAACATCGACCAGGGCGACACCGAGTGGGCTCCTAGCGTTGGTATCGGTGTGAACTTCGGTGGCGGCTCCAAGCCAGCTGCTGCTCCAGTTCCAGCACCTGCTGAAGTCTGCTCCGACAGCGACAACGATGGCGTGTGCGACAACGTCGACAAGTGCCCTGACACCCCAGCCAACGTAACTGTTGACGCTGATGGCTGCCCAGCTGTTGCTGAAGTCGTTCGTGTTGAGCTGGACGTCAAGTTCGACTTCGACAAGTCGGTCGTTAAAGAAAACAGCTATGGCGACATCAAGAACCTGGCTGATTTCATGAAGCAGTACCCATCCACCACCACTACTGTTGAAGGTCACACTGACTCCGTCGGTCCTGACGCTTACAACCAGAAGCTGTCTGAGCGTCGTGCAAGCGCCGTTAAGAACGTTCTGACCAACCAGTACGGTGTTGAATCGTCCCGCGTTCAGTCTGTTGGCTACGGCGAATCCCGCCCAGTTGCCGACAACGCCACTGACGCTGGTCGTGCAGTTAACCGTCGCGTAGAAGCGCAGGTTGAAGCTCAAGCTAAGTAATTAGCCTACAGCTTTGGAAAAGCCCGGCCTCGGCCGGGCTTTTCTTTGCCTGCGATTTATGGAGATGGGTGGAACACAAGACCTGTGGGAGACCTGTGGGAGCGAGCTTGCTCGCGAGGCGGCCTCTTCGGTCATACCCCGATCCATTGTGGGAGCGAGCTTGCTCGCGATGGCGGTGGGTCAGGCACCCCAGGGCTAACAGGACCACCCGCAAAGCGCCCCCCCGCGCACCCACAGGTTTTGGGGTGTCTGCTAGAGGGCGCAAACCTGGGCCAAAGCCGGCGGTGAGGCGGCCAGTTCGGCTGCTTCGGCCACGGCGCCAATTACCAGGATCGCCGGGCTCTTGAGCTGGAAGGCGCTGGCAGCGGCCTCCATCGAGGCCAGGTCGCTGCGGCAGTCACGCTGGTGGGGCAGGGAGGCGTTTTCGATCATGGCCACGGGCGTGTCCGCCGCCAAGCCGCCGGCCAGCAGTTGCTCGCGGATCTCGCTCAGCTTCGCCACGCCCATGTACACCACCAAAGTGGTCCCGCTTTGGGCCAGGGCTTGCCAGTTCAGGCTGCTGCCGTCCTGGGTGTGGGCCGTGACCAGGGTCACGCCCCGGGCAATCCCGCGCAGGGTCAGTGGAATGTCGCATTGGGTCGCCCCCGCGAGGCCGGCGGTGATGCCGTTGACCATTTCCACCTCGACGCCATGCTCGCGCAGCCACTGTGCCTCTTCACCGCCGCGGCCGAAGATGCACGGGTCGCCGCCCTTGAGGCGCACCACGCATTTGCCCTGGCGGGCATAACGCAGCATCAATCGATGAATGAAGGCCTGGGGGGTGGAGCGGCAGCCGCCGCGCTTGCCCACGGCAATGATGCGTGCAGCGGGGCAATGCTCCAGCACCGCGGCATTGACCAGGTCGTCGATCAACACCACGTCGGCCTCGCCCAAGGCGCGCACGGCTTTGAGGGTCAGTAATTCAGGGTCACCGGGACCTGCACCCACCAGCCAGACTTTTGCGTTCATAGTGTTTTCCTCACGAGATAGCCGCCAGTGGTTGCGCGGTGGCAACCAGCAGGCGCTTGATTTCCGGTACGCAGGAGCCGCATTGCGTGCCACAGCCCAGTTCCTGTTTGAGCCCCTGCAAGTCCAGGCCACGCTCGATGCCGGCGCAGACCGCGCGCTGGCTGACGTTCATGCAGTTGCACAGCGTTTTGCTGCCACCCGTTGTGGCGCCAACATTGCCCGGCGGCGCGCTCAACGGCGCCAGCAGCCAGCGCCGCAGTTGTTCATCGGCACGGCCTTCCAGCCACAGGTTCTGCAGCCAATGCCGGGCCAGGGTTTCACCGGCCAGGCGAATGGCGGTGATGCGACCGTTTTCGATGCGCACTCGTTTACCGATGGAGCGACGCGGGTCGTCGTAGGCCAGCACCGGCCCGTCGATCAGGCCCAATTGCTCGTCGATGGCCTGGAGCAGTTGCGGTTCAGGCGCGACGGCGCTGGCAGCGCGAATCAGCAGTGCGGGACGTTCGCGGCCGGTCAGGCTCAGGCTGACGTAGGAAAACGCCTCGCACAGGGGACGCAGGGCCTCCAGATGCTGTTGAACATCGCCTTCGATCAAAGCGAAAAGCTGCCAAGGCAGGTTCACCGGTTCCAGGCGCACGCCGCTGTGCTTGAGTTCCGGTTGTTTCGACAAGGGGTCGAAGGCCGGTTGAGTCAGGGTATTCACGCCGCCCTTGAGGAACCGATCGCCCCAATGCATGGGCAGGAACGCCTGGCCGGGGCGCACGCTGTCGTCGCTGTCCACGGCCACGATCACGCTGCCGCGACGGCTCTTGAGGTTGACCAGGTCGCCCGCTTGCAAGCGATGCCGGAGAAGTTCGTCGGGGTGCAGGCTGAGCACGGCTTCGTTCACATGGCCAAACAACTGCGCAGCGGTGCCGGTCCGGCTCATGCCGTGCCACTGGTCCCGCAAGCGGCCGGTGTTGAGCGTCAATGGGTAGCGGGCGTCACGCAGTTCCTTGGCGGCGCGATAGGGATCGGCCACGAAGTGCGCCCGGCCGCTGTCGGTCGGGAAAATCCCGTCCACGTACAGTCGCGCCGTCCCAACCGTGGCGCCTTCCGGGAAGGGCCATTGCTGGGGGCCGAGGCGGTCGATCAGGGCATGGCTGATGCCGGACAAGTCCAGGTCGCGGCCACGGGTCAGCTGTTTGTACTCGTCGAACAGCTGGGCCGGGGTGTCGAAGACGAACAGGCTGGGTTGGCCCGGGCGCAGGCGTTTCTCCAGGCGTTGTGCGAAATCCACGGTGATTGCCCAGTCCGGACGCGCTTCACCGGGTGCGTCGATGGCCCGGCGGACGTGGGAAATACGCCGCTCGGAGTTGGTCACCGAACCTTCTTTCTCGCCCCAACTGGCCGCCGGCAACAGTAGATCGGCAAACGTGGCGGTCTCGGTGGTGCGGAAGGCTTCCTGCAATACCACGAACGGGCAGGCTTGCAGGGCCTCACGTACCGCCGTCTGGTCGGGCATTGACTGGGCCGGGTTGGTGCAGGCGATCCACAAGGCCTTGATCTTGCCGCTGCGCACCTGCTCGAACAGCTCGATGGCGCTCAGGCCGGTGGTGGCGGGCAATTGCTCCACACCCCAATAACGGGCGACGTCGGCACGATGTTCCGGGTTGGCGGCTTCACGATGGCCCGGCAGCAGGTTCGACAGGCTGCCGGTTTCCCGTCCGCCCATGGCGTTGGGTTGGCCGGTCAGCGAGAACGGGCCCGCCCCCGGCCGGCCGATTTGTCCGGTGGCCAGGTGGAGGTTGATCAGTGCGCTGTTTTTGGCGCTGCCGGCGGTGGACTGGTTCAGGCCCATGCACCACAACGACAGGAAGCTCGGCGACGTGCCGACCCATTCGGCGCACTGGTGCAGTTGTTCGACGCTGATGCCGCACAACTGGGCGACCATCGCCGGGGTGTAGTCGCGGACCAGGTTCTTCAGGTCCGCCAGACCTTCGGTATGGGCCTTGATGAAGGCGCGGTCGACCCAGTCTTCCCACAGCAGCAGGTGCAAAATCCCATGGAACAAGGCGACATCGGTGCCCGGCAAGATCGCCAGGTGCAGGTCCGCCAGGTCGCAGGTGTCGGTGCGCCGGGGGTCGATGACGATGATTTTCATCTGCGGCCGGCGGGATTTTGCCTCTTCGAGGCGGCGAAACAGGATGGGATGGGCGTAGGCCATGTTACTGCCGACGATCATCACGCAGTCGCTCAACTCCAGGTCTTCGTAGCTGCAGGGTGGGGCGTCGGCACCGAGGCTGCGCTTGTAGCCCACCACGGCAGAGGACATGCACAGCCGCGAATTGCTGTCGATATTGTTGGTACCCACCAACGCCCGGGCGAGTTTGTTGAAGGCGTAGTAGTCCTCGGTCAACAGCTGGCCGGAGATGTAGAACGCCACGCTGTCGGGGCCGTGCTCGGCGATGGTGTCGGCGAAGACGCTGGCGGCGTGATCCAGGGCGCTGTTCCAGCCGGTGCGGGCCCGGGCCAGGCCTTTGCCCAGGCGCAGCTCCGGGTACAGGGCGCGGGCGGCGAGGTCGCCGGTCAGGTGCAGGGTCGAACCCTTGCTGCACAGTTTGCCGAAGTTGGCCGGGTGGGCGGGATCGCCGCTGACGCCGAGGATGCGCTCGCCGTCATGCTCGATCAGGACGCCGCAGCCGACCCCGCAATAACAGCAGGTCGAGGCAGTGATCTGGCGGTTCATCAGCTTGCGTCCCGCAGGGCCAGTTGCACCCGGCCGTTTTCGACACGGGCCGAATGATGATGGGCGCAGCCCACGTCCGGGGCTTGGGCCAGACCGGTTTCCAGGTCGATCTGCCAGTTGTGCAGCGGGCAGGCCACGCGCTTGCCGTAGACCAACCCTTGGGACAGCGGGCCACCCTTGTGCGGGCAACGGTCATCGAGGGCGAACACTTCATCGTCGCTGGTACGAAAAATCGCGATATCGCCTTTGGGGCCATTGATGATGCGCGAACCGAGGATATTGATCTCTTCCAGTGCGCAGATATCCAGCCAGTTCATGCCGGCACCTCCAGGTTCTTCACGGGGATGACTTCGAACTCTTTCTTCAACTGAGGCTGTTCCAGGCGTTGTTTCCAAGGGTCCTGTTCCAGCGACAGGGAAAACTTCAGGCGTTCGTGAAGGGCCTTGCGCCGCTCGGGGTCTTCCAGCACGGCTTTCTTGATGTGCTCCATGCCGACCCGCTGCATGTAATGCACGGTGCGTTCGAGGTAGAAGGCTTCCTCGCGGTACAGCTGCAGGAAGGCGCCGTTGTATTCACGCACCTCCTCGGCGGTCTTGAGCTTGACGAAAAACTCTGCGACTTCGGTCTTGATCCCGCCGTTGCCGCCGATGTACATCTCCCAGCCGGAATCGACACCGATAATGCCGACGTCCTTGATCCCGGCTTCCGAGCAGTTGCGTGGGCAACCGGAGACCGCCAGCTTCACCTTGTGCGGCGACCACATATTGAACAGGTCGTGTTCCAGCTCGATGCCCAACTGGGTGGAGTTCTGCGTACCGAAGCGGCAGAACTCGCTGCCCACGCAAGTCTTCACGGTGCGGATGGATTTGCCGTAGGCATGGCCGGACGGCATGTCGAGGTCTTTCCAGACGCCGGGCAGGTCTTGCTTCTTGATGCCCAGCAAGTCGATGCGCTGGCCGCCGGTGACCTTGACCATCGGCACGTTGTATTTATCGGCGACGTCGGCAATGCGCCGCAGCTCGGAGGGGTTGGTCACGCCGCCCCACATCCGTGGGACCACCGAGTAGGTGCCGTCTTTCTGGATGTTGGCGTGGGCGCGTTCGTTGATCAGGCGCGACTGTGGGTCGTCGTGGGCTTCGCCAGGCCAGGTGGATATCAGGTAGTAGTTCAACGCCGGGCGGCAGGTGGCGCAGCCGTTCGGGGTGCGCCAGTTCAGGTAGCTCATGGTGCCGGCGATGGTCAGCAGGTGCTGGTCGCGGATCGCCTGGCGGATCTGGCCGTGGTTGAGGTCGCTGCAACCGCAGATGGCTTTTTCGCTTTTTGGCTTGACGTCCGCCGCGCCGCCCACGGTGTTGATCAGGATCTGTTCCACCAGGCCGGCGCAAGAGCCGCAGGAACTGGCGGCCTTGGTGTGTTTTTTCACGTCATCGACGCTGAACAGCCCGTGCTCCTGGATCGCCTTGACGATGGTGCCCTTGCACACGCCGTTGCAGCCGCAGACTTCGGCGGTGTCGGCCATGCTCATGGCTTTGTCCTGGCCTTGGTGTCCTACATCGCCAAGTGCGTTTTCCCCGAACATGAGGTGATCGCGGATCTCGCTGATGCCGTGATTCTCACGAATCTGCCGGAAATACCAGCCGCCGTCCGCGGTATCGCCGTACAGGCAGGCACCCACCAGCACGTCATCCTTGATCACCAGTTTCTTGTAGACGCCGCCGATCGGGTCGGAAAGGGTGATGGTCTCGGTGCCTTCGCCGCCCATGAAGTCGCCGGCGGAAAACAGGTCGATGCCGGTGACTTTCAACTTGGTCGATGTGACCGAACCCTTGTAAGTGGCGAAGCCCAGTTGCGCGAGGTGGTTGGCGCAGACCTTGGCCTGTTCGAACAGCGGCGCCACCAGGCCGTAGGCGGTGCCGCGGTGGCTGGCGCACTCACCGATGGCGTAGATGCGCGGGTCATAGGTCTGCATCGTGTCATTGACCAGGATCCCGCGGTTGCAGGGGATGCCGGATTTTTCCGCCAGTTCGGTATTGGGACGGATGCCGGCGGCCATCACCACCAGGTCGGCGGGAATGATGTCGCCGTTCTTGAACTGGACCGAGCCGACCCGGCCGTTGCCGGCGTCGTGCAGGGCCTGGGTCTGTTCGCTGAGGCGGAATTTCAGGCCACGGCTTTCCAGGGCGGTTTGCAGCAGTTGGCCGCTGGTCTTGTCCAGTTGCCGTTCCAACAGCCATTCACCGATGTGGACGACGGTCACGTCCATGCCCCGAAGCTTCAAGCCGTTGGCCGCTTCCAGGCCCAGCAGGCCGCCGCCGATGACCACGGCGTGCTTGTGGGTCTTGGCGGTGTCGATCATCGCCTGGGTGTCGGCGATGTCGCGGTAACCAATCACGCCTTCAAGGGTGTTGCCGGGGATCGGCAAGATGAACGGTGTGGAACCGGTGGCGATCAGCAGGCGGTCGTATTCGGCTTCGCTGCCGTCTTCGGCGATGACGCGGCGCTTGACCCGGTCAATCTCCACCACTTTGCGGTTGAGCAGCAGCTTGATGTTGTTGTCCAGGTACCAGCTCAGGTCGTTGAGCACGATCTCTTCGAATGTCTGCTCGCCGGCCAGCACCGGCGAAAGCAGGATGCGGTTGTAGTTGGTGTGGGGCTCGGCGCCGAACACCGTGATGTCGTACAGCTCGTTGCTCAGCTTGAGCAGTTCCTCGAGGGTGCGAACCCCGGCCATGCCGTTGCCGATCATCACCAGTTTGAGTTTTTTCATCAGGGTTCTCCGCAAGCTCATGTCCGGTTCATCACGGCGATCGGACTGGCTCGGCAATTTTTACGAAAACAAAAAAAGGCGTCCCGCTAGCAAGCTAGCGAGGACGCCTTTGTCCTGGTCCCGTTCTCTCGGGAAGCACCGCCTTCATCGTTGGAGGCGTTGCTTTATGTATGGTGGGGTAGGTAATGCAGTGGTTGTGCCAAGTGGCGCGAAGGCGCGGATTTATTGAACAGCGGGCTGGTTGAGCGGATTGGGGAGGGATTTATTGCACCGAATCAAAGCGTGTTGCCCGGTAATGGAGCGTGAAGGGATTGGCGAAAAAGCTTTTGTGGCGAGGGAGCTTGCTCCCGCTGGGCTGCGAAGCAGACCCAAAAAAAGGCGACCGCTGCGCGCTCGAGCGGGAGCAAGCTCCCTCGCCACGGTCATGAGTGAAACACCAGAAACAACAGCACAACATTCACCACCAATGACACCAGCGCCAACGTCCGCCAGACCTTCAGCGGCTCTCTTTCCAGCAATGGCCGGGGCCTTACACTCAAGCTGCGGCGTTCGCCCTGCTCCAGCAGCAACAGCCATTCCTCGGCGGTTTCAAAGCGCTGGCCCGGGTCTGCCGCGACGGCCCGTTCCAGGCTTTGCCCGAGCCATTCGGCCAAGTCCGGCCGATAGCGGCTGGCACTGACCGGCACCCCAAAGCGCGGGCGCTGGAAGGCTTCGATCTCGCCGTAGGGATAATGCCCGGTCAACAGGAAATACAAGGTCACGCCGACGGCGTACAAATCCTGTTGCGCCGTGGGCGCGGTGCCGCCGAAGGCTTCCGGAGCAATGTAGCTGGGTGTGCCGGGCAGCACGTTGGCCTGGTCCTCGGACAAGCCCGGGCAATACGCCAGGCCGAAATCCAGCAAGCGCAATTCTCCGTCGTCGCCCAGGTGCAGGTTTTCCGGCTTGATGTCGCGGTGGTAGATCTGCCGTCGATGCAACAGGCCCACCGCTCGCACCAGCCGTTGCGCCAGGTCCTGCCATTGGGCCAGGGGCAGCGGACCGCCCTGGTTGAACACCTCGGCCAGGGTCGCGCCCGGATATTCACGCATCACGTAGTACAAATGCTGACGCTGGGGCACCCCATGGACTTCGGGAAACTGCCGCCCGGCGACGCGTTTGAGAAACCATTCCTCCGAGAGCAAGGCCTGACCGGCCCGGCTGTCGTCACGTAGCTGCACGGGCAAGGTTTTCAGCAGCCAAGGTTGGTCTTGGCCGTCGTGCACCCGGTAAAGCAACGATTGCTGGCTCTGGCCGAGCAGGCTTTCGATCTGCCAGCCCTCGAATACCTGGCCCGGTTTCAGCGCCGGCGGCAAGGGCCATTGCTGCAGCTGGATCAAGGCATCGCCAATGCTGGCTTCGCCGAGGGCATCGACCCGCACCAACAACGCACTGGCATTGTCCTGGCTACCGGCCAGGTGCGCGGCGTTGACCAGCGTCTGCGCAGCGAGGTCCAGGTCGGGTTGGTCGCGAAGGATGCCGGCGATGGCCGTGTCCCCCAAGACCGCCCAGACGCCGTCGCTGAGCAACACGAAGGTTTCGTCGGTGCGCAGTTCACCATCGAGAAAGTCGAGGATCAGGTGCTGATCCAGCCCCAGGGCCCGCTTGAGTACATGCTGCATGCCCTGCTGTTCCCAGACGTGATCTTCGCTGACCCGTTGCAGGTGATCGGCATGCCAGCGGTAGACCCGGCAATCGCCGACGTGGGCCAAGGTGAAGCGCCGGCCCCGCAGGACCAGGGCGCTCACGGTGGTGAGCAGCGGTTGCCCGCCGCCGTTGGCCTGCAGCCAGCGGTTCTGGGCCAGCAACAGCCGGTCCAGCGCCTGGGCCACGCCCCAGGTTTGCGGCGTGGAATAGTAGTCCAGGGCCAGGGCCTGCAAGGTCGAACGGGCGGCCAGCCCACCATCGGCGCATTGGCTCACGCCGTCGGCGATGGCGAACAGGTAACCCTTGCTGGCAGCCAGGGCCGGGGCGGGGGTGACCAGGCGCAGGGCGTCCTGGTTTTCTTCCCGCGGGCCGATGGCGCTGGCCTCGGCAAAACTCAATTGCAGGCTCATGGTTGCAGGTTATACCCGAGCAGCGGTGACGGCTGCCGACCCCCAAGTGGTTCTCCAGCGACGCTTGACGCCATACAGGCCGAACCAGGCCAGGACACCGAGGCTGGCGAACAACCACAGCGCCAGTTGATAGCTGCCGGTGCTTTGCTTGATCGCGCCCATGCCCGCCGCCAGGGCGAAACCACCGATGCCGCCGGCCATGCCGATCAGCCCGGTCATCACGCCGATTTCGCGACGGAAGCGTTGTGGCACCAGTTGGAACACCGCGCCGTTGCCCGCACCCAAGCCGAGCATGGTGCAAACGAACAGGGCCAGGGCCGCATAGGAACTCGGCAGGTTGAAGCCCACCGCGGCGATGCAGACGGCCGCTACGGTGTACATGCCGAGCAAAGTGCGGATGCCGCCAAAACGGTCCGCCAGGGCGCCGCCCAAGGGGCGCATCAGGCTGCCACCGAAGACGCAGGCAGCGGTGTAGTAGCCGGCGGTGACGGGGCTCAGGCCATATTGGTCGTTGAAGTAGCCGGGCAGGGCGCTGGCCAGGCCGATGAAGCCGCCGAAGGTCACGCTGTAGAAGAACATGAACCACCAGCTGTCACGGTCGCCCAGGGCCTTGAGGTAGTCGGCCATGGATTTGGCTTTTGGTCGCTCAGGGGCATTCTTGGCCAGCCAGGCGAAGAGGACCAGCGTCAGCACCAGCGGGATCAGCGCGAAGCCGAACACGTTGGTCCAGCCGAAGGCTACGGCCATGACCGGTGCGATCAACGCGGCGAGCACGGTGCCCGAGTTGCCAGCCCCGGCGATGCCCATGGCCTTGCCCTGGTGTTGCGGCGGATACCACTGGGAGGCCAGGGGCAGGGCGACGGCGAACGAAGCGCCGGCCACACCGAGGAACAGGCCCAGCAGCAGGGCTTGTTCGTAACTGTGGATGCCCAGTTTCCAGGCGCAGAACAGCGCACCGATCACGATCACCTGGCCAACCATGCCGGCGGTCTTGGGTGAAATCCGGTCGGCCAGTAGGCCCATGAACAGGCGCAGCACGGCGCCAGCCAGGATCGGTGTCGCCACCATCAGGCCGCGTTGCTGAGTGGTCAGGTGCAGGTCGGCGGAGATCTGTACCGCCAGTGGCCCGAGCAGGTACCAGACCATGAAGCTCAGGTCGAAATAAAGAAAGGCCGCGAACAGTGTCGGGGTGTGGCCGGATTTCCAGAAGCTTGAATTCATCGCGCACCTCAGCTGTAAAAGTCTCGAGAAATGAGTCAGTGCTTGGAGCAGTGCGCCGCCTGTGGTCGCACCACCGGCCCCGAAGGGCCAAAACAAAAAAACGCCGCAACCCGGATCGCCAGAGAGGCAAGGAGGGTGTGCGACGTCTTTGTCGTAGGTGGGGCAACCGCCGTTGGTTACCTGTGGGGTTGCTTAAGCGAGATCTGTGCCAACCCGAGGGATGGGGGGAGGGCTATCGCGAGCAGGCTCGCTCCCACAGGGATTGTGGTTGTCCGCCAATGTCGTGCTCACCCCGTAAACCCTGTGGGAGCGGGCTTGCTCGCGAAGACGGTGGGTCAGTCGATATCAATGTTGGAAGTAAGACCGCTTTCGCGAGCAAGCCCGCTCCCACAGGGACCTGAGGTGTGCTCGGACCTGTGGGAGCGAGCTCGCTCGCGATGGCGGCAGGCCCTGCGCTACAAGGCTTTCAGCCGAGCAACTCGTTCATGGCAATGATCTGCTCCGCCACCTGTATCAGCTTCTGCTGGCGGCTCATGGCCTGGCGGCGCATCAGGGTGTAGGCCTGCTCCTCGTTGCATTCCTTCATCTTCATCAGCATGCCCTTGGCCAGTTCGATGCGCTTGCGTTCGGCCAGTTGCTGGTCCCGGGCCAGGAGTTGGGCGCGCAGGGCCTGGTCGCTTTCGAAGCGGGCCATGGCCACGTCGAGGATCGGTTGCAGGCGCGCGGCGTGGATGCCTTCGACGATGTAGGCGCTGACGCCCGACTTGATCGCCTGGCGCATCACATTGGGGTCGTGCTCGTCGGTAAACATGACGATCGGGCGTGGCTGGTCGCGACTGACCAGCACCACTTGCTCCATCACATCGCGTCCGGGTGACTCGGTATCGATCAGGATTACGTCCGGACGCACCGTTTCGACGCGCGCCGGCAGGTCGATGGTCAGGCCGGATTCGTCGATCACTTCGAAGCCGGCTTCAATCAGGGCAGCCTTGAGGCGGCCGACTTTTTTCGCGGTGTCGTTGATCAGCAGGATACGCAGCATGGTCGTGGCTCCTGTCAGCGGCTGGCGAGAAGGGGAGCCGCATCGCTCAAGGCGTGCAGTTTGAAGCTGCGGGCGTACCCGGCCGGGTCCGAGCCGTCCCAGGTGGTGCCGTCGATCAGTTGGCTGCTGCGCATGTCCTGGCTCGGGGACGCAATGTCCAGCGCCCCACAGGCTTCACGGTACAACGTGAGTTGCTGAACGTCCCGGGCCACGGCCAGGTAATCCGGGTCTTCGCGCAGCAAGCCCCAGCGACGGAACTGGGTCATGAACCACATGCCGTCGGACAGGTACGGCAGGTTCACCTCGCCGTTGCCATGGAAGCGCATCGCGTGGGGATCCTGCCAGCTGTTGCCCAAGCCGTCGGCATAGATGCCCAGCAGGCGCGGCTCGATGCAGTCCAGCGGGGCGTCGAGGTATTCCGGTGCACTCAACAGTTGCGCGGTGCTGCGACGGTTTTCGCTGCTTTGTTCGATGAAACGGCTGGCTTCGAGAATGGCCATCACCAACGCCCGGGCGGTATTGGGATATTGTTCGACGAACGCACGGGTGCAGCCCAGGACTTTTTCCGGGTGGTCGGGCCAGATGGTCTGGGTGGTCGCCAGGGTAAAGCCGAGGTTCTGTTTCACCGCACTGGCGCACCAGGGCTCGCCGACGCAAAACCCGTCGATGCGCCCGGCTTGCAGGTGCGCGATCATTTGCGGCGGCGGTACCACCACGCTGTCGACATCCGACAAGGGGTGGATGCCCTGGGCGGCGAGCCAGTAATAGAGCCACATGGCGTGGGTGCCGGTGGGGAACGTCTGGGCGAAGGTCAGTTTCGGGCGAGTTTGGTGCACGTGCCGTTCCAGTGCTTCAGGACTGGTCACGCCTTGGGCCTGCAAGCCATGGGACAGGTTGATGCTCTGGCCGTTCTGGTTCAGCCCCATCAGCACCGCCATGTCGGTCGGTGCGACCCCGCCAATGCCCAGGTGCACCGCATAGACCAGGCCATACAGGCTGTGGGCGGCATCGATTTCACCGCTGACCAGCTTGTCCCGCAGGTTGGCCCAGGACGCCTGGCGCTTGAGATTCAGGGTCAAGCCGTAGGGTTGGGCGAAGCCCTGGGTGGCAGCGACCACCACTGGGGCACAGTCGCTCAAGGCCATGAAGCCGAGGTTGACCGCGCTCTTTTCCGGGGCATCGCTACCGTTGACCCAGGCCAGGGGGTTGGCTGGAACTTCATTCATCACTATCACCTTCCACATGAAAAAGCGCCGTGTCCGGGCCCAGGAGACCGGACGACGACGCCGTTGTCCCTTAAAACAGTGTGGCACTCATTCCGTCGCTGGCATGGGCGCTGATGACCAAAAGGGTGCAAGGCATATGCCAGCGCTATCGTTTTGTGCGGGCGCCTCGCTTGAGCCGCCGTTGCCCGGCTATAATCGCCGCCTCATTTCTTCGCCCGAGTCAAAGCCGCCCATGTACACCCTGGCCCGTCAGCTGTTGTTCAAACTTTCCCCGGAAACCTCCCACGACCTGTCCCTGGACTTGATCGGCGCGGGCGGGCGTTTGGGCCTCAACGGTTTGCTGTGCAAGGCGCCGGCGAAAGTGCCGGTGACGGTCATGGGCCTGGCGTTTCCCAACCCGGTCGGGTTGGCGGCGGGCCTGGACAAGAATGGCGCGGCCATCGACGGCTTTGCGCAGTTGGGTTTCGGCTTTGTGGAAATCGGCACCGTCACGCCGCGTCCGCAGCCGGGCAACCCCAAGCCACGGTTGTTCCGCCTGCCACAAGCCGAGGCGATCATCAACCGCATGGGCTTCAACAACCTGGGCGTCGATCACCTGCTGGCCCGTGTGGCCGCGGCCAAGTACAAGGGCGTGCTGGGCATCAACATCGGCAAGAATTTCGACACGCCGGTGGAGCGCGCCGTCGACGACTACCTGATCTGCCTGGACAAGGTCTACGCCCACGCCAGCTACGTGACCGTCAACGTCAGCTCCCCCAACACCCCGGGGCTGCGCAGCCTGCAATTCGGTGATTCCCTCAAGCAACTGCTGGCCGACCTGGCCCAACGTCGCGCGGAACTGGCGTTGACCCACGGCCGGCACGTGCCCCTGGCGATCAAGATCGCCCCGGACATGACCGACGAGGAGACCGCCCAGGTAGCCCAGGCCCTGATCGAGACGGGTATGGACGCAGTGATCGCCACCAACACGACCCTGGGACGCGAAGGCGTCGAAGGGCTGGAGCACGGTGACGAGGCGGGTGGCTTGTCGGGCGCGCCAGTGCGTGACAAGAGCACCCACACGGTGAAGGTGCTGGCCGCTGAATTGGCGGGGCGCTTGCCGATCATTGCGGCGGGCGGGATCACCGAAGGCCGGCACGCCGCCGAGAAGATCACCGCCGGGGCGAGCCTGGTGCAGGTTTACTCGGGCTTCATCTACAAGGGGCCGGCGTTGATTCGTGAGTCGGTGGATGCGATTGCGGCGTTGGGGTGATTCTTTAGGTTGGTAAGATCCATTTGTGGCGAGGGGATTTATCCCCGCTGGGCTGCGCAGCAGCCCCACAAAATCACACAATAAACCTGACACACCGAGGGCTGCTTACAGGGGCTGCTTCGCACCCCAGCGGGGATAAATCCCCTCGCCACAACAGCTTTCGCAGCTCAAGTTCAAAAAAGGCATTAAAAAGGGCTCCTCGAAGGAGCCCCTTGGGCCGTAGCCCGCCGCCCGGATGGGACGTGCGTGGTTAAATCGATTGGGATGTCAAATTGTCGAGTTCTTGAGTAATAAGCCCTGTGTCAGCCGACGGCGTGAAGTTCGTTGAGTCTGTGGATACCCGCAGTGCCGGTCATACCGTCCCAGTTGTCGCCGCGTCCTTCTCGCCAGCCATTGATCCAGGCTTGACGTACCGACGGTAGAGTAAAGGGGCAAAGCTCACGGGATTTACCACCAACGCCATATTGGTAACCACGCAAAAATGCTCTTTCCAACGGATCACGCTTAAGTCTTCTCATAGGGTGTTGCCCTCACTTGTTGACTGTTGCTTAGCGTCGACCTCTATCGAGGCCGGGGCAGAATCATTCTGCCGTTGGTGGCTCGTTGCCGGCGTGACGAGCCGAGGTGTTGACGCCGTTGCGACGTCAACCTGTGTTGAGTTCTAACCAAAGCGTCACAGGGATGGAATGATCGTTTTGTCATAAGCACGTAACAATAAAGATGTTAGGGCGATAAGTAACTTGATGTTCGTTGACCGCTTTTGAGCAAGACCCCTGTATGATCGGCCCTGCGCCAACAGGGGCTGCCCTTTCTCGAATGAGAATGTCCACCCGTTGCACTCGGGTACTATTCGACGAAAGGGTCGAGTTTTTCACAATTTGTTGCACAGAATTTTTTATCTGCCTTCGCATCTAAGCTCTTTTAACCTGAGCGGCGAGGGCGGCACGGCACACTTTCGTGCCACGCGGGTGCCCTTGAGAAAAGCACCTGATTGAACCCGGCCCGGCAATGCGTTGCCCGGTCCACTTAGCCAAAGGCTCTGGAAATCCCATGTCCGATCGTTTCGAACTCTTCCTCACTTGCCCCAAGGGCCTCGAAGGCCTGCTGATCGAGGAAGCCGTCGGGCTTGGCCTTGAAGAGGCGCGCGAGCACACTTCGGCCGTGCGTGGCATGGCCGACATGGAAACGGCCTATCGCCTGTGCCTGTGGTCGCGCCTGGCCAACCGCGTGTTGCTGGTGCTCAAGCGCTTCCCGATGAAGGACGCCGAAGACCTCTACCACGGTGTGCTGGATGTCGACTGGCAAGACCACATGCTGGCCGATGGCACCCTGGCGGTAGAGTTCAGTGGCCACGGCTCGGGCATCGACAACACCCATTTCGGTGCCTTGAAAGTCAAGGATGCCATCGTCGACAAGCTGCGCACGCCATCGGGTGAGCGGCCATCCATCGACAAGCTCAACCCGGACCTGCGGATTCACCTGCGCCTGGACCGCGGCGAAGCGATCCTCTCCCTCGACCTTTCCGGCCACAGCCTGCACCAGCGCGGTTATCGCCTGCAGCAAGGCGCCGCGCCGCTGAAGGAAAACCTCGCTGCCGCGATCCTGATCCGCGCTGGTTGGCCGCGCATTGCCGCTGAAGGCGGGGCGCTGGCCGACCCGATGTGTGGTGTTGGCACGTTCCTGGTAGAAGCCGGCATGATCGCCGCCGATATGGCACCGAACCTGCGTCGCCAGCAGTGGGGATTCACCGCCTGGCTCGGCCACGTGCCGGCGTTGTGGAAGAAACTCCACGAAGAAGCCTCCGAGCGCGCCGCCGCCGGGCTGGCCAAGCCACCGTTGTGGATTCGTGGCTACGAAGCCGACCCGCGGCTGATCCAGCCGGGCCGCAATAACGTCGAGCGTGCGGGCCTGAGCGAGTGGATCAAGATCTATCAAGGCGAAGTCGCCACCTTCGAGCCGCGCCCGGACCAGAATCAGAAGGGCCTGGTGATCTGCAACCCGCCGTACGGCGAGCGTCTGGGTGACGAAGCCAGCCTGCTCTACCTCTACCAGAACCTCGGCGAGCGCCTGCGCCAGGCGTGCCTGAACTGGGAGGCGGCGGTGTTCACCGGCGCGCCGGACCTGGGCAAGCGCATGGGCATTCGCAGCCACAAGCAGTATTCGTTCTGGAACGGCGCCTTGCCGTGCAAGTTGCTGCTGATCAAGGTGCTGCCGGACCAGTTCGTCACCGGCGAGCGTCGCACCCCGGAACAGCGCCAGGCCGAGCGTGAACAGGCCGCCTACGATCAAACCCCGGAAGTGCCACAAGAGCGCCAGTACAACAAGAACGGCAACCCGATCAAGCCGGCGCCGGCGCCAGCCCCTGTGGTCGAGCAGGCGCGGTTGAGCGAAGGCGGGCAGATGTTCGCCAATCGCCTGCAAAAAAACCTCAAACTGCTAAGTAAATGGGCCAAGCGTGAAGGTGTGGATTGCTACCGGGTCTACGACGCCGACATGCCGGAATACTCCATGGCCATCGACCTCTACCACGACTGGGTACATGTCCAGGAGTACGTCGCGCCGAAGTCCATCGACCCGGAAAAGGCCTCGGCCCGGTTGTTCGATGCCTTGGCGGCCATTCCCCAGGCACTGAACGTCGACAAGAGCCGCGTGGTGATCAAGCGCCGCGAGCGTCAGAGCGGTACCAAGCAGTACGAGCGCCAGAGCGCCCAGGGCAAGTTCACCGAGGTCAACGAAGGCGGCGTAAAGCTGCTGGTCAATCTCACCGATTACCTGGACACCGGGCTGTTTCTCGACCATCGGCCGATGCGCCTGCGGATCCAGAAAGAGGCGGCCGGCAAGCGTTTCCTCAACCTGTTCTGCTACACCGCGACCGCCAGCGTCCACGCCGCCAAGGGCGGTGCCCGGAGCACCACCAGCGTCGACTTGTCGAAAACCTACCTGGATTGGGCGCGACGCAACCTGTCGCTCAATGGTTTTTCCGACAAGAACCGCCTGGAGCAGGGCGACGTGATGGCCTGGCTGGAAGCCAGTCGTGACGAGTACGACCTGATCTTCATCGACCCGCCGACCTTCTCCAACTCCAAGCGCATGGAAGGTGTGTTCGATGTGCAGCGCGACCACGTCCAGTTGCTGGACCTGGCCATGGCGCGCCTGGCGCCGGGCGGCGTGCTGTATTTTTCCAACAACTTCCGCAAGTTCCAGCTCGAGGACAACCTCGGCGAGCGCTATGCAGTGGAAGAGATCACTGCCAAGACCATCGATCCGGATTTCGCCCGCAACGGCAAGATCCACCGCGCTTGGAAGATCATGGCGCGTTGAAGGAGATCGATTGGATCCACGGAGCCTTGTAGCTCAAGGCTTCTAGCCTCATTTGGGGACTGGTCAAAGTGATGGCGAATAGCTATAACTTAGGCTGTGTCCGGGGCTGTGCCTATGCCTGGTACCTTTGCGAGTTGTATTTATGGCATTGCATCAGGTGCGCCCCAGAATCCTGGGCTTTATCCGCGAAGACGTTTCGGCCTGGCTGGTGGCTTCGCTGGTGCTGCTGGCCGGTACCTGCCTGAGCGGCGTGCTGAGCTGGGCGATGATGGACCTGTTCAATCGGCAATTGCGCGAGCGCTTCGAGTTGCAAGTCGAGGAGCGCTTCAGCCGCATCGAGGAACAGTTCCAGGACCAGGAGCAGTTTCTCGACAGCCTCGGGCGTTTTTTTGCCAACTCCGAAGCGGTAGCCAGCAATGAGTTCCATGGCTACGCCGACTCGCTGATGCGTCGTACCCGGGCCTTCGCCTGGGCGCCCAGGGTCCTTCGGGACGAGCGGCAAGCGTTCGAACGGCAGGCGCAGGCCGACGGTGGGGCTCAATTCATGATTCGCGAGCCGGACGGCCACGGTGGCCTGCAACTGGCCGCCGAACGGGACGAGTACGTTCCGGTGCTCTACATTCATAGTCGGAGCGCCTACGGGCCCCCACTGGGCCTGGACCTGCTTTCCGAGCCCTTGCGCGGTGCCACTGTCGAGCGGTCGCGTCAGCGTGGCGGGGTGGCGGCCTCGCAACCCCTGGATTTTATGGGGGCCGACCCGATGTTCACCCGCGGGGTACTGCTGGTCGCGCCGGTTATACGGGAATCGGCCAGCGAACCGTTCGGGTACGTGATGGCGGCCATCAGCATGCGTCAGTTGGCGGGCGACGGACTGCCGGCGCCCGGTCACGACAATCTGTCGATGCGTGTCGTGGACCTGTCTAGCGAAAACGGGGGGGAGGCGCTGTTCGAATCCCCAAACCCGCCGGGCCAGAGCGAGTTGTCGGCGACGCGCCTGCTACGCCTGGCCGATCGCGACTACCGGGTGGAGTTGCGGCCCAGCCGGGTGTTCCTGTCGACCAATCATTCTTCGGTCACGAGCATAGTGATACTCGGTGGTCTGCTCAGCCTGCTGCTCAGTGCCTTGCTCTATGTGCTGGTCAGCCAGCGGCAGCGAGCCTTGGCACTGGTGGAACAACGCACCGGTGAACTGCGTGCCCGGGAGCAGGAGTTGCGCGGTACCCACGGCCAGTTGCGCGGTGTGCTGGATGCCGCGACCCAGGTGGCGATCATTGCCACCGACCTGCGCGGCGTCATCACCACTTTCAATGCTGGCGCCGAGCAGATGCTCGGCTACCCGAGTTGCGACGTGCTACAAAGCATGACCCTGGAGAGCCTGCATGTGCCGCGCGAACTCCAGGCTCGGGCCGCTCAGCTTGCCGCGCGCTTTGGTAAACCCATTCCGACCTGCCATGCGATGCTGCTCGAGGGCGGCGAGCAGGGTGGGCAGCAGGCGCGGGAATGGACCCTGGTGCGCCGCGATGGCAGTCACCTGACCGTGAACATGCTGGCCACGCCGATGCTCGATGAGCAGGGGCTGTGGGTCGGGCACCTGGCGATCTGCATCGACATCACCGAACGCAAGCGCGTCCACGAAGCCCTGGCGGCCCGCGACCTGTTGCTGAAAAAACTCAGTGCTCATGTGCCTGGGGGGATCTACCAGTTCAGGATGGATTTCAATGGTCGCTTCAGCGTGATTTATGCCAGCGACGGTATCCGCGACATCTATGAATTGGAACCCGATGTACTGGTGCAGAACGCCGAGGCGATTTTCTCGCGTATTCATCCGTTGGACAGTACGCGCGTCCGCGCTTCGATCCGTGCTTCGGCCAATACCTTGAGCCCATGGAGGGAAGAGTATCGGGTGCAATTACCCTTGCGCGGGCTGCGCTGGGTGCGCGGCGAGGCCACACCCGAGGAGCTGCCTGGCGGCGGGGTGTTGTGGCACGGCTATATCTCGGATATCTCCGACCTCAAGCGTGTGGAAGAAGAGCTGCGGGCCTTGTCCGTGACCGACGCCCTGACCGGCATTCGCAACCGCCGGTATTTCCAGGAACGCTTGACCTCGGAAATGGCCCGGGTCGAGCGCGGTTCTGGTGGGCTGGCGGTCATCATGCTCGACATCGATCACTTCAAGCGCATCAACGACCAGCACGGCCATGCGGTGGGCGACCGGGTGTTGCAGGCGGTCTGCCAGCGCATCGTCCAACGGTTGCGCCGTACCGATGTGTTCTGCCGGTTGGGTGGGGAAGAGTTCGTGGTGCTGTGCCCGGACACCGACAGTGACAGCGCATATTCCCTGGCGCTGGGGCTTTGGGAAGGCTTGCGGGCTGGGCCCATCGACGATGTCGGGGTGGTCACCGCCAGCTTCGGCATCGCCACCTGGCGCGCCGGGGAGGGCGCCGATGCGTTACTGCTCAGGGCCGACTCAGGCGTGTACGCGGCCAAGCAGGCCGGGCGGGATCGGGTCGAGACGCAGTTGGGATAGCCAGGGGATATTGAGGTCAAAGTGTGGGAGCGGGGGGGGGGGGGGGGGGGGGGGGGGGGGGGGGGGAGCCGCGGGGGGGGGGGGGGGGGTGGGGGGGGGGGGGCTTGCTCGCGAAGGCGGCATGTCAGTCAACACAATGGTTGAATGTTGTACCGCCTTCGCGAGCAAGCCCGCTCCCACAGTTGATCTTCAGTGGGCACAAGATTTGTGTATGGCCCGATTCACTGTAGGAGCGAGCCTGCTCGCGATTCGGTCGGTCAGCAACATCGATGTTGAATGACATACCGCATTCGCGAGCAGGCTCGCTCCCACATTGGGTATGTGCTGGGTTAGAGCACCGAAGCCGTCTGTGGCAATTTCGGCTGGCGGTACAGGTCCAGCAGCACCTGGTCCAGCACCGACGAAGCGCCCCATGGCTTTGGATCGTTGAGGATCGCCACCACTGCCCAAGTGTTGCCGTTGATGTCACGGCTGTAGCCAGCGATGGCGCGGACGGTGTTCAGGGTCCCGGTCTTGACGTGGGCTTCGCCGGCCATGGCGGTGGTCTTCAGGCGTTTGCGCATGGTGCCGTCGGTGCCGGCAATCGGCATCGAACTGATGAACTCCGCCGAATACGGGCTGCGCCAGGCGGCTTGCAGCATCGCAGCCATTTCCCGCGCGCTGACCCGTTCGGCGCGGGACAGGCCCGAGCCGTTCTCCATCACCAGGTGCGGTGCGGTGATGCCTTTCTTCGCCAGCCACTGGCGTACCACCCGTTGCGCAGCCTTCGCGTCGTCACCGTCGGCTTCGTTGCGAAATTGTGCGCCCAGGCTCAGGAACAGTTGCTGGGCCATGGTGTTGTTACTGTATTTATTGATGTCGCGGATGATCTCTGCCAGGTCCGGGGAGAACGCCCGGGCCAATACCTTGGCGTTGCCCGGGGTCGTGGCCAGGCGGTCCTGGCCCTGGATGCTGCCGCCCAATTCCTTCCAGATGGCCCGCACCGCGCCAGCGGTGTAGGTGGCATGATCGAGCAGCGACAGGTAGGTCTGGGAGCTGCAACCTTCACCGAGTTGGCCGCTGACAGTGACGGTCATGCTGCCATCGGCCTGGGCGACGGGGTTGTAGCGAACGCCGCCGGCACATTGCTTGCCGTTGACGGCCTTGACCACGTTTTCGATGCGAATGCTGGCAATCGGCGGCTCAACCGACACCAGCACCCGGCCGCCATCATTGCGAGCGACGAAGCGCAGGGCCTTGAGGTTGACCAGCAGCGAGTCGGGCTTGACCAGGAAGGGTTTGTTTTCGTCGTTGCCGTCGTCGTTGAACTCGGGCAGTTGCGGCTGGATGAAGAAACTGCGGTCCAGCACCAGGTCACCGGTGACCTGCTGGACGCCGTTGGCCCGCAGATCGCGCATCAGCAGCCAGAGTTTTTCCATGTTCAGCTTGGGATCGCCGCCGCCCTTGAGGTACAAGTTGCCGTTGAGGATCCCGCCGCTCAGGGTGCCGTCGGTGTAGAACTCGGTTTTCCACTGATGATTGGGACCGAGCATCTCCAGGGCCGCATAGGTGGTCACCAGTTTCATGGTGGATGCCGGATTGACCGAAACATCTGCGTTGTACAGGGTTGGCGTGCCGGGGCCGTTGAGCGGCACCAGCACCAGGGACAGGGCGTCGTTCTGCAGTTTGCTGGCCTTGAGGGCCTTTTGTACGTTGGGCGACAGGGCGGTGTTGATCGTGGCAGCGTGGGCGGTGACAGGGAGGGCCAGGGGAAGAAGAAGGCTGGCCAGAAGCAATGGACGCAAAGATTTGATCATTTGAAATAAAACCCTACAGGCGAGGGGGAAAATACGAGGACATGAAAATGAACGTCCTCAACGGGCATGAAAGTGTCGGCATTATGCCCCAAGGCGCAACGGCATGTGCCGTGCCCAAGCCCAGCGAAGCGGTATTTTTTTACCAACGGTTAACGGACTTGCCCGATGAGTCGGGCAATCGACGCACCAAACTGGTAAAGTGCCGGCCGTTATTACTTATGAGGATTGTTCCAATGGCGACTAACCGTTCCCAGCGTCTGCGCAAAAAGCTGTGCGTGGATGAATTTCAAGAGCTGGGTTTCGAACTGAACCTGGATTTCAAAGAAGATCTGGCCGATGAGGCTATTGACGCTTTCCTCGACGCGTTCCTGAAAGAAGCCATGGAAGCCAATGGCCTGGGCTACGTCGGCGGTGACGACTACGGTCTGGTTTGCCTGCAGAAGCGTGGCTCGGTCACCGAAGAGCAGCGCGCTGCCGTTGAAGCCTGGCTCAAGGCCCGTCCTGAGCTGACCAGCGTTGAAGTCAGCCCGTTGCTGGACGTGTGGTACCCGGAAAAGCCGATCAATCCGGTCGCTTGATGGTCAGAAACCGGCAGCCCTTTTGGGTGCCGGTTTTTTTGTGTCTGTCTGTTGGGTAGCTGTTGCCCTTCAGGCCGCTATCGCGAGCAAGCTCGCTCCCACAGGGGTGATGTGAACGACACACATCCCCTGTGGGAGCGAGCTTGCTCGCGATGCTTTCAATTGTTGCGCCAGTTCAGGATCAGCAACGTCAACACCCCCGCCACAATCCCCCAGAACGCCGAACCGATGGAGAACAGCGTCAGCCCCGACGCCGTGACCATGAAGGTGATCAGCGCCGCTTCCCGCTCCTTCACTTCGCTCATGGCGATGCTCAGGCCATTGATGATCGAGCCGAACAGCGCCAGGGCCGCGATGGACAGCACCAGTTCCTTGGGCAGCGCCGCGAACAATGCCGCCAGCGTCGCGCCGAACACCCCGGCAATTCCGTAGAAAATCCCGCACCAGACCGCCGCCGTGTAGCGCTTGTTGCGATCTTCGTGGGCGTGGGGCCCGGTGCAGATGGCCGCGCTGATGGCCGCCAGGTTGATGCCATGGGAGCCGAACGGTGCCAGCAGCAGCGAGGCGATGCCGGTGCTGGTGATCAGCGGCGAAGCCGGCACGTTGTAGCCGTCGGCCCGCAATACGGCGATGCCGGGCATGTTCTGCGAGGTCATCGCCACCACGAACAGCGGAATGCCGATGCTGATGGTGGCTGCCAAGGAAAAGTGCGGCGTGGTCCAGACCGGCGTCGCGACTTCCAGGGCAAAGCCGCTGAAGTCCAGCAACCCCAGCAGGCCGGAAAGCGCTGTGCCGATCAGCAGCGCCGCGAGCACCGCGTAGCGCGGCGACAGGCGCTTGACGATCAGGTAAGTAAAGAACATCCCCAGAACCAGTCCGGTGCGATGCTGGGTGGCGACGAAGATCTCGCTGCCGATCTTGAACAGAATCCCCGCCAGCAACGCCGCCGCCAGCGAGGCCGGAATGCGCTTGACCAGGCGCTCGAAACTGCCGGTCAGGCCGCAGATCGTCACCAGCACCGCGCAGGTTATATAGGCGCCGATGGCCTCGCCATAACTCACGCCGCCCAGGCTGGTGATTAGCAGCGCGGCGCCGGGTGTCGACCAGGCGATGGTGATCGGCGTGCGATAGCGCAGCGACAGCCCGATGGAGCACACCGCCATGCCGATGGAGATCGCCCAGATCCACGAGGAAATCTGCCCGCTGGTCAGTCCCGCCGCCTGTCCGGCCTGGAACATCAGCACCAGGGAACTGGTGTAGCCGGTCATCATCGCGATGAACCCGGCGACGATGGCCGAAGGCGAGGTGTCGGCCAATGGACGAAGTGGCGTGGTCGTGACTTCGGTCATGGTGGGCGGTGGTCCTTGTTATAGATTGTCTGGACTCGGGCGAGCCATTGCTTTTGTGGCGAGGGAGCTTGCTCCCGCTCGGCCGCGGAGCGGTCGTCATGCATCCTGTTGGAGGTCTGAACGAATGCGGGGGGATTGCTTCGCAATCCAGCGGGAGCAAGCTCCCTCGCCACAAAACCGAGGTTTAAGCCTAAACTCAACCCCATCATCGATTGCAATACAGCCATGCCCGCAAACAGCCGTACAGTCGTGTTGCCATCAGAGGTTGTGTACAATCGAGCTGTTTTTTACGCGATACTTGCCAGCGACCCGCTGTGCCGTATTACAGTCACGGTCAATTCGCCGCAGTTCTCCCGACTCGAGTGCCCATGAACGAACAGTTGCAGCCCCTCAAGAAACAACCGCGAGCTGGTAAAACCGGCCGCAGCGGAACCCAGGACGATATTGTCTATGCGCACATCTTCGAGGCCATCCTCGAACAACGCCTGGCGCCCGGGACCAAATTGAGCGAAGAGGCGCTGGGGGAGATTTTCGGAGTCAGCCGCACGATCATCCGCCGGGCCTTGTCCCGCCTGGCCCACGAAGGCGTGGTGTTGCTGCGGCCCAATCGCGGTGCCGTGGTGGCGAGCCCGAGTGTCGAAGAGGCCCGCCAGGTGTTCATGGCCCGGCGCCTGGTGGAAAGGGCGATCACCGAACTGGCGGTGCAGCACGCCACGGCCGAACAACTGGCTGAGCTGCGGCAGATGGTCAGCGACGAGCGCGACAGTTTTTCCCGGGGCGACCGTGGCGCTGGCATCCGTTTGTCGGGCGAGTTCCACCTCAAGCTGGCCGAAGCGGCGAAGAATGCCCCGCTGATCAGCTTCCAGCGCAGCCTCGTGTCCCAGACCTCGTTGATCATCGCCCAGTACGAAAGCGGCAACCGGTCCCACTGTTCCTACGATGAACACACCCAGTTGATCGACGCCATCGAGGCCCGCGATGCCACGCTGGCCGTGGACCTGATGATGCATCACATGGACCACATCGACAGCAAGCTCAACCTCGACGAAGAAAGCGCGTCGGATGACCTGCACGCGGTGTTCTCGCATCTGTTGCAGAGCAAGAAGCCGGGGCGGTCGACGGCCAAGCTCTGAGGGATTTGAGTCAGTCATACCGCCGATCGCGAGCAAGCTCGCTCCCACAGGGGTTATGTGTACACCACAAATCCACTGTGGGAGCGAGCTTGCTCGCGATAGCGTCCTGGCAGGCAATACAGCCTAGCGCTGATGCACCAACCTGCCGGCCGCATAAGTCTGCGCCACCGTCCGGTCATCCCCCAGCGTCATCAACACGAACAACCGTTCGGCAATGTCCTTGGCCTGCTTGAGGCGATAGCTCAGCAGCGGCGTGGCGTTGTAGTCCAGCACCAGGAAGTCCGCGTCCGTCCCCGGTTGCAACGTGCCGATCTTGTCCTCCAGGCGCAGGGCCCGCGCGCCGCCGAGGGTGGCCAGGTACAGTGACTTGAACGGGCTCAGCCGCGCGCCCTGCAGCTGCATCACCTTGTAGGCTTCGTTCAGGGTGTGGAGCAGCGAAAAACTGGTGCCGCCACCTACGTCGGTGCCCAACCCGACGTTCACCTTGTGCTTCTCGGCCATGGGCAGGTTGAACAGGCCGCTGCCGAGGAAAAAGTTCGAGGTCGGGCAGAAAGCGATGGCCGACCCGGCCTCGGCCAGCCGCGCGCATTCGTCATCGCATAAATGCACGCCATGGGCGAACACCGAACGCTCGCCAAGCAGTTGGTAGTGATCGTAGACGTCCAGGTAGCCCTTGCGCTCCGGGAACAGCTCCTTGACCCACTGCACTTCCTGCAGGTTCTCGCTGATGTGGGTCTGCATGTACAAGTCGGGGTATTCCCCCAGCAATTGACCGGCCAGGGTCAGTTGTTCCGGGGTGCTGGTGGGAGCGAAGCGCGGGGTCACGGCGTAGTGCAACCGGCCCTTGCCGTGCCAGCGCTCGATCAGCGCCTTGCTCTCGGTGTAGCTGGATTCGGCGGTGTCGACCAGATAGTCCGGGGCGTTACGGTCCATCATCACTTTGCCGGCGATCATCCGCAGATCAAGTTTTTCGGCTATTTCAAAAAACGAATTCACCGATTGTGGGTGCACGCTGCCGAACACCAGCGCGGTGGTGGTGCCGTTGCGCAGCAACTCCTTGACGAAGATATCCGCCACCGCATCGGCGTGGGCCTTGTCGGCGAACTGGCTTTCGCAGGGGAAGGTGTAGGTGTTGAGCCAATCCAGCAATTGCTCGCCATAGGCGCCGACCATGCCGGTTTGCGGCAGGTGGATGTGGGTGTCGATCAAACCTGGCGTGATCAGTGCGTCCGGGTAATGGGCGATGTCGATGTCCGCCGCCAGGGTCGGCAACAGGTCATGGGCGTGGCCGATGGCGCTGATCTGGCCGTTTTCCACCACCAGCAGGCCGTCTTCGAAATATTCATAGGACGCTTCGATACCCACTTCGGCCGGGTCGGCGAGGCTGTGGAGCAGGGCGGCGCGGTAGGCTTTGCGTGTCAGAGGCATGGTCTGTCTCGATAAAGGGATTAACGCTGGCTGCGGCGCGAAGCTGGCAGCAACTTGGCAATGGGTTCGGCGCGCGAGGTGTGCTGGCCGAAATCCGCGTTATAGGTGGCGATGATTTCGCCGGCGATGGAGATGGCGATTTCCACAGGCAACTTGCCTTTGACTTCGCCGATACCCATCGGGCAACGCATGCGTTGCAGGGTATTGCTATCGAAACCGCGATCACGCAGGCGATGTTCGAACTTGACGCGCTTGGTCTTCGAACCGATCAGGCCGAAGTAGGCAAAGTCGTTGCGCTTGAGGATCGCGGCGCTCAGCTCCAGGTCGAGCTGATGGTTGTGGGTCATGACGATGCAGTAGCTGCCGGCGGGCAATTCATCGACTTCATCCAATGGCTCTTCGGCCACAATCTTGCGCACGCCATGGGGCAAGTGTTCGGGGAACTCCGCTTCTCGCGAGTCGATCCAGCGCACCTTGCAGGGCAGGCTCGCCAGCAGCGGCACCAGGGCGCGGCCGACATGGCCGGCGCCGAACACGGCGATCTGCGCCTGGACCTGGCCCATGGGTTCGAACAGCAACACGGTGACGCCACCGCAGCACTGGCCCAGGCTCGCACCAAGGCTGAAACGCTCCAGATGGGTGTTCTGCTGGCCGCTGGCGAGCATTTGCCGAGCGATCTCCATGGCCTTGTATTCCAGGTGCCCGCCACCGATGGTGTCGAACGTCTGGCTGGCGCTGATGACCATCTTCGAACCGGCGTTGCGCGGGGTGGAGCCGAGCTCTTCGATGATCGTCACCAGCACGCAGGGTTCGCCGCGGGTTTGCAGGTCGGCGAGGGCGCTGATCCAGTTGTACATAATTCACCTCGACATCTCTGTTGTCTGTGGCGGCCTTATCGCGAGCAAGCTCGCTCCCACAGGGGATTTGTGAACACTGACCCAATGTGGGAGCGAGCTTGCTCGCGATTGGCCGCGCCGCGGTCTAAAGCGGAGCCAACTCAGCCCCGGCTTCCGCAGGCCTAACAGTCTTCAACTGCTGCATCTGCTCACACCCCCACAGCACCCGCTCCGGCGTCGCCGGGGCATCGATGTTCGGTTGCTGCCGGTAATCCCCCAGGCTCGCCACGGCGTCCTTGATGGCGCACCACGCGGCGATGCCGAGCATGAACGGCGGCTCGCCCACGGCCTTGGAGTGGAACACCGTGTCTTCAGGGTTCTTGCGGTTTTCCACCAGCTTGACCCGCAGGTCCAGTGGCATGTCGGCCACGGCGGGGATCTTGTAGCTGGCCGGGCCATTGGTCACCAGCTTGCCCTTGTCATTCCACACCAGCTCTTCCATGGTCAGCCAGCCCATGCCCTGGATGAAACCGCCCTCGACCTGGCCGATGTCGATGGCTGGGTTCAGCGAGGCGCCGACATCGTGGAGGATGTCGGTGCGCAGCATCTTGTACTCGCCGGTGAGAGTATCGACGATCACCTCGGCACACGCCGCGCCATAGGCGTAGTAGTAGAACGGCCGGCCACGGGCCTGGCTGCGGTCGTAGTAGATTTTCGGGGTCTTGTAGAAGCCGGTGCTGGACAGTGAGACCTGGGCGAAATACGCCTGCTGTACCAACGCTTCGAAGGTCAGGATGTGATCGCGCACCCGCACATGGCCGTTGTGGAATTCCACGTCTTCTTCGCTGACCTTGTATTGCCGCGCGGCAAATTCCACCAGGCGCCGCTTGATGATTTCGGCGGCATTCTGCGCCGCCTTGCCATTCAGGTCAGCGCCACTGGAAGCGGCGGTGGGCGAGGTGTTCGGCACCTTGTCGGTGTTGGTCGCGGTGATCTGCACGCGGTCCATTTCCACCTGGAACACCTCGGCCACCACCTGGGCGACCTTGGTATTCAGGCCCTGGCCCATCTCGGTGCCGCCGTGGTTGAGGTGGATGCTGCCGTCGGTGTAGACGTGGATCAAGGCGCCGGCCTGGTTGAGGAAACTGGCGGTGAACGAAATGCCGAACTTCACGGGCGTCAGCGCCAGGCCCTTCTTGAGGATCGGGCTGCCTGCGTTGTAGCGACGGATCGCTTCACGGCGTTCGGCGTACTGGCTGCTTTCTTCAAGCTCGGCGGTCATTTCCTCGAGCATGTTGTGCTCGACGGTCTGGTAGTAGTGGGTGACGTTGCGTTCGGTCTTGCCGTAGTAGTTGGCCTTGCGCACCGCCAGCGGATCGAGCCCCAGGTGCCGGGCGATGGCGTCCATCACTTCTTCGATGGCGACCATGCCCTGCGGCCCGCCGAACCCCCGGTAGGCAGTGTTCGACGCGGTGTTGGTCTTGCAGCGGTGGCCGTTGATGGTCGCATCGCCCAAGTAGTAGGCGTTGTCGGCGTGGAACATCGCCCGGTCGACGATGGAGGCCGACAGGTCCGGCGAGCAGCCGCAGTTGCCGGCCAGTTCCAGGGCGATGCCGTGCAAGCGCCCGCGGCTGTCGAAGCCGACGTCGTATTCGATATAGAAGGGATGGCGCTTGCCGGTCATCAGCATGTCTTCGACCCGAGGCAGGCGCATCTTGGTCGGCTGCCCGGTGAGGTGCGCGATGACGGCGCACAGGCACGCCGGGCTGGCGGCCTGGGTTTCCTTGCCGCCAAAGCCGCCGCCCATGCGGCGCATGTCCACCACGACCTTGTTCATCGACACGCCGAGTACTTCGGCCACCAGTTTCTGCACTTCGGTGGGGTTCTGGGTCGAGCAGTAGACGATCATGCCGCCGTCTTCGGTGGGCATCACCGAGGAAATCTGGGTTTCCAGGTAAAAATGTTCCTGGCCGCCGATGTGCAGCGAGCCCTGGATACGATGCTCGGCGCTCGCCAGCGCCGTGGCCGAATCGCCGCGCTGGTGGGTGTGGCTGTCCAGCACGAAGTGCCGCTTGCGCAGGGCTTCGACCACGTCCAGTACCGGCTCCAGGTCTTCGTATTCGATGATGGCGGCCATCGCTGCCTTGCGAGCGGTCTCAAGGTCCTTGGCCGCAACAGCCAGCACCGGTTGGCCGACGAACTGCACATCATCAATGGCCAGCAGCGGATCGCCGGGCAGCAGTGGGCCAATGTCCTTCAGGCCTGGAATGTCTGCGTGGGTGATGGCGATGCGCACGCCGTCAAAGGCGTAGCACGGCGCGGTATCGATGCGGATGATCCGGGCGTGGGCGCGGTCCGACAGCCGGGCATAGACGTGCAACTGGTTCGGGAATTCGAGGCGATCATCGATGTACTGCGCCTCGCCGGACACGTGCTTGGCGGCGCTGTCGTGCTTGACGCTACGGCCCACGCCAGTGGTGAGGTCGCGGGCGAACAGCTCCGCCAGTTCGGCTTGGGTCTTCTCTACGGCGTGATGGTTAGACATAAGCGGTCACCCGAGTCTCGATGTGCGGCGTTTGCAGTTCGATGAAGTATTTGCGCAACAGGTTGCGGGCGCTGAGCAGGCGGTATTCCTTGCTGGCGCGGAAGTCCGACAGCGGCGTGAAGTCCTCGGCCAGGACGGCGCAGGCGCGCTCGACGGTGCTATTGGTCCACGGCGCGCCGATCAATGCGGCTTCACAATGCTTGGCACGTTTCGGTGTGGCGGCCATGCCGCCGAAGGCCACGCGGGCGTCGCGGACCACACCGTTGTCGATGCGCAGGTTGAACGCCGCGCACACGGCGGAAATATCATCGTCCAGGCGCTTGGACACCTTGTAGGCACGGAACGCCTGTTCGGCATTGGCCCGCGGCACGATGATCTTTTCGATGAATTCGCTTTCCTGGCGGGCGGTGACCCGGTAATCGATGAAGTAGTCTTCCAGGGCCAGGGTGCGGCGGGTCTGGCCCTTGCACAGCACGATTTGCGCGCCGAGGGCGATCAACAGGGGCGGCGAGTCACCAATAGGCGAGGCGTTGCCGATGTTGCCGCCCAAGGTGCCCTGGTTGCGGATCTGCAGCGAGGCGAAGCGTTGCAACAGTTCGCCGAAATCCGGGTATTCGGTTTTCAGGGCCTCGTAGCAATCGGAGAGGGCGGTGGCGGCGCCGATTTCCAGGCGGTCGTCGAAACGCTCGATGCGCTTGAGTTCGGCGACGTTGCCCACGTAGATCATCACCGGCAGGGTGCGATGAAATTGCGTGACTTCCAGGGCCAGGTCCGTACCGCCGGCCAGCAGGCGCGCCTGGGGATAGGCGTCGTAGAGATCGGCCAGGTCGGCCACGGTCAGCGGCACCAGGCAGCGTTTGTCGCCGCTGTTGAGTTCACCGGTCTCGGTGGGGGCGATGGCTTTGAGGCGGGCGATGGTCTCGGCCTCGCGGGCGTCGAACTGGTCGGGCTGCTTGCCGCAGCAGGCCTGCGCGGCGGCGGCCAGGATCGGCCGATAGCCGGTGCAACGGCACAGGTTGCCGGCCAGGGCTTCGTGGGCCTGGTGGGCGTCGGCCTGCTCGCTGTTTTTCTGCAGGGCGAACAGCGACATGACGAAGCCCGGTGTGCAGAAACCGCATTGCGAACCGTGGCAATCGACCATCGCCTGCTGAACGCTGTGCAGTTGGCCCTGGTGCTTGAGGTCCTCGACGCTGATCAGTTGCTTGCCGTGCAGGGAAGAGACGAAGGTCAGGCACGCGTTGAGGCTGCGGTAGCGAACGCGTTCGCGGCCATTGGCGTCCGTTTCCAATTCGCCCACCACCACGGTACACGCGCCACAGTCGCCGCTGGCGCAGCCTTCTTTGGTGCCTGGTTTACCAACGTGTTCGCGCAAGTAGTTGAGCACGGTCAGGTTCGGGTCCAGGGCGTGCTCGCTACGGAGTTCCTGGTTGAGTAAAAACTGGATCACGGAAGGCCTCGCAGACTCATTATTGTTGTTTCGACGTGGGCCTGAATTTATCAGGTCTGACTTTTCGGTCAACGATTTTCTGACTTAAGGGTCAAGAAAATCCATCTGGTCGATGAACAACGCTTTATGGACACGTTGGAACCCTGTGGGAGCCGAGCTTGCTCGCGATGACGGCGGTACATTCAGTATGGATGCAAGCTGACAGACCGCTATCGCGAGCAAGCTCGGCTCCCACCGGTTCTTCCACAGATTCTGTTCCAGGATGAGAGCCCGGTTTTTTTTGCTTATATCGTGCCAAAAACCCGCTGCAGGCCCTGCGCCATGACGTACCGAGTGCGCTACACTGCGCCGCTTGTGCAAATCGAAGAGTTTGAAGGACAACCATGACGTTCAAGGCCCCGGACAGCCTCGCCGAGCAAATCGCCCATCACCTCGCCGAACGCATCATTCGCGGCGAAATGAAACCGGGAGAGCGCATCCAGGAGCAGAAGGTCACGCTGGCGCTCAACGTCAGCCGCGGCTCGGTCCGCGAGGCCTTGCTGATCCTGGAGCGACGCCATTTGATCGCGATCCTGCCGCGCCGTGGCGCCCACGTCACCGAACTCACCGAGCACAAGGTGCGCAGCCTCTGCACCCTGATGAGCGAGCTGTACATCCTGCTGGGCAACGCCGTGGCCCATGGCTGGAAAGAACAGGCCGACATGGCGCCGTTCGTCGCGATCCAGCAGCGTCTCAACGACGCCTACGCGCGCCAGGACATCCGCACCTTCGTCGATGAAAGCTTCAGCGTGATGCGCGCCGCCTATCCCTTTGCCAACAATCCGTATTTGCAGGAAACCGTCGAGAACCTGCAACCGGCCATGAGCCGTGCCTATTTCCTGGCCCTGGACCAGCGCAAGGCGGAAATGAGTGAGTTCCTCGACCTGTTCCAGCGCCTGCTCGCCGCGGTGCTGGCCCGTGATTTGCCGCAGATCCGCATCGTGCTCACGGCCTACGCCCAGCGCAGTTGCGACCTGGTGGTTTCTGCCCTGACGGCGGCCTGACGTGCGGCTCAAGTGCATCAAGTTGGCGGGGTTCAAATCCTTCGTCGACCCGACCACGGTGAACTTCCCCAGTAACATGGCGGCGGTGGTCGGGCCCAATGGTTGCGGCAAGTCGAACATCATCGACGCCGTGCGCTGGGTGATGGGCGAAAGCTCGGCCAAGAACCTGCGCGGCGAGTCGATGACCGACGTCATCTTCAACGGCTCCACCAGTCGCAAGCCCGTGAGCCAGGCCAGCATCGAGCTGGTGTTCGATAACTCCGACGGCACCCTGGTGGGCGAGTACGCGGCCTATGCGGAAATCTCCATTCGTCGCAAAGTGACCCGCGACAGCCAGAACAGCTATTTCCTCAACGGCGCCAAGTGCCGTCGCCGGGACATCACCGATATTTTCCTTGGCACCGGCCTGGGCCCGCGCAGCTACTCGATCATCGAGCAGGGGATGATCTCCAAGCTGATCGAGGCCAAGCCCGAAGACCTGCGCAACTTCATCGAAGAGGCCGCCGGCATTTCCAAATACAAGGAGCGCCGGCGCGAGACCGAAAACCGCATTCGTCGCACCCACGAAAACCTGGCGCGCCTGACCGACCTGCGCGAAGAACTCGAACGCCAGCTCGAACGTCTGCACCGTCAGGCCGAGGCCGCGAAGAAGTACCAGGAATACAAGGGCGAGGAGCGCCAGCTCAAGGCCCAACTGTCGGCTTTGCGCTGGCAGGCGCTGAACGAGCAGGTCGGCCAGCGCGAAGCGATCATTGGCAACCAGGAAATCAGCTTCGAAGCTTTGGTGGCCGAGCAGCGCAACGCTGACGCGGCCATCGAGCGGCTGCGCGACGGCCACCATGACTTGTCCGAGCGCTTCAATCTGGTGCAAGGGCGCTTCTATTCCGTGGGGGGCGACATCGCCCGGGTCGAGCAGAGCATCCAGCATGGTCAGCAGCGGCTGCGGCAGTTGCAGGACGACTTGAAGGAAGCCGAGCGGGCGCGCCTGGAAACCGAATCGCACCTGGGTCATGACCGCACGCTGCTGTTGACCCTCGGCGAAGAGCTGGACAGGCTGACGCCGGAGCAGGAAATCACCAGCGCCGCCGCTGAAGAGGCCGCCGCAGCCCTGGAAGAAGCCGAGCTGACCATGCATGGCTGGCAAGAGCAGTGGGACAGTTTCAACCTGACGTCGGCCGAGCCACGGCGCCAGGCAGAAGTCCAACAGTCGCGCATCCAGCAGTTGGAAACCAGCATGGAGCGCCTGGCCGAACGCCAGCGCCGCCTGTCCGAAGAGCGCGCCTTGCTCGCCGCGGATCCGGAAGACGCCGCGATTCTGGAACTGAGCGAGCAACTGGCGACCAGCGAAGCCACCCTCGAAGACCTGCAGGCCAGCGAAGATGCCCAGGTCGAGCGCCTTGAACAACTGCGCCAAGCCTTGCAACTGGCCTTGCAGAACCAGCAACAGGCCCAGGGCGAATTGCAGCGGCTCAATGGGCGGCTGGCCTCGCTGGAGGCCTTGCAGCAAGCGGCGCTGGACCCAGGCACGGGTACGGCTGAATGGCTGCGCGACCAGCAGTTGGCCGAGCGCCCACGACTGGCCGAGGGCCTGAAGGTCGATGCTGGCTGGGAACTGGCGGTGGAAACCGTGCTCGGCGCCGACCTGCAAGCGGTGCTGGTGGATGATTTCGCTGGCTTCGACCTGTCGGGCTTTACTCAAGGCGATCTGCGTCTGCTCAGCCCTGCCGGCGATGGCGTGCGAATTCCCGGCAGCTTGCTCGATAAGGTCGAGGCCCAGGTCGACCTGTCGCCCTGGCTCGGGCAGGTCAAGCCAGTGGACAGCCTTGAGCAGGCCTTGGCCCTGCGTGGACAATTGGCAGCCGGCGAAAGCTTGATCAGTCGTGACGGGTATTGGGTTGGCCGGCATTTCCTGCGGGTGCGCCGGGCCAGCGAAGCCGAGAGCGGCATGCTCGCCCGCGGCCAGGAAATCCAGCGCCTGGGCGCCGAGCGCGAAGAGCGCGAAGCCAGCGTCGAAGCCCTGGAAACCGAATTGCAAAACCTGCGGGCGCAACAGCGTCAACAGGAAAACGGCCGCGAACATCTGCGGCGACTATTGCAGGATGAAGCGCGCCAGCAAGGCGAGCTCAAGGCGCAGTTGTCGGCCGGCAAGGCCAAGGTCGAGCAACTGGCGCTGCGCCGCACCCGCCTGGAAGAAGAAATCGCCGAGCTGGGTGAGCAGCGGGCGTTAGAGCACGAGCAGATCGGCGAAGCGCGCTTGCAATTGCAAGAAGCCCTCGATGCCATGGCGCTGGACACCGAGCAGCGCGAACTGTTGCTGGCCCAGCGTGACAGCTTGCGCGAGCGCCTGGACCGGGTGCGCCAGGAAGCACGCCAGCACAAGGACCACGCCCATCAGTTGGCGGTGCGCCTGGGCTCGCTCAGAGCCCAGCACGATTCCACGCGCCAGGCCTTGGAACGGCTGGAAATGCAGTCCGAACGCCTGACCGAAAAACGCGAGCAGTTGAGCCTCAATCTGGAGGAGGGCGAAGCGCCGCTGGAAGAGCTGCGCCTCAAGCTTGAAGAGTTGCTCGACAAGCGCATGAGTGTCGACGAGGAGCTCAAGACCGCGCAAATCGCCTTGGAGGACGCCGACCGTGAACTGCGCGACGCCGAAAAGCGCCGCAGCCAGGCCGAGCAGCAATCGCAACTGATCCGTGGCCAGATGGAACAGCAGCGCATGGAATGGCAAGCCCTGACGGTGCGGCGCAAAGCCTTGCAGGACCAGTTGCTGGAAGACGGCTACGACCTCGACGGCGTGCTCGCTACCCTGGTGGCCGGGGCGAACGAGAAGGACGCCGAGGAGGAGTTGGAGCGCATTGCCCAGCGCATCCAGCGCCTGGGGGCCATCAACCTGGCGGCCATCGACGAGTACCAGCAGCAGTCCGAGCGCAAGCGCTACCTGGACGCTCAGAACGACGACTTGGTGGAGGCGCTGGAGACCCTGGAAAACGTCATCCGCAAGATCGACAAGGAAACCCGCAACCGCTTCAAGGATACCTTTGATCAGATCAACGGCGGTTTGCAGGCCCTTTTTCCAAAAGTTTTCGGTGGCGGCAGCGCCTACTTGGAACTGACGGGCGAAGATTTACTCGATACAGGGGTGACAATCATGGCGCGTCCTCCTGGCAAGAAGAACAGCACCATCCATTTGCTCTCCGGTGGCGAAAAGGCGCTGACCGCGCTGGCCCTGGTCTTTGCCATCTTCAAATTGAACCCGGCGCCGTTCTGCATGCTCGACGAGGTCGACGCGCCACTGGACGACGCCAACGTAGGCCGTTACGCACGGCTGGTGAAAGAAATGTCTGAAACGGTGCAGTTCATCTACATCACCCACAACAAGATCGCCATGGAAATGGCCGATCAGTTGATGGGGGTGACGATGCACGAGCCGGGCTGTTCGCGACTGGTGGCGGTGGATGTGGAGGAGGCCATGGCCATGGTGGATGCCTGAACAACGGCTTGTAGGGCTTCACCTTCGAACGCTGCAGGTATTTTTTACCCCTGGGGCTGATGTTCAATTCACAGATTGGGCACAAGCCTATGCGACAGACGGTGTAAAGTTATCTTTGGTCGTGCTAGTTTAATGTCAATTTTTCGTATGCGTGGGCAAAACGCCATTCAGAACATAGAGTTGGCGCCACGTTTTAAAGCGGTTTGCAAATAGCTAAGCCCCTTATTTTTCAGCATTTTTATAGAGGCACGGGATTACATGGAAATCGGTCTGCGCGAGTGGCTGATCGTCATCGGCATCATTGTCATTGCCGGTATTCTTTTCGACGGCTGGCGTCGCATGCGCGGCGGCAAGGGGAAACTGAAGTTTCGCCTGGATCGCAGCCTGTCGAACCTGCCCGATGAGGATGATAGCGCCGAGCTGCTGGGTCCGCCGCGGGTGCTGGACGCCCACAAGGAGCCGCAGCTGGACGAGCATGACTTGCCGTCGATGAGCGCGCCTGCCCGTGAGCCACGGGAGTCGGGTTCCAAGCGTGGCAAGCGCAACAGCGAGCCGTCCCAGGGTGATTTGAACCTGAACCTCGACCTGGATGGCGGGCCGAGCTTCAGCAGTCGCGACGGCGACTTCCCGGACGAAAACAAGGCCCCGAGCGGCGACAAGGACCAGGCCCAGGCTGAAGAAGTGCTGGTGATCAGCGTGATCTGCCGCGACCCGGCCGGCTTCAAGGGCCCGGCGTTGCTACAGAACATCCTCGAAAGCGGCCTGCGTTTTGGCGAAATGGACATTTTCCACCGTCACGAAAGCATGGCCGGTAACGGCGAGGTGCTGTTCTCCATGGCCAACGCGGTCAAGCCTGGCGTGTTCGACCTCGACGACATCGATCATTTCAGCACGCCGGCGGTGAGCTTCTTCCTTGGCCTGCCGGGCCCGCGTCATCCCAAGCAGGCATTCGACGTGATGGTGGCCGCCGCTCGCAAGTTGTCCCAGGAGCTCAACGGCGAACTGAAGGACGACCAGCGCAGCGTGCTGACCGCCCAGACCATCGAGCACTACCGCCAGCGCATCGTCGAATTCGAGCGCCGGGCGCTGACCCAGAAGCGCTGATCAATGACACAGGCTCTCCCTGACCAGAGAGCTTTTTGTGGCAGGAGAGCTTTTGTGGCGAGGGAGCTTGCTCCCGCTGGGGGCGAAGCCCCCCAAAAGGTTTAAAAAGAATGAGCAGCCCAGGCTGCTCTTTTGCTTTATGAGAGAACACCCATGAACGCCGTCGAAACCCGCATCCTAGAGCTTCGCACCGAGCTGGATCAGCACAACTACCGCTACCACGTCCTCGACGAACCCACCATCCCGGACGCCGAGTACGACCGCCTGTTCCACGAGCTCAAGGCCCTGGAAGAGCAGCACCCTTCACTTGTCACCAGCGATTCCCCGACCCAGCGGGTCGGCAGCGTGGCGCTGTCGGCGTTCAGCCAGGTGCGTCACGAGATCCCGATGCTCAGCCTGGGCAACGCTTTCGACGAAACTACCCTGCGCGAATTCGACCGCCGGGTGACGGAAGGCCTCGACCTGCCCATGGGCGATTTGCTGGGCGGTGGCGCGGCAGTGGAGTACAGCTGCGAACCGAAGCTCGATGGCCTGGCGGTCAGCCTGTTGTACCAGGACGGCATGCTGGTGCGCGGCGCCACCCGCGGTGACGGCACCACGGGCGAGGACATCAGCGTCAACGTACGCACCGTGCGCAACATTCCCCTCAAGTTGCAGGGCAGTGGCTGGCCGCCGCTGCTGGAAGTGCGCGGCGAGGTGTACATGTCCAAGGCCGGCTTCGAGCGCCTCAACGCCACGCAACTGGAGGCGGGCGGCAAGACGTTTGCCAACCCGCGCAACGCGGCGGCCGGCAGCCTGCGTCAGCTTGACTCCAGGATCACGGCCAACCGTCCCCTTGAGTTCTGTTGCTATGGCATTGGCCAGGTGACGGCGGACATCGCCGACACCCATATTGGCAACCTCAAGCAACTCAAGGCGTGGGGCATGCCCATCAGTCGTGAGTTGAAGCTGGCCCACGGCGTCGACGAATGCCTGGATTACTACCGTGACATCGGCGAGCGGCGCAACGCGTTGCCCTATGAGATCGACGGTGTCGTGTTCAAGGTCAACAGCATCGCTTCCCAGCGCGAGCTTGGTTTCCGTGCCCGGGAACCGCGCTGGGCCATTGCCCACAAGTTTCCCGCCACCGAAGAACTCACCGAGTTGCTGGACGTCGAGTTCCAGGTCGGCCGTACCGGCGCGGTGACTCCGGTGGCCCGTCTCAAGCCGGTGAAAGTCGCCGGCGTAACCGTGGCCAACGCGACGTTGCACAACATGGACGAAGTGGCGCGCCTGGGCGTGATGATCGGCGATACGGTGATCATCCGCCGTGCCGGGGACGTGATCCCGCAGGTGGTTCAGGTCGTCACCGAGCGCCGTCCGGAAAACGCCCGCCCGGTGGAAGTGCCCCAGCAATGCCCGGTCTGCGGCTCCCACGTCGAGCGCACGCAGCTGATCAAGCGCAGCAAGGGCCGCGAAACCGTCAGCGAAGGCGCGGTTTACCGCTGCGTCGGTCGCCTGGCCTGTGGCGCGCAGCTCAAGCAGGCGATCATCCATTTCGTCTCGCGTCGGGCCATGGACATCGAAGGCTTGGGCGAGAAGAGCGTCGAGCAACTGGTGGATGAGGGCCTGGTGGGATCGCCTGCCGACCTGTATGCGCTGACCTTCGAGCAGGTGGTCGACCTGGAAGGCTTCGCCGAACTGTCGAGCAAGAACCTGCTGGCCGCCATCGTCGACAGCAAGCAGCCGAGCCTGGCGCGTTTCATCTATGCCCTGGGCATCCCGGACGTGGGCGAGGAGACCGCCAAGGTCCTGGCCCGCTCCCTCGGTTCGCTGGAGCGCGTGCAGGCGGCGTTGCCCCAGGTGCTCACTTACTTGCCTGATGTCGGCCTGGAAGTCGCCCACGAGATCCACAGCTTCTTCGAGGACCCGCACAACCGCCAGGTGATCAAGGACCTGTTGCGCCATGGCCTGGAGATCCAGGACCAGGGCGAGTTGGGCGCCGAGTTCTCCGCCAGCACGACCCTGGGCGGCTTTCTCGACAAGTTGCACATTCCCTCGGTGGGGCCGGGCGGGGCGCAGAAGCTGGCGGACAAGTTCGGCTCGCTCGACGCGGTGATGAACGCCGACTGGCTGGACATGCGCCAGGCCCTGCCGGAAAAACAGGCCAATGCCGTGCGCGAGTTCTTTGCCATCGCCGCCAACCGTCAGCAGGCCGAAGCGGCGGAACAGCAGTTGCGCGACTTTGGCATGCACTGGCAGAGCGAGAAGAAGGTCGTCGAAGGCTTGCCCGAGGCGGGGCACACCTGGGTGCTGACCGGTTCGCTGGAACTGATGAGCCGTGACGTCGCCAAGGATAAGTTGGAGAGCCTGGGGGCGAAGGTCGCGGGGTCCGTGTCGGCGAAAACCCACTGCGTGGTGGCCGGGCCGGGTGCTGGTTCGAAGTTGACCAAGGCCAACGAGCTGGGTCTCAAGGTGCTCGACGAACAAGCCTTTGTCGATTTCCTGGCGGGCCATGGCATCACGGTCTGAGGGTGATCGGCTTTTGTGGCGAGGGAGCTTGCTCCCGCTGGGCTGTACTGTAGGAGCTGACGAGTGCAACGAGGCTGCGATCTTTCCACTGCCCATTGAGTCGTGAGCGAAAGATCAAGATCAAAAGATCGCAGGCTTCGCCAGCTCCTACAGAGCCGAGCGGGAGCAAGCTCCCTCGCCACGGTTGATCGGCGCTATGACGCAACGCGTTGGAACGATCATGAGCGTAAGGTGATCTAGTCTTGCAGGCTCCAGGGAGAGATCGCCATGTACCGCTTCTTCGAACAACTGAGCTCACGCATCGCCGCGCCGTTCCTGGGTGATCGGTCACGTAACAGCAAGGTCTGGCCGTGCCGCTGCGGCCAGTCATTGTTCTTTCGCAACAGCCAGTGCCTGGCCTGTCTGGCGGCGCTGGGTTATCAGCCTGAGCGGAGCCGCCTGTCCTCCCTGCAACCCGGTGAGCAACCCGACACCTGGACGCTGGATGCCGATCCGCACGCGGGGCTGTTTCGCCGTTGCGCCAACCTCGACACCCCGGCGGCCTGCAATTGGCTGCTGCCGGACAATGGCCACGATACCCTGTGCATCGCCTGTAGCCTGAATCGCACCATTCCCGACCTGTCGATTCCGGAAAATCCTGAACGTTGGCGCAAGGTCGAGACCGCCAAGCGTCGACTGGTCGCGCAACTGATCACCTTCGGCTTGCCGGTCATCCCGAAAACCGTCAATGAAGACATCGGCCTGGCGTTCGATTTCATCGGCGTCGATCCAGATGGCACGCCGCCGACCACGGGTCACGCCAGCGGATTGATCACCCTCGACATCAAGGAGGCGGACGATGCCCATCGCGAGCATGTGCGCCAGCAGATGCACGAACCGTATCGCACCTTGCTCGGGCATTTTCGCCATGAGGTGGGGCACTACTACTGGGACCGGTTGATTGCCAACAGCCACTGGCTCGAGGCTTTTCGCGAACTGTTCGGCGACGAGCGCGCCAGCTATGCCGACGCCCTGGATCGGCATTACCAGCAAGGTGCGCCGCTGGATTGGCAAAGCCGCTACGTCAGTGCCTACGCCACCATGCACCCATGGGAGGACTGGGCGGAAACCTGGGCCCATTACCTGCACATGATGGACGCGGTGGACACTGCCCTGGGCTTTGGCATGAGTGCTCGGGAGATGGATTTCGACTACCAGCCGTTCCCGCCCGAGACGTTGTACGACGCCGAACACGCAGGCGGCGCGGCCTTCCTCTCGTTCGTCAACGCCTGGATCGAACTGGCCGGCATGCTCAACGAACTGTCCCGCAGCATGGGCCAACCGGACTTCTACCCGTTCGTCGTACCGGCCGCCGTCATTACCAAGCTGCACTTCATCCATCTGGTGATCCAGGAGGAGGGCGGTCGGGCGGATGAGGTGCTGTTGTAGAGGCACAGATCCCCTGTGGGAGCGAGCTTGCTCGCGATAGCGACCGGTCAGCTTGTATCGATGCCGAATGTACCGACGCCTTCGCGAGCAAGCTCGCTCCCACACTGGCTCTCGGCTGTCCACAGCTCCTGCGTCAGGCACAGAACCCCGTGGGAGCGAGCCTGCTCGCGAAAGCGGTGGATCAACTTGCATCCATGCCCGATGTGCCAACGTCATCGCGAGCAAGCTTTGCTCCCATGGCAAGTGCTTGAACGCCTTCAGTTTTTAATCCGACACGAACGGTTGTAACTTCTTGCCAGATAGGTACAATGGCGCGGCTCGCCGTCAGGCGGGCGTCGTTATGGTGACCCCATCGGTCCCCCCGCAACGATTACCCGTGAACCTGGTCAGATCCGGAAGGAAGCAGCCACAGCGGGAACATTGTGTGCCGGGGTGTGGCTGGTGGGGTTGCCTCCATAACGCCCAAGCCTTCGTTCGCAAGGTTTGCCAAATTCAAAATTTCTTTTTGTTTCACTGATCGATACTGATCGGTGCTTTCTGCTGTCCAGGTTTTTGCTGGACAGGGCAAGTGAGTGTCAAAGAGAAGCCTGGCCTGTCTCGCATCGACAGGCCAGGCTTCTCTTCCATTGCATCAAGGCTTGGACAAGGCCTGGTCGACCGCCGCAATCAGCTTTCCAAGATCCTTCGGGGTGGCTTTGTGTATGACACCGAACAGGTACGCCCGCTGTTCGTCTTCATCGGTCATGTCGGCAAAAAAAGCCTTCAGTTGCACATCCAGCACATTGGCAAGCAGGAACAAGGCTTCGACGCTGGGGGTGTAGGTGCCGGTTTCGAAGCGGCTGATGGTTTTAGGGTCAAAACCGGTTTTTTCGCCAAGTTCAGCCTGAGTAAGCCCCGCTACTTTGCGGTAGCGTCTGATGGCCGGACCCAAACTTGAAATTTGCATCGCTTAATTCCCATTTAGAATCAAGAACTTAACGATAGATTTTCGCATTAGGCAACCGCGTGATCCATCACCTTGCTTTGCAAAGTGTGATGTGTTTCGTAGAATCGGCCTTTGGCACGGGTATTTGGTGACCCGCTTTGCGAAGCCGAGGGGTGTGCAAAGACCGGGCCTTGTGTTTCTTGCCACGATACAAGGCAAGGGCTGAGCCCTCCCTGGGCGCCGCCAGGGCCCGCGCTCCAGCTTCCTCAAAGTGTTTGAGCCTAGTTGATTTTCGCCTGTCTTGAAGGCGGTGCAACCGCGCGCGACAAATGAGCCTGACTCATGGATGACTGCTTCGATGGATAAGAAGTACCGCAGGGCCGTTGACGCCGCCGCGATTTTTTCCGAGACCGATCTGAGCGGGCGCATCACTTACGTCAACGATCAATTTTGCAGCCTTTTTGGTTACCGGCGCGATGAGTTGCTGGGCGCGAACCATCGCCTACTCAATTCCGCTCAGCACCCCGGCGAGTTCTTCAGCGCCATGTGGCGCACCATTACCTTGGGGCAGGTCTGGAAAGGGGAAATCTGCAACCGGGCCAAGGACGGCACGCTGCATTGGGTCGACACCACCCTGGTGCCGGTGATCGACGATGAAACCGGGCAAATCGAGCGCTACCTGGCGATTCGCTTCGACGTCAGTGAAAAGCGTCGCTTGCTGCATTCGCTGCAATGGCGGGTCGGTCACGATGTGCTGACCGGACTGCCCAATCGAACTTATCTGTCGGACCTGCTGGATCAGGCCCTGGAATTTTCCCGCACGGAGAACCTGCCCCTGGCGGTGTGCATGCTCGATCTCGATGGTTTCAAGGCCGTCAACGACGGCTATGGCCATGCCAGCGGTGATCGGCTGCTGGTGGAGGTTGCCAGGCGCCTGCGCAGCATCGTGCGTGGCGAGGACGTGGTGGCGCGGCTGGGCGGGGACGAGTTCGTACTGGTGCTGCGCCATGTGCGTGGAATGGAGGAGTTGCATGCCGCGTTGAACCGGGTGTTGATCGCCGTCTCCATGCCGTATGGCATTGATGGCAAGGACATCAAGGTCTTCGCCAGTATTGGCGTCACGCTGTTCCCGTGGGACAACGAAGACGCCGAGACCCTGCTGCGTCACGCCGACCAGGCGATGTATGTGGTCAAGCAAAGCGGGCGCAATCGTTTTCACCTGTTCGATGTGTCCCGGGACAAGGAGGTACGGGCCACTTACCAGACCGTCGAGCGGGTCCGCCAGGCACTGGCCGATAACGAGCTGCGGCTGCATTTCCAGCCCAAGGTCAACATGCGCCATGGCACCGTGGTCGGCCTGGAGGCGTTGCTGCGCTGGAAGCATCCGCAACGTGGCCTGGTGCCGCCTCGGGAGTTCCTGCCCTTGGTGGAGGAGACTGACCTGATCGTCGAGATCGGCGAGTGGGTCATGGAACAGGTCTTGACCCAGCTGCAGCAATGGCAGCAAGTGGGGCAAGGCTGGCCGGTGAGCATCAATATCTCGGCACGGCATTTCCAGCGGGCGGATTTTGTCGAGCGGCTGCGGCAGGTGTTGGAGCGGCACCCGGCGGTGCCGCCACGGCTGTTGGACCTGCAGATTGTCGAGTCCGTCGCCGTGGAGAACCTGGCCCACGTCAGCGCCTGCCTCCAGGCATGCCAGGCGCTGGGCGTGGGTTTTTCCCTGGGTGGTTTTGGCACGGGCTACTGCTCGCTCAACGACCTCAAGCACCTGCGCACGCAAACCATCAAGATCGACAAGACCTTTGTCCGCGACATCCTTGATGACCGCGACGACCTGGCGCTGACTGAAGCGGTGATCGGCCTGGCCCGGGCCTTTGGTCGCGAGGTGGTCGCCGAGGGGCTGGACAGCCTGGAGCACGGCCAACTGCTGCTGAGCCTGGGCTGCGAGGTGGCACAAGGTTATTTCATCGCCCGGCCCATGCCGCCCGAACAGATACCCGACTGGGTTCAGGGGTTCATTCCGCCGTCCCAATGGCAACAGCGGCCCGGCGATCAGGGCGAAGGCACCTCGCTCCTGCCCCGCGATGTTTCACTGCGGCCGGTGTAAAGCTGGATGATCGCGTCGATTTCCCCGGACGTTTTCATGTTCAGCAATGTCCTCAGAATGCGTTGTGCGGGAATGTCCGGATCGTTGCGCACGTAACAGCTCAACTGCTGTTCCTGCAGGACAGTCACCTCATGGAGCTGGCGATCAGCGGCATGCCGTTGATTGAACCAGTCCAGCGCCCATTGGTTGGTGACCCCATAGCGATAACGCCCGGCCAGCAGTTTCGCCAGCACTTGTTCCTGGCTACGGGCATCGTCGCGGTGCAGTTGACCGGTGTCGAACAAGGGTTGCAGGGTCGGGTAGCTATAGCCGAGCACGGTGCCGATGGCTTGGTGCGAAAGCGTTGCTGGCGTGACCGTCGCCGGTGCGCTGGTCGGGGCGACGAGCAGGTCGCGCTGGAAAAACAACGGGATGCTCCACAGATAATCGCCATTGTCCTTCACCCAGTCAGGGCTGACATAGCAACGTATATCGATTTCGCCGTGTTTCATGGCAGCGTCGAGCCGGGCGCGGGACAGGACGTGGAATTGCGCCGGCCTTCCCACTTGGGTCGCCAGGCTGGTCATGATATCGGGAAGGATGCCCTGGATCGGGCGGCCTCGTTCGATCTGTACCATGGGCATTGCCCAGCCGTCGGTAATGGCGAAACGCAAAGGGACTTCTTCGGCGAAACAACCGGTACCCAACAACAGCAAAGCCCCCATGGCTGAGCGCATAAACTCTCCCTGACTGTGTAAAACCGCGTCGACAACCCAAGCTTAGCCAGATTAGACGAGCACACCGGATGCAATTTCGCCCCTGCTCCGCTAGCATTAGCCGCTTATGTTCCTTCGTTGCGACGGTTTTCGATGAGTTATCAGGTTCTTGCACGTAAATGGCGTCCGCGCTCGTTCCGCGAAATGGTCGGCCAGACCCATGTGCTCAAGGCTCTGATCAATGCCTTGGACAGCCAGCGGTTGCACCATGCCTACCTGTTCACCGGGACCCGGGGCGTGGGCAAGACCACCATCGCGCGGATCATCGCCAAGTGCCTGAACTGTGAAACCGGCATCACCTCGACGCCTTGCGGCGAGTGTTCGGTCTGCCGGGAAATCGATGAGGGCCGCTTCGTCGACCTGATCGAGATCGACGCCGCCAGCCGCACCAAGGTCGAGGACACCCGCGAACTGCTCGACAACGTGCAGTACGCGCCGAGCCGTGGGCGCTTCAAGGTCTACCTGATCGACGAAGTGCACATGCTCTCCAGCCATTCCTTCAATGCGCTGCTCAAGACCCTTGAAGAACCGCCGCCCTACGTCAAGTTCATCCTGGCGACCACCGATCCGCAGAAACTTCCTGCAACGATTCTGTCGCGGTGCTTGCAGTTCTCCCTGAAGAACATGACGCCGGAAAGGGTGGTCGAGCACCTGACCCACGTATTGGGTGTCGAGAACGTCCCGTTCGAAGACGATGCGCTGTGGCTGCTGGGCCGCGCCGCCGATGGTTCGATGCGTGACGCCATGAGCCTGACTGACCAGGCCATTGCCTTCGGTGAAGGCAAGGTCATGGCCGCCGATGTCCGGGCCATGCTCGGCACCCTCGACCATGGCCAGGTCTATGACGTCTTGCATGCGCTGATCGAAGGCGATGCCAAGGCGCTGCTCGAGGCGGTGCGTCACCTGGCCGAGCAGGGCCCGGACTGGAATGGCGTGCTCTCGGAAATCCTCAACGTGCTGCACCGTGTCGCCATCGCCCAGGCCCTGCCTGAAGGCGTCGACAACGGCCACGGCGACCGTGACCGCGTATTGGCCCTGGCCCAGGCGCTGCCGGCCGAAGACGTGCAGTTCTATTACCAGATGGGCTTGATCGGCCGGCGCGATCTGCCCCTGGCGCCGGATCCGCGCGGCGGCTTCGAAATGGTCCTGTTGCGAATGCTGGCGTTCCGGCCAGCCGACACGGCGGATGCGCCGAGGCAAGCGCTAAAGCCAGTGGGGATCAGCCAAGCCACAGCTGATTCCGCCAAGCCAGTGGCTGCCGCGCCTGTCGTTGCGCCGGCAGTGGCTTCGGCTCCGGCCGCGGTGGTGCCTGTCGCCCAGCCGATGCCGGCGCCTGTTGTCGCGACGCCTGAGCCGGAACCCGAACCGGTCGTCGAGGCGCTGCCCGAGCCCGTTGTTGAAGAAGTCATCGACCTGCCTTGGAATGACCCGGTCGAGCCGGAAGTTGTCCAGCAGCCGGTCGTCGAGCCCGTATTGGAAACCGTTGCCGAGCAGCCTGAGTTGCCGCCAATGCCGCTGCCAACGCCCGACAGCGTGGTGCCCGATGCGCCAGAGTGGGTGGCCGCGCCGGTGCCCGAGCCGACGGTGGCCGATGTCGATGTCGCCACGCCGGGCATCGACCTGGACGACGAGCCGCCGCTGGACGAGGACTACATCGAGCCGGACATGGATTCGGCCTATAGCTATCTGGATGACCTGGCCAGCGAGCACGCCGCTGAACCGGCCCCGGAGCCCGAGCCCGAACCGGCGGCGATGCCAGCCACAGGCCTGGCCCTGCAATGGCTGGAACTGTTCCCTAAATTGCCGATCAGCGGCATGACCGGCAGCATCGCCGCCAACTGCACGCTGATGGCGGTGGAAGGCGACCACTGGCTGCTGCACCTGGATCCGGCACACAGTGCACTGTTCAACGCGACCCAGCAGCGTCGCCTCAACGATGCGCTGAACCAGTACCACCAGCGTAACCTGACGTTGACCATCGAGCTGATCAAGCCCGAGCAGGAGACCCCGGCCCAGGCCGCGTCCCGCCGTCGTGCCGACCGTCAGCGCGAAGCCGAGGAGTCGATCCACGGCGATCCATTCATCCAGCAGATGATGCAACAGTTCGGCGCCGTGGTCCGTCACGATACTATCGAACCTGTCGAGGCCCCGGTCACCCAGGGCTCATAACTGAAGGCGCCGGGCCGAACGGGCCGGGTGCGTTGTTTATCCAAGTACTTTCGAGGTGATTCCCATGATGAAAGGTGGCATGGCCGGCCTGATGAAGCAGGCACAGCAGATGCAGGAAAAGATGGCCAAGATGCAGGAAGAACTGGCCAACGCCGAAGTCACCGGCAAGTCCGGCGGCGACATGGTGACCGTGGTCATGACCGGTCGCCATGACATCAAGCGCGTCAGCATCGACCCAAGCGTGGTCGAAGGCCTGAGCGAAGACGACAAGGAAATGCTCGAAGCCCTGTTCGCCGCCGCCGTCAATGACGCGGTGCGCAAGATCGAAGCCAACAGCCAGGACAAGATGTCCGGCATGACGGCAGGCATGCAATTGCCGCCGGGCATGAAACTGCCGTTCTGATTCGCCATCCCGGTCGGGATGGGCTACACACAATGCCAGGCATCGCGCCTGGCATTTTTGTTTCTGGTCCAAATACTTCGGTGGATGTCAGGCCGCTATCGCGAGCAAGCTCGCTCCCACAGGGTTCATGAGTGAGCACAAATCTTGTATTCACCACAGTCCACTGTGGGAGCGAGCTTGCTCGCGATGCGGTCACTGCGGTCCAACCGAACAAACATCGAACGCCGCCCCCTCGGCAATGGTCTGCTTCCTATACGTGTCCGCTCAACGAACAAGGAGACGCCTCCATGTCATCGATTTCCAACCAGCGCATTGTCCTGGCCTCCCGTCCCCAAGGTGCGCCCACCCCTGAAAATTTTCGTCTTGAACATGTGACACTGCCGGATCTGGCAGAGGGACAGATCCTGCTCAAGACGTTGTTCCTGTCCTTGGACCCCTACATGCGCGGGCGCATGAGTGATGCGCCTTCCTACGCTGCTCCGGTGGAAATCGATGAGGTGATGACCGGCGGCGCTGTCAGCCGCGTGGAGCGTTCGACGCACCCGAAATTCCATGAGGGCGATTTGGTGGTTGGCGCTACGGGTTGGCAAACCCACAGCATCAGTGACGGGCGCAACGTGATGCCCATTCCTTCCGGGCTACCCAGTCCGTCGATGGCCCTGGGGGTGTTGGGCATGCCGGGCCTGACCGCCTACATGGGGCTGATGGACATTGGCCAGCCCAAGGCCGGGGAAACCCTGGTGGTCGCGGCAGCCTCGGGTGCCGTGGGCTCGGTGGTCGGCCAGGTGGCAAAAATCAAGGGCCTGCGGGTGGTCGGCGTCGCGGGCGGCAGCGAGAAATGCGAGTACGTGGTCGACGAGCTGGGCTTTGATGCCTGTGTCGATCACAAGAGCGCCAATTTTGCCGAGGAATTGGCGCGGGCCTGTGACAAGGGCATCGACATTTATTACGAAAACGTCGGCGGCAAGGTCTTCGATGCCGTCGTGCCGTTGCTCAACGCCAAGGCACGAATCCCGCTTTGTGGCCTGATCGCGTCCTATAACGATCATCAGGCGCCGAGTGGTCCGGATCGTTTGCCGCAACTGCAGCGCACCTTGCTGACCAAGCGCGTGCGGATCCAGGGGTTTATTGTGTTTGACGACTACGGTGACCGTCAGCCGGAGTTCGTCAGTGCCATGGCGCCTTGGGTGCGCGATGGCAAGGTCAAGTTCCGCGAGGACGTGGTCGACGGCCTGGAAAATGCGCCACAGGCGTTTATCGGCCTGTTGGAAGGGCGCAACTTCGGCAAGTTGGTGGTGCGGGTCGCGCAGGATTGAGTATTTGACGCTAATCGGAGGCGCGGGTATAAACCGCGTCTCGTTGTTATGTCGGACATTTCCTCCATGAGCTTCAGCCCTTTGATTCGCCAACTGATCGATGCCCTGCGAACGTTGCCGGGTGTAGGTCAGAAAACTGCCCAGCGCATGGCGTTGCAATTGCTTGAGCGTGATCGCAGTGGCGGTTCACGCTTGGCCCAGGCCCTGAGCCAGGCCATGGAGGGCGTAGGGCATTGCCGTTTATGCCGCACCCTCACCGAAGACGACCTCTGCCCGCAATGTGCCGACCCGCGTCGCGACGACAGCCTGCTCTGCGTGGTGGAGGGGCCGATGGATGTGTATGCGGTGGAGCAGACCGGTTTCCGTGGCCGTTATTTCGTGCTCAAGGGCCATTTGTCTCCGCTCGATGGCTTGGGGCCTGAAGCCATTGGCATCCCACAGTTGATCGCGCGGATCGAAGAGGCGGGCACGTTCACGGAAGTCATCCTCGCCACGAATCCGACGGTCGAAGGCGAAGCCACCGCCCACTACATCGCCCAATTGCTGAGCAACAAAGGCTTGGTCGCCTCCCGTATCGCCCACGGCGTGCCGCTGGGTGGGGAGCTGGAATTGGTGGACGGCGGGACGCTGGCGCATTCGTTTGCGGGGCGTAAGCCGATCGCGTTGTAACAGCCACAACATATAACCCCTGTGGGAGCGAGCTTGCTCGCGATAACAGTGTGTCAGCCAGCATAGATATTGGCTGATCCATCGCTATCGCGAGCAAGCTCGCTCCCACAGGAGGCTTACTCGACCATTATTTCTCGCTAAGGGAAAACTGCGTCAGGCAGAACGTCGGGATCCCCATGTCTTCCAGACGCTGGGAGCCGAGCAGTTCCGGCAGGTCAATGATCGCCGCGGCTTCGTGGACTTTGGCGCCCATTCGGCGGATCAGGTTGGCGGCGGCGATCAGCGTGCCGCCGGTGGCGATCAGGTCATCGAACATCACCACTGAATCACCTTCGCACAGGCTGTCGGCGTGCACTTCAAGGAAGGCTTCACCGTATTCGGTCTGGTAACCCTCGGCCAGCACGTCGGCCGGCAGCTTGCCTTGTTTGCGGAACAACACCAGTGGCTTGTTCAACTGATAGGCCAGGATCGAGCCGATCAGGAAGCCGCGAGCATCCATTGCGCCAATGTGAGTGAACTCAGCCTCGACATAGCGGTGGGCAAAGCTGTCCATGACCAGGCGCAGGGCGGTCGGGGATTGGAACAGTGGGGTAATGTCGCGAAAGATCACGCCGGGCTTGGGGAAGTCGATCACGGGGCGGATCAGGGATTTGATGTCGAAGGAGTCAAAGACCATCGTCGAGGTGTCCTGGCAGGGCTGCAAACGCGGCAGTATAGCGCGGCGAGGCCAATCCCTCAGCCGCGCAGGTTCATCAGCCGTCGATCGAGCCGCCAGCCAGGGCGCAGAGCTGGATCGGGTCGAGAATGTGAATTTCCTTGCCTTCGGCGGCAATCAGCTCGTTCTGCTGGAAACGCGTGAATACCCGGGACACGGTTTCCACCGCCAGGCCCAGGTAGTTGCCGATTTCGTTGCGCGACATGCTCAGGCGGAACTGGTTGGCCGAGAACCCGCGGGCGCGGAAGCGTGCCGAGAGGTTGACCAGGAACGTGGCGATCCGCTCGTCGGCGGTTTTTTTCGAGAGCAGCAACATCATCTGCTGATCGTCACGGATTTCCCGGCTCATGACTCGCATCAACTGGCGACGCAGTTGCGGCAGCTGTATGGCCAGCTCGTCCAGGCGATCGAAGGGGATTTCGCACACCGAGGTGGTTTCCAGCGCCTGGGCCGAGACCGGATGGGTCTCGGTGTCCATGCCCGACAGGCCCACCAGTTCGCTGGGCAAGTGGAAACCGGTGAGCTGTTCTTCGCCGCCGTCGCTCAAGTTGAAGGTTTTCAAGGCGCCCGAGCGCACGGCATAGACGGAATCGAACGCGTCGCCCTGGCGAAACAGGAATTCACCTTTTTTCAACGGGCGGCCTCGTTTGACGATGTCGTCCAGCGCGTCCATGTCCTCCAGATTCAACGAAAGTGGAAGGCAGAGGGGGGCCAGGCTGCAATCCTTGCAATGGGCCTGGTTGTGGGCGCGCAGTTTGACTGGCTCGGACATTTCTTAAATCCTTGTGGGAAATCACACATAAGGCGTAAGGGTACCCCAGAGCAGACGCTCCGGCCAGTGCGGTTGACTCGTCAAATTGTCGCGCTCAAATGACCCGGGAGAAACGTTGGCGATTGTGCTGTTCCAAATAGGCATCGAACACCATGCACACGGATCGCACCAGCAGGCGCCCAGCAGGTAATACCCGGATGTGGGTGTCATCCAACTCGATCAGCCCATCCTCGGCCATGGCCTGCAATTGCGGCCACAGCGGCGCGAAGTAACCGCGAAAATCGACATTGAAACGGTGCTCTATGTCCGCGAACGCCAGGTGGAAATGGCAGATCAATTGCTGGATCACCGCACGTCGCAACCGATCGTCGGCCGTGCAGGTCAGTCCTCGACTGGTTGCCAGTTGCCCGTCGGCGAGGGTGTTCTGGTAATGGTTCAGGTCACTGCTGTTCTGGCAGTACAGGTCGCCGATCTGGCTGATGGCGGACACGCCGAGGCCGATCAGGTCGCAATGGCCATGGGTGGTGTAGCCCTGGAAATTGCGCTGCAACGTGGCCTCTTCCTGAGCGATGGCCAGCTCGTCGTCGGGCAGGGCGAAGTGGTCCATGCCGACGTAGCGGTAGCCGGCGGCGGTCAACTGTTCGATGGTGCCTTGCAGCATCGCCAGCTTCTGCTCCGGGTTTGGCAAGTCCTGGCTGTTGATGCGCCGCTGCGGCATGAAGCGTTCCGGCAGGTGGGCGTAGTTGAACACCGAGAGGCGGTCCGGTTGCAAGTGGATCACTTCTTCGACGGTGCGGGCGAAATTGTCCGGAGTCTGCTTGGGCAGCCCGTAGATCAGGTCGATGTTGATCGAACGGAACTGCAAGGTCCGGGCAGCCTCGACCACCGCGCGGGTTTCTTCCAGGCTTTGCAGGCGATTGACGGCGCGTTGCACGGCCGGGTCCAGGTCTTGCAGGCCGATGCTGACCCGATTGAAACCCAGTTCACGCAACAAGCCCATGGTCGACCAATCGGCTTCCCGGGGATCGATCTCGATGCTGTAGTCGCCGGAATCGTCGTCCAGCAGGTTCAGGTGCTTGCGCAACGAGGCCATCAATTGCCGCAGTTCGTCATGGCTGAGGAACGTCGGGGTGCCGCCGCCAAAGTGCAATTGTTCGACGCGCTGGGTCGGGTCCAGGTGGCAGCCGATCAGCTGGACTTCCTGTTCCAGGCGTTGGAGGTAGGCGTGGGCGCGGCCCCGGTCCTTGGTAATGACCTTGTTGCAGGCGCAGTAGTAGCAAATGTTTGCGCAGAACGGTACGTGCACATACAGCGACAGCGGCCGCCGGGCCTTGCGGCTGTCACGCAGGGCATGGAGCAGGTCGAAGGTGCCCACCTGGCCGCCGAACTGCGCCGCAGTCGGGTATGAGGTGTAGCGTGGTCCCGCCAGGTCGTAGCGGCGGATCAGGTCTGAGTCCCAACGGATGGCGTCGAGCATGCGGGTGTTCCCCGGATAGGCTGGCATGGGGCGAGTCTAGGGGGCTGTGGGCGAGGCTGTTTTGATTTGCGTCAACGGCGCATCGGAGCTGTCGATGATGTTAGTCCAGACAACTCAAAAACCGTGGCGAGGGAGCTTGCTCCCGCTCGGCTGCGCAGCAGTCGCAATATCAGCTAATGCGTTCTACCTGAGGAGTGTTGGGGCCTGCTTCGCAGGCCAGCGGGAGCAAGCTCCCTCGCCACAGGGTTTTGAGTTGTCTGGACTGACATCATCAATGCCCCATGAGCCAATGCTGATGCGGCCCCGGCAGTGTCCAGAGGCCAAAGACCATCACCAACAACCCGCCGGTCATCCGCACGCTGCGTTTGCGCAACAGGGCAGTGATGCGCTCGGCGGCCAGGCCGGTGGCGAGCAGCACCGGCCAGGTGCCCAGGCCGAAGGCAAGCATCAGCAAGGCACTGTCCAAGGCATTGCCCTGGCTGGCGGACCAGAGCAGGGTGCTGTAGACCAACCCGCACGGCAGCCAGCCCCACAGGGCGCCGAGCAGCAAGGCCCGGGGCAGGCTCGACACCGGCAGCAAGCGGTTGGCGACGGGTTGGATGTGCCGCCACAAGCCACGCCCCACGCTTTCGATGCGGGTCAGGCCGCTCCACCAGCCCGCCAGGTACAGGCCCATGGCGATCAACAGCAAGCCGGCGAGCACCCGCATGATCATCGCGGCCGGGCTGTTGGACACGGCCCATCCCGCCAGGCCGATCAGCAGCCCAGCGGTGGCGTAGCTCAGGATCCGCCCCAGGTTGTACGCCAGCAGTAACCGAAAGCGCCGACTGCGCTGTTCCTTGGGGATCGCCAGGGTGAGGGCGCCCATCAGGCCACCGCACATGCCCAGGCAATGGCCGCCACCGAGCAGGCCAAGAATGACCGCCGATACCAGCAATGGCGTCAGGTCAAGCATGGGGCGGGGCCTTGTCGTCCGGCTTGCGGGCCTCGCCACTGGCTTCGTCCACCGCTGCCTTGTGGTTCGGGTCCTGGTCGTCGAACAGAATGCTGTGGGCCGGGCCGTCGAGATCGTCGTACTGGCCGCTGTCCACGGCCCAGAAAAAAATGTACACGGCGATGGCCACGATCAGCAGCGCGGCCGGAATCATCACGTAGAGAGCTGGCATGTCGGAACTCCATGTCCGCGCGGCTCAGGCCGGCAGCGGACGGGTATCGGGCGTGGCGGCGAACACCTGCGCCTTCGGTTGGCGGGTCAGCCTCAAGGCATTCAACACCACGGTCAACGAACTGATGGACATGCCGACCGCGGCCCACACCGGCGTAATCCAGCCGAGGGCGGCGAACGGCAACATGAGGCCATTGTACAGCCCTGCCCACATCAGGTTCTCGACGATCACCCGGCGCGTGCGTCGGGCCAGGCTGAAGGCGTGGACCAGGGCCTCGAGGCGGTTGGACAGCAGCACGGCGTCGGCACTGGTCTTGGCCAGGTCGGTGGCCGAGCCCATGGCGACACTGATGTCCGCCGCCGCCAGGACCAGCACATCGTTCACGCCATCGCCGAGCATCAACACCTTGCGGCCTTGTTGGTGTAGCTGCTGCAACACCGCCAGCTTGTCATCCGGGCGCAGGCCGCCGCGGGCCTCATCGATGCCCAGCTCGGCCGCGACACTGGCGACCATCGGTGAGCTGTCGCCCGACAGCAGCAGCGTTCGCCAGCCTCGTGCCTTGCAGGCCGCCAACAGGGCCGGGGCATCGACGCGCAAGCGGTCATCGAGGACGAACCAGGCCAGCGGCCCGATCTCATCGCCCAGCAACAGCCATTGCCCGGCTTCGTCCGGCATCTGCGGTACGGGAGCGTCACTCAGCTCGCAGACAAAACCGGGCTGGCCGATGCGCAGGCGCTGTTCCGCCACCTGGCCTTCCAGCCCCAGCCCCGGGGTGCTGTGCACCTGCTCGGCGGCCAACGGCGCGCGGCCAAACGCCCGGGCGATGGGGTGTTCCGAGCGGTTTTCCAAGGCCGCGGCCAAGCCCAGGCACTGATCGCTGTCGAGGCCCGCCAGTGGCCGAATGGCGCGCAAGGCCAAGCGGCCTTCGGTGAGGGTGCCGGTCTTGTCGAAAATCACCGTGTCGATCTGGTTCAGGCCCTCCAGCACATGGCCGCGCGTCAGCAGCAGGCCAAGTTTGTGCAAGGTGCCGGTGGCCGCAGTCAGGGCGGTCGGCGTGGCGAGGGACAACGCGCAGGGGCAGGTAGCGACCAGCATCGCCAGGACGATCCAAAAGGCCCGCGAGGCGTCCAGTTGCCACCACAGCAAGCCGATGGCCGCAGCCGCGACCAGGGAGAACAACAGGAACCATTGGGCGGCGCGATCGGCGATTTCCGCCAGTGGCGGTTTTTCGGCCTGGGCCCGCTCCAGCAGACGCACGATGGCCGACAGCCGGGTGTCTTGCCCGAGGGCCAGCACTTCGACGGTCAAGGCGCCTTCGACATTCAGCGTGCCCGCGGTGACCGCATCGCCCACTTGCCGAGGCTGTGGCAGGTATTCACCGGTCAGCAGCGATTCGTCGATGCTGGATTGACCCTCAAGGATCTTGCCATCGGCCGGCAGGACCGCCCCGGGATGTACCAGCACCCGGTCGCCGGTGCGCAATTCGTTGAGCAGGATACGTTCGCTCTGGCCGTCATCCGCCAGGCGCAGGCACGAGGCCGGCAACAGATTGACCAGCTGGGCGGTGGCGGCCGCCGTGCGCTCCCGGGCCCGGCGCTCCAGGTAACGGCCGGCCAGCAGGAACAGGGCGAACATGCCCACGGCATCGAAGTACAACTCGCCGACGCCGGTGATCGATGTCCAGATACCTGCTATGTAGGCGCTGCCGATGGCCAGGGACACCGAAACGTCCATGGTCAGGTGGCGGGTGCGCAGGTCGCGCATGGCACCTTTGAAGAACGGCGCACAGCTGTAGAAGACGATGGGCGTGGTGAGAAACAGGGCGACCCAGCGCAGGATGGTGTGCATCTCCGGGCTCAGGTCGATGTTGAATTCCGGCCAGGTGGCCATGGTCGCCATCATCGCCTGGAACCACAACAGGCCGGCCACGCCCAATTGGCGCAGGGCCAGGCGGTTTTGTGCGGCGAGTTGTTCACAGGCCTGGTCGGCCTGGTACGGGTGCGCTACGTAGCCGATCTGGCGCAATTCGGCGAGCAGCGTGCTCAGCGGCAATTGGGCATCGGCCCAGCGCACATGCAGGCGATGGTTGGACAGGTTCAACCGCGCCTCGGCCACGGCCGGCAGGCTGCGCAGCTGTTTTTCGATCAACCAGCCGCAGGCGGCGCAACTGATGCCTTCCATCAACAGGGTGGTTTCGGCCAGTTCGCCTTCATGGCGCACGAATGATTGCTGTACGTCAGGGCGATCGTACAGCGCCAGTTCATCGGTCAACTGGACGGGCAAGGTTTCAGGATTGGCCGATGCTTCACTGCGATGCTGGTAATAACTTTCCAGGCCGCCGGCGACAATGGCTTCGGCCACCGCCTGGCAGCCCGGGCAGCACAGCTCGCGGGTTTCACCGAGGACAACGGCGGTGAAGCGACTGCCGGGGGGAACGGGCAGGGCGCAGTGGTAGCAGGGCTGTGGAGTGGTCATGGGTATCGCATGAAGGCCTTTGTGGAAGGAGCTTGCTACAAGTGAGGGCGCTTTTTGTGGCGAGGGAGCTTGCTCCCGCTGGCCTGCGTAGCAGGCCCAAAGCAGCCGACACGATGGAGCCTGATAGCGCCGGGACTCAGGCTTCAGGGCCGCTTCGCAGCCCAGCGGGAGCAAGCTCCCTCGCCACAACAGCAGCTTATTTTTTCAGGTCTTCAGCGCCTTGCAGCGGTTCATCGCCCAGCAGGATGGCCTGGTCGTGGTTGATCTGCTCTTCTTCGAACAGGCGCCAGGTCTTGTCGTGCTCCATCCCCAGCAATTCGACAAAGCGCCGGCCTTCGATCTTGTCCGTCAACTGGCCGACGTAGCGCCCCGGTTCACTGTCGTTGCGGGTCAGGACGATCTTGCGGTCCTTCTCCGGTTGGGTCGGCGAGATCAGGCTCAGTTCCAGGGTCTGGGGACGGCTGTCGCCGTTCAGGCGCAGGTTGACTTCGCCGGTCACGTCATCCAGTTGCACATTGGCATGCAGTTGCAGGGTCTGGGCCAGCAATTCGCGCTCCAGCGAGCGGTTGATGCCCTTGCCGGCTTCGTAATAGTTGTCATTGACCAAGTTGTCGGGGTTGTTCACCGCAATGGTCACCATCGTCAGGCTCAGTGTCACCGAACAGCTCAGGATCGCAATGATGATCCACGGCCAGAGGTGCTTGTACCAAGGGCTGGTGGCGGTTGCTGCAGGCATGTTCATTTCTCTCAACGAGTTTGTGGGCCGATGAACCGGCTCTTGGCTTCGACATGTACGCTTTCGTCATCGGCGTCCTTGAGGATGAACGTCACCTCGTTGGCGCTCGATGGCAGTTGTTCCGGTGCGCTGGACAGCTCGACCGGCTGGCTGTAGATCTCGCCGGCCGCGACCTTGATTTCCCGGCGACCTTGCAGCTTGAGGTCGGGCAGGCCAACGGCGTCCAGGACGTACGTATGGTCGCGTTGGTCTTTGTTCATGATCTTCAGGCTGTAGACGTTCTCGATCCGGCCTTCGGCGTTTTCACGGTACAGCACGCGATCCTTGCTGACATCGAACCCCACCAGCGAGCGCATGAAGAACGCCGCCGCCAGCAGGCTGATCATCGTCAGCAACACCAGCGCATAACCGATCAGGCGTGGGCGCAGTTTATTGGTTTTCTGCCCCGAGAGGTTGTGTTCGGTGGTGTAGCTGATCAGGCCGCGGGGATAATCCATTTTGTCCATGATGTTGTCGCAGGCGTCGATGCAGGCCGCGCAGCCGATGCACTCGACCTGCAGGCCGTCGCGGATGTCGATGCCGGTGGGGCAGACCTGGACGCACATGGTGCAGTCGATGCAGTCGCCAAGACCCAGGGCCTTGTAGTCCACGCCCTTCTTGCGCGGGCCACGGCTTTCACCACGACGCGGGTCGTAGGACACGATCAAGGTGTCCTTGTCGAACATCACGCTTTGGAAACGCGCGTAAGGGCACATATAGATGCACACCTGTTCACGCAGCCAGCCGGCGTTGCCGTAGGTGGCGAGAGTGAAGAAGCCGATCCAGAAATACGACCAGCCATCGGCCTGGCCGGTAAAGAACTCGAACACCAGTTCGCGGATCGGCGTGAAGTAACCGACGAAGGTCACACCGGTGACGAAACCGATCAGCAGCCACAGGCTGTGCTTGGCGAACTTGCGCAGGAATTTGTTGGCACCCATGGGCGCCTTGTCGAGCTTGATGCGCTGGTTGCGGTCACCTTCGGTGACTTTTTCGCACCACATGAAGATCCAGGTCCACACGCTTTGTGGACAGGTATAGCCGCACCACACCCGTCCGGCATAGACCGTGATGAAGAACAGGCCAAACGCGGCAATGATCAGCATCCCGGAAAGCAGGATGAAATCTTGGGGCCAGAACGTCGCCCCGAAAATGAAGAATTTGCGTTCCGGCAGGTTCCACCAGACGGCCTGATGGCCGCCCCAGTTCAACCAGACCGTACCGAAATACAGCAGGAACAGGAGCGCTCCGCCCACCATCCGCAGGTTGCGAAACAGGCCGGTGAAGGCGCGGGTGTAGATTTTTTCCCGAGAGGCATACAGGTCGACGCTTTTGTTAGCGTCCTTGGCAGGCGGGGTAACGTCATGTACCGGAATCTGGTTGCTCATCAATTGCATCCCACGGCAGTGGAAAAGTGCCGGGGCCAGTACGTGCCGACCTCGGTCAGAAAGGGTGTTGCAGTGGCGCAATGATACGCCTGTCGCTCTGGCTCAAGGGTGCGACCTTTGGTCGCGTTGGGCGTCTGGGTCGAATGGTGTAGCGGATGTAACAAGTCATGATCCAGATCAATTGACTATAGACAGTCGATGGCGTTGGAGAAAAACGAAAGGGAGCCGGACAGGCAAATTGGTAGGTTGGAAAACTCGCCGTCAGTGCAAGCAAATACTTCGATCAGGCATAAACCTGCGCTTTGTGGCGAGGGGATTTATCCCCGTTGGGCTGCGAAGCAGTCCTGAAGCCTGTCACCACGGTGTGTCAGATTGATGCGATCAGCCTTTTGGGGCTGCTTCGCAGCCCAGCGGGGATAAATCCCCTCGCCACAGGACCGCATGAAGTCTCAGGATGGATCTGACCAAGGATTGAGCACCGCCACGCCGCAGCTCTGGAAATCACTCACGTTGCGGGTCACCACGGTCAACCCATGGACCAGCGCGGTCGCGGCAATCAATGCATCACATTCATTGCTGCGGTCAGGCACATGCAGGCGAGCGCAGCGCAGCGCGACGGCACGGTCCACGGCCAGGATCCTGCCAGCAAAGGCCGGCAGCACATGATCATCCAGCCAGGCCCGCAAGCGGCTGCCTTGCGTCGGGTCCTTGCGTTCGAAGCGCAGCACGCCGGTTTCCAGTTCCAATACGGTAATCGCCGAAACGTACAGGCTGGGCGCGGGAACGCTGCGCGCCCAGGCCTGGACGTTCTTGTCTGCCTGGGATTTGCGCAGTTCGGAAATGACGTTGGTATCGAGTAGAAACATTCAGGACAGGTCCACCGAGCGAGGCGTGATGACGGCGCGCTCGGTCTCGAAGTCGATGTCCGGCGCATCGGGCATGACCAGCAGCTCGACAATGCTGGTGCCGAGGCCGGTCAGTTTCTGGTACTCCTCAATGCTTAGCAGCACATGGGCCGGCTTGCCACGGTCGGTGATGATCACCGGCCCTTCGCGGGTGGCTTTTTTGGCACCACTTGTGTCGTGGTTGAATTCACGGCTGGAGAGGGTGGTGATGGACATGGGCGTGCCCTCATGTTTAGTTCGAATGTAGACACGTTACTACTGGTATGGATAGGCCGCAAGCGCAACAGCTTTGCCCAGGTTTTTTCTGCTGTAACAAAAAGGCCCCGCCAATCGGATTGGCGGGGCCTTTCGTGTATCAGCGACTTGTCTTACTGGGCGTCAGCGGCCGGAGCCTTTTCGCCGTGAGACAGGCTGTAGACATAGGCCGCCAGCAGGTGGACCTTGTCGTTGCCTTGCAGGTCGGCCTGGGCCGGCATCTGGCCCTGGCGACCGTAGCGGATGGTCTGCTGCAGTTGAGCGAAGCTCGAACCGTAGATGAACCCCGCTGGATGCGTCAGGTCAGGTGCGCCCATGGCGGGCGTGCCCTTGCCGGCAGGACCGTGGCAGGCCACGCAGTTGGCCGCGAACAGTTTCTGGCCGTTGGCCGGATCGGCCTTGGCGCCTTCGGGCAGCTTGCGACCGTGCAGGCCGGTCACCAGGTAGGCGGCCACATCGGCCACGCCTTGTTCGCCCACCACGGCAGCCCAGCCCGGCATCACGGCGTGACGGCCACCCATGATGGTGGTCTTGATGGTTTCCGGCTCACCGCCCCAGCGCCAGTCGGCGTCGGTCAGGTTCGGGAAGCCGTAGGCACCCTTGGCGTCGGAACCGTGGCAAACCGAGCAGTTGGAGGCGAACAGGCGGCCACCCATCTTCAGGGCTTGCGGGTCCTTGGCGACTTCTTCGATCGGCATGGAGGCGAACTTGGCGAAGATCGGACCGAACTTGGCGTCCGAGCGCGCCATTTCCTTTTCCCACTCATGAACGCCTGTCCAGCCGGTCTGGCCGTTGGCGAAGGCGGTCTGCTTTTCGGTGTCCAGGTAGTTATAGCCTGGCAGCAGGCCTTTCCAGTTGCCCAGGCCAGGGTAGAGCACCAGGTAACCGAGGGCGAAAATGATGGTGCCCACGAACAGCATGAACCACCATTTCGGCAGCGGGTTGTCGTACTCCTCGATCCCGTCGAAGGAGTGGCCAACCGTCTCTTCGGTGGCTTCGCTGCGCTGGCCCTTGCGGGTCGACAGCAGCAGCCAGGTCAGGGCGAAGATCGTTCCCAGGCTGAGGACTGTGACGTACAGACTCCAGAATGTAGTCATTCTTTGTTACTCCTAGAAGCTTGCTCGACGTGCTTGATGGCTTCGGGATCATCCGCGAACGGCAGCAAGGTCGCGTCGTCAAACTCCGACTTGCGCTTGGGGCTGAATACCCACAGCGCCAGGCCGATGAAGGCCACCATCACGACGACGGTGCCCAGGCCACGAATCATCCCGATATCCATCTAAATCACCGTTTGCTTTTGATGATGGTGCCCAGGCCTTGCAGATAGGCCACCAGCGCGTCCATTTCAGTCTTGCCCTTGACGGCATCCCTGGCACCGGCGATGTCTTCATCGGTGTAAGGCACGCCCAAGGCACGCAGGACTTCCATTTTCTTGGCGGTGTCTTTGCCGTCGAGCTTGTTTTCTACGAGGAACGGGTAGGCCGGCATTTTCGACTCAGGCACCACGTTGCGCGGGTTGTACAAGTGCGCACGCTGCCAGTCGTCGGAGTAGCGGCCGCCAACGCGGGCCAGGTCCGGGCCGGTACGCTTGGAGCCCCACAGGAACGGGTGGTCCCAGACGCTTTCGCCGGCAACGGAGTAGTGGCCGTAGCGTTCGGTCTCGGCGCGGAACGGACGGATCATCTGCGAGTGGCAGCCGACACAGCCGTTGGCGATATAGATGTCACGACCTTCCAGTTCAAGGGCGGTACGCGGCTTCATGCCTTCGACCGGCTTGTTGGTCACGTCCTGGAAGAACAGCGGAACGATCTGGGTCAGGCCGCCGATGCTCACGGCGATGACCATGAAGAAGGCCAGCAGGCCGATATTCTTCTCTACTGCTTCGTGCTTCATCAGTGAGCTCCAACTACGGCGATCTTGGCGGCGGCTTCAGCTTCAGCCGGGTCAGAGGCACGAACGGTGCGGTACACGTTGTAGGCCATGAACAGCATGCCGCTGGCGAAGAACGCGCCGCCCAGGGCACGCACGATGAAGCCAGGGTGGCTGGCTTGCAGCGCTTCGACGAACGAATAGGTCAGGGTGCCGTCGTCGTTGATCGCACGCCACATCAGGCCTTGGGTGATGCCGTTGACCCACATCGAGGCGATGTAGAGCACGGTGCCGATGGTCGCGAGCCAGAAGTGCGCGTTGATCAGGCCGGTGCTGTGCATCTGCGCACGACCGAACAGTTTCGGGATCATGTGGTAGATGGCGCCGATGGAAATCATCGCAACCCAACCGAGTGCACCGGCGTGTACGTGGCCGATGGTCCAGTCGGTGTAGTGGCTCAGGGAGTTGACGGTCTTGATGGCCATCATCGGGCCTTCGAAGGTCGACATGCCGTAGAACGCCAGCGAGACGACCAGGAAGCGCAGGATCGGGTCGGTGCGCAATTTATGCCAGGCACCCGACAGGGTCATCATGCCGTTGATCATGCCGCCCCAGCTTGGCGCCAGCAGGATGATCGACATCGCCATGCCCAGGGATTGTGCCCAGTCTGGCAGTGCGGTGTAGTGCAGGTGGTGCGGGCCGGCCCAGATGTACAGGGTGATCAGCGCCCAGAAGTGGACGATGGACAGGCGATAGGAATAGATCGGACGCTCGGCCTGTTTCGGCACGAAGTAGTACATCATCCCCAAGAAGCCGGTGGTCAGGAAGAACCCCACGGCGTTGTGGCCGTACCACCACTGGATCATCGCGTCGGTCGCACCCGAGTAGGCCGAGTACGACTTGAAGAAGCTGACCGGCAGGGAGGCGTGGTTGACGATGTGCAGCATGGCGGTCACGACGATGAAGGCACCGTAGAACCAGTTACCGACGTAGATGTGCTTGGTCTTGCGCTTGACGATGGTGCCGAAGAACACCAAACCGTAGGTCACCCAGACGATCGCCAGCAGAATAGCCAGGGGCCATTCCAGTTCCGCGTATTCCTTGGTGGTGGTGAAACCCATTGGCAAGGTCACGATCGCGCCGACGATCACCGCTTGCCAACCCCAGAAGGTGAAGGCGGCGAGGCTGTCGGAAATCAGTCGCGTTTGGCAGGTTCGCTGCACGACGTAGTAAGAAGTGGCAAACAACGCACAACCACCGAAGGCGAAGATCACCAGGTTGGTGTGCAGCGGGCGCAGGCGTCCAAATGTCGTCCATGGCAGATCGAAGTTCAACTCCGGCCAGACCAGTTGCGAGGCGATGAAGACACCGAGCCCCATGCCAAGGATCCCCCAGACCACCGTCATGATGGCGAACTGGCGGACTACCTTATAGTTATAAGCAGTCGGACTGATTGCTGTGCTCATTCTAAGGTTCCACGGTTTGGGTGTTTTATTAGGATAAAAATCGGTCGCAAGTATGGAGAAAGCGGGGGGTCATTGCAACGCGCCATGACCTGGGTCAATGCTTTCCAAAGCTGATTCTGCGGCCTTTCCATGTTCGGTGTAGGGACAAAATTGGCCCTCGGCAAAATGTCGCAACGAAGGAAAGAGGCGAGGGGGTCAGGTCGGTTGTAACGGGGTGTGTTCGAACACGGCGTTCGGGTGATGCCAGGCAACTGTCGCAACAGCCGGTATTCACCTGCCTTTGCGGCCTTTTTGTCGAACGATTGTCGAACGCATCGGGTCGGATCGACCTGAAACCGGCAGTCGCCAGCGCACGCAAAGGCAAGCTTAGACCTGATTCAGGGGAACCGAAAGAAAGACCATGGGAGGGTGCGACAATGAGTCGCGCAGGGGCACGGAACAGCCGCATCCAGATGAATGCGGCTGTTCGTGTGGTCAGGATTTATTCGCTTTTGTGTTCCGCTTGCAGGCGCTCGGTGCCGACACCCTGGGACAGGCTGTAGACGTAAGCCGCGAGCAGTTGCACCTTGTCATTGCCCAGCAACTCATTCTGTGCCGGCATGTGGCCTTGGCGTCCGTGGCGAATGGTCTGCTGCAACTGGGTCAGGCTGGTGCCGTAGATGAAGCCGGCCGGTTGCGTCAGGTTCGGCGCCCCCATGGCTTCGGTGCCCTGGCCGTTGGCGCCGTGGCAGGCAACGCAGGTGGTGTTGAAGGCCTGCTGGCCGGCTTGCAGGTCGGCACCGCTGTCCGCCGGCAAAGGCAGGCCGGCCAGGTCGTGGCGAACATAGGCGGCCACGTTCTTGACCCCGGACTCCCCCAGCACTTCGCCCCAGGCCGGCATCGCCGCCATGCGCCCGCCCATGATGGTCGCCTTGATGGTCTCGGCGGCGCCGCCCCAGCGCCAGTTGCTGTCGGCCAGGTTCGGGAAGCCGAAGGCACCCTTGGCGTCCGAGCCGTGGCAGACCGAGCAGTTGGAGGCGAACAGGCGGCCACCCATCTTCAAGGCCTGTGGGTCCTTGGCGACTTCTTCCACGGGCATGGCAGCGAACTTGGCGAAGATCGGCCCGAACTTGGCGTCGGCCTTGGCCATTTCCTTTTCCCATTCATGGGCGCCGGTCCAGCCGTTCTCGTACCCGGGCAAGATGCCTTTCCAGTTGCCCAGGCCTGGGTAGAGAACCAGGTAACCGACGGAAAACACCAGGGTGCCGGCGAACAACAGGAACCACCACTGCGGCAGTGGGTTGTCGTATTCCTCGATGCCGTCGAAGCTGTGGCCCATGGTCTGGTCGACGCTGCCCTTGGTCTCGCCCTTGCGGGTGCCGATCAGCAGCCAGGTCAGGCCGATGAGGCTGCCGAGGGTCAGTACGCAGATCCACGTACTCCAGAAGGTGGTCATGGCCGGGTACTCCTTGTCGCAGGGTCTTGGGGGGTGAGGTCGGCGGGTGGCTCGTCGGCGAACGGCAGCAGGCGCGCCTGGGCGAACTCCGGTCCGCGCTTGCTGCTGAACACCCACAGGATCAGGCCGATGAAGGCGATGAACACCACGACGGTGCCCAGCCCACGGATCATTCCAGTGCTCATTTCAAAGAACATCAGGCTCACCTCTTGCTCTTGATGGCAGTGCCGAGCACTTGCAGGTAGGCCACCAGCGCGTCCATTTCGGTCTTGCCCTTGAGCGAGGCCACGCTGCCTGCGATGTCGTCGTCGGTGTACGGCACGCCGAGGGTGCGCATGGCGCGCAGCTTGCCTTCGGTGTGGCTGCTGTCCACTGCCTGGGCCACCAGCCAGGGGTAGGCCGGCATTTTCGACTCCGGCACGACGTTGCGCGGGTTGTACAAGTGGGCGCGGTGCCAATCATCGGAGTAGCGCGCGCCGACCCGTGCCAGGTCCGGCCCGGTACGCTTGGAACCCCACAGGAATGGGTGATCCCAGACACTTTCGCCGGCGACGGAGTAGTGGCCGTAGCGCTCGGTCTCGGCGCGGAACGGACGGATCATCTGCGAGTGGCAGCCGACGCAGCCTTCACGGATGTAGATGTCGCGGCCTTCCAGTTGCAGGGCGGTGTAGGGCTTCATGCCGTCCACCGGCTTGTTGGTCACGTCCTGGAAGAACAGCGGCACGATCTGGGTCAGGCCGCCAATGCTCACGGCCAGGACCATCAGCAGCATCAGCAGGCCGACGTTTTTTTCGATTGTTTCGTGTTTCATGGCGGACTCCTCAGGCCATCTGCGCGGCAGCGGCGGCTTCGGCAGGCTGGTAGGCCCGCACGGTGCGCCAGGTGTTGTAGGCCATCAGCAGCATGCCGATGAGGAAGATCGCCCCGCCCGCCAACCGCACGACGAAGCCTGGGTGGCTGGCCACCAGGGTTTCGACGAAGGAATAGGTGAGCGTGCCGTCCTCGTTCACCGCCCGCCACATCAGGCCCTGGGCGATGCCGTTGACCCACATCGAGGCGATGTAGAGCACGGTGCCGATGGTCGCGAGCCAGAAGTGCGCGTTGATCAGGCCGATGCTGTGCATCTGTGGCCGGCCGAAGACTTTCGGGATCATGTGGTACAGCGCGCCGATGGAAATCATCGCCACCCAGCCGAGCGCGCCGGCATGCACGTGGCCGATGGTCCAGTCGGTGTAGTGGGAGAGGGCGTTGACGGTCTTGATCGCCATCATCGGACCTTCGAAGGTCGACATGCCGTAGAACGCCAGGGACACCACCAGGAACCGCAGGATCGGGTCGCTGCGCAACTTATGCCAGGCGCCGGAGAGGGTCATCATGCCGTTGATCATGCCGCCCCAGCTCGGTGCCAGCAGGATCAGCGACATCACCATGCCCAGGGACTGTGCCCAATCCGGCAGGGCGGTGTAGTGCAGGTGGTGCGGGCCGGCCCAGATGTACAGGGTGATCAGCGCCCAGAAGTGGACGATGGACAGGCGATAGGAATACACCGGGCGTTCGGCCTGCTTCGGCACGAAGTAATACATCATCCCCAGGAAGCCTGCAGTGAGGAAAAAGCCTACGGCGTTGTGCCCGTACCACCATTGCACCATCGCGTCCGTGGCCCCGGCGTACACCGAGTAGGACTTGGTCCAGCTCACCGGCAGTTCCAGGTTGTTGACGATGTGCAGGATCGCCACGGTCAGGATGAACCCGCCGAAGAACCAGTTACCGACATAGATGTGCTTGGTGTTGCGCTTGGCCACGGTGCCGAAGAACACGATGGCGTAGGCGACCCAGACGACGGTGATCAGGATGTCGATCGGCCATTCCAGCTCGGCGTACTCCTTGGAACTGGTGTAGCCCAGCGGCAGGCTGATGGCCGCCAGCAGGATCACCAGTTGCCAGCCCCAGAAGCAGAACGCGGCGATTTTCGGCGCAAACAGCTGGGTCTGGCAGGTGCGTTGCACCGAGTAGAACGAACTGGCAAACAACGCGCAGCCGCCGAAGGCGAAGATCACCGCGTTGGTGTGCAGCGGGCGCAGGCGGCCGAAGCTGGTCCAGGGCAAATCGAAGTTGAGCTGTGGCCAGACCAATTGGGCCGCGAGAAAAACCCCGAGCCCCATGCCGACGATGCCCCACACCACCGTCATAATGGCGAATTGGCGGACCACCTTGTAGTTGTAGGCGGTACTGATAGAAGTGTTCATGGTTCCCCATCCACGGTTCAGCCGAAGTGAGCGCCTGCGCAAGGCAGTGCGGCGTTCTTCGCCTGGAGTTATAGGCAGACTAAAAGCGAGGCAAGCATGGACAAACAGCACAAGGCCAGTATTGACGGGGATCAATGGGCGCGGTGCGTGGAGCAACATGGCTGGTTGTGGACGGCCGCGCGGCCCGGGGTGTGCGCCGAACCACCGACCCTGATCCTGGCCCACGGTGCCGGAGCGCCGATGGACAGCGGCTTCATGGAGGAAATGGCCGCACGCCTTGCCGCACAAGGCGTCAACGTGTTGCGCTTCGAGTTTCCCTACATGGCCCAGCGGCGTCAGGATGGCGGCAAGCGTCCACCGAACCCAGCGCCCAAGCTGCTCGAATGCTGGCGAGAGGTGTACGCCAAGGTGCGGCCTTATGTCGCTGGGCGGCTGGCCATTGGCGGCAAGTCCATGGGGGGGCGCATGGCGAGCCTGCTGGCCGATGAGCTGGGCGCCGATGCGCTGGTATGCCTGGGCTATCCCTTCTACGCGGTGGGCAAGCCGGAGAAACCGCGGGTCGAGCACTTGGCGGCATTGAAGACCCGCACCTTGATCGTCCAGGGCGAGCGGGATGCGTTGGGTAATCGGGAGGCGGTGCAGGGCTACGCCTTGTCACCGAGCATCGAGGTGTTGTGGTTGGTGGCGGGGGATCATGACCTCAAGCCGCTGAAGGTATCGGGGTTCAGTCATGAGCAGCATTTGGAGACGGCGGCGCGAGAAGTGGCCGGGTTCCTGTCTCGCGATTGATGTTGCCTGTCATGGCCTCGTCACGAGCAAGCTCGCTCCCACACGGGATTTGCGGCGTTCACAACACCCTGTGGGAGCGAGCTTGCTCGCGATAGCGGCTGCCCAGGCAACAAAAAACCCGGAAGCTTTCGCCGTCCGGGTTTTCAGTTTGCCCAATTGAAGTCAGCGGTTGAACCGCTCCACCAACGAATACTGCGTATTGGCCGTGCGGGTCAGCTCTTCGCTGAGCAGCGCTGAGCTGTGGGCCTGTCCCGAAGTCTGATCGGCCAGTTCCGAGATATTGCTGATGTTGCGGCTGATCTCCTCGGCCACTGAGCTTTGTTCCTCGGTGGCGGCGGCGATCTGGGTGGTCATGTCCGTGATATGCGCCACGGCTTCGCTGATGCCCACCAGCGCCTGGTCCGCTTCCATGACCCGCGCCACGCCTTCTTCGGCCTGGCGGTGGCCGGCGTCCATGGTTTGCACGGCGTTGGTGGCGGTCTGCTGGAGCTTGGCGATCAGCGCGTGGATCTGCCCGGTGGATTCGCTGGTGCGTTGCGCCAGTTGCCTTACCTCGTCGGCCACCACGGCAAAGCCGCGGCCCATCTCGCCGGCACGGGCCGCTTCGATGGCCGCGTTGAGGGCTAGCAGGTTGGTCTGGTCGGCGATGCCTTTGATCACGTCGACCACGCCACCGATCTCGTCGCTGTCCTTGGCCAGTTGGGTGACGGTTTGACCGGTCTCACCCACCACCACCGATAGCCGCTCGATGGCATCGCGGGTTTCCCCGGCGATGTCGCGGCCGCGGCTGGTCAGGCGATTGGCTTCCTGGGTGGCATCGGCGGTGCGCTGCACGTGGCTGGCGACCTCCTGGGTCGTTGCTGCCATCTGGTTGACGGCCGTGGCGACCTGTTCGGTCTCCACCCGCTGACGTTCCAGGCCGCTGGAGCTGTCGTGGGCCAGGGTATTGGACTGGCGAGCCTGGTCGTTGAGGTGCTCGGCGGTGTCCTGCAGGCGGGTCAGGCAGGTTTTCAGGCGCGCTTGCTGGCTGAGGATCGACATCTCCAGGCGTGCCTGGACGCCGCGGCTGTCGGTGTACATCCGGGCGATCAGCGGGTCGGAGGTGGTTTGTTCAGCCAGGCGCAGGAGGCGCTTGATCCCGCGTTGCTGCCATTGCAGTCCCATCAGCCCCAAGGGCACCGACAGCAGGGCGGCCAGGGCAAAGCCCCAGGAAGAATTCAGAAACGCGCCGACGACGAAGCCCAGCTGGCTGACCAGGATGAACGGCAGCCAGTCCTGCAGTATCGGCAACCACTTGTCGCTGCCCGGCACTGCGGACTTGCCCTGGTTGATGCGTTGATAGAGGGCTTCGGCGCGGCCGATCTGCTCAGCGGTGGGCTTGACCCGCACCGACTCGTAGCCGACCACCTGATTGCCCTCGAACACGGGCGTGACATAGGCGTTGACCCAGTAATGGTCACCGTTCTTGCAGCGATTCTTGACGATGCCCATCCATGGCAAGCCTTGTTTCAGTGTGCCCCACATGTGCGCGAACACGGCGGAGGGGACATCGGGATGGCGCACGAGATTGTGCGGCGCACGAATCAGTTCTTCCTTCGAATACCCGCTGACTTCAACGAAAGCATCGTTGCAGTAAGTGATCACACCTTTGGTGTCGGTGGTGGAAATCAATCGTTGCTGGGCCGGGAAGGTCCTTTCGCGTTGTGTGACGGGTTGGTTGTTACGCATGGTGTGTAGATCCGCAAGGCTTTGAAAGGTTGTCGGCGTTGTCAGGTTTTAGTTGAAGTTATTTTTGCCTGTCGCTATCACGCCAGCATCGGGTAGGTAAAGAGGGCGAAATGAAGCAGGTTGAGCAGAAAATGCGTGGCGACCGCCGCGCCCAGGCCACCAAAACGATACGCCAGGCCGTAACCGACGCCCGCCAGGCCTGACAACAGCACCCATTGCCAGCCCGCGCCGGCGTGCACCAGGCCGAACAGCAGCGAGGCCAGGAGCAGCGCCAGGTTGTCGCCCTGGGCCAGATGTTTGAAGCGTCGACTCAAGCCCCCCTGAATGTAGCCACGAAACAGCGCTTCCTCCACGATCGTGACCAATAAAAGATTATTAGCGGTCCACAACCAAGCGTGATCCGGCCACTTCGGCGCCCAATGGACCATGCCCAGCAGCACGGCCCCGCCGAGGGCCAGCACCGCGCTCAGCCCCAGGCCCAGCGCCGTGGCCTGGACGGACAGGCGCAGTGAGCGTCGGCCGACGATCCAGGGGCAGGCCAGCAATAGCCAGAAACCGATCAGCGGCTTGTCCTGGTTCAGGTACATGGCAAACGGTACGGCGTCACCGGTCAAACGCTGGGGTGCGATGGCCCGGCCGTTGAAGAAGCCAGGCATCCAGTGCAGGGCCAATGCCAGGGCCATGACAATGAACAGCGCATGCCCGAGAAACTGGCCAACCGGTGTTTGTTGCTGGCGAACCGCATACCCGGCGAACAGCAGCAGCGCCACCGAGATGGCCGCAGTCCAGGCCAACTGGCCGTAGAGCAGCGCCAAGCCATAGCCGGTGGAAAGAAGGGCCAAGTGAAGCCAGGATAAAGCGGGCATACAACATCCTTTTAGCGGGAGAACTCTGGGCGAGGGCGGCCGTCGGGTCTTCGACGCCACTGTGTCGCGCAAAGAGCACATTTGTGTCCATGCAGATTCATGCGCAGGAAGGGCTGGCGGTTGGCTGGCGCGGTTGTGTGGGTGCTGGCGGGATTATAGGCGGGCTGATCCAAAAACAGTGCCTGTTAAATAGCAGTCAGTCAGTTATAAAACCTGTGGGAGCGAGCTTGCTCGCGATAGCGGTGGATCAGCCAACATCAATGTTGACTGAACTGCCCCTATCGTCGGAACGCCGCCCGGAGCAAGCTCGCTCCCACAGGTCCTTGTCCAGGCTTGTATTCGCCATGGAGGCGGTTTTTTCAAGCAGCAATCAATTGTCGCAAGACATAGTGAAGAATCCCGCCGGCCTTGAAATATTCCACTTCATTCAAGGTATCGATCCGACACAACACTTCGATTCGCTCCTGGCTGCCATCCTCCCGGGTGATGACCAGGGGCAGGTTCATGCGCGGCGTCAGTTCGACGTCATTGAGGCCGAGGATGTCCAGGGTTTCCTTGCCCGTGAGGTTCAGGCTCTTGCGGTTCTGGTCGAGCTTGAACTGCAACGGCAGCACGCCCATGCCCACCAGGTTGGAGCGATGGATGCGCTCGAAGCTTTCGGCGATCACTGCCTTGACCCCCAACAGGTTGGTGCCCTTGGCCGCCCAGTCCCGGCTCGACCCGGTGCCATATTCCTGGCCGGCGATCACCACCAGCGGCGTGCCCGCGGCCTGGTACAGCATGGCGGCATCGTAGATCGGCATGCGTTCGCCATTGGGAATGTAGATCGTATTGCCGCCTTCTTCGCCGTCGAGCATTTCGTTGCGGATGCGGATGTTGGCGAAGGTGCCGCGCATCATCACCTGATGGTTGCCACGCCGTGAACCGTAGGAGTTGAAGTCCCGTGGCTCCACGCCCTGTTCGCGCAGGTAGCGACCGGCCGGGCTGTCGGCCTTGATGTTACCGGCCGGGGAGATGTGGTCGGTGGTCACCGAGTCCCCCAGCAGGGCCAGCACTCGGGCGCCCTCGACGTTCCTGACTGCCGGTGGCGGCCCGCCGATGTCGTCGAAGAACGGTGGATGCTGGATATAGGTCGAGTCGTCCTGCCAGACATAGGTGGCCGCTTGCGGCACCTCGATGGCCTGCCATTGCTCGTCACCGGCAAACACGGCGGCGTATTCCTTGTGGAACATGCTGGTGTTGACCTGGGCCACGGCGGCGGCGACTTCCTGGCTGCTGGGCCAGATGTCCCGCAGGTACACCGGTTTGCCGTCCCGGTCGTTGCCCAGCGGCTCGCTACTGATGTCGATGCGCACCGTGCCGGCCAAGGCATAGGCGACCACCAATGGCGGTGAGGCCAGCCAGTTGGTCTTCACCAGTGGATGCACTCGGCCTTCGAAGTTGCGGTTGCCCGACAAGACCGAGGCCACGGTGAGATCGGCTTTCTGGATGGCTTTTTCGATGGGGTCCGGCAACGGCCCGGAGTTGCCGATGCAGGTGGTGCAACCATAGCCCACCAGGTCGAAACCGAGTTTATCCAGGTATTCGGTCAGGCCGGCCGCCTTGTAGTAATCGGTGACCACCTTGGAGCCCGGCGCCAGGGAGCTCTTGACCCAAGGCTTGCGAACCAGGCCTTTTTCCACGGCTTTTTTCGCCAGCAGCCCGGCGGCCATCATGACGCTGGGGTTGGAGGTGTTGGTGCACGAGGTGATCGCGGCAATCACCACCGCGCCGTTTTTCAGGCGATGGGTGTGGCCTTCGTATTCGTACTCGGCTTCGCCTACCTGGTCGGCGTTGCCCACCGCGACGCCACCGCCGCCTTCACTTTCCAGGCGGCCTTCTTCCTTACTGGTGGGTTTGACCTGCAACCCCAGGAAGTCGCTGAAGGCCTGGCCGACATTCGGCAGCGAGACCCGGTCCTGAGGGCGTTTAGGGCCGGCGAGGCTGGCCTCGACGCTGCCCATGTCCAGTTCCAGCGTGTCGGTGAACACCGGTTCCTGGCCGGGCAGACGCCACAGGCCCTGGGCCTTGCAATAGGCCTCCACCAGCTTCACGGTGTCAGCCGGACGCCCGGACAGGCGCAGGTAGTCCAGGGTCACCTCGTCCACCGGGAAGAACCCGCAGGTGGCGCCGTATTCCGGGGCCATGTTGGCGATGGTGGCGCGGTCGGCCAAGGGCAGGTCGGCCAGACCGTCGCCATAGAACTCGACGAATTTGCCCACCACGCCTTTCTTGCGCAGCATCTGCGTGACGGTCAGCACCAGGTCGGTGGCGGTGATGCCTTCGCGCAGCTTGCCGACGAGTTTGAAGCCAACGACTTCGGGAATCAGCATCGACACCGGTTGACCCAGCATCGCTGCTTCCGCCTCGATCCCCCCGACGCCCCAGCCCAGTACGCCGAGGCCATTGATCATGGTGGTGTGGGAGTCGGTGCCCACCAGGGTGTCCGGGAAGGCGTAGGTGCGGCCGTCCTCTTCTTTGGTCCACACGGTGCGCCCCAGGTATTCGAGGTTGACCTGGTGACAGATGCCGGTGCCCGGCGGCACCACGCTGAAGTTGTCGAAGGCGCTCTGGCCCCAGCGCAGGAAGGCGTAGCGTTCGCCGTTGCGCTGCATTTCGATGTCGACGTTCTGCTCGAACGCCTGGCTGCTGGCGAACTTGTCCACCATCACCGAGTGGTCGATCACCAAGTCCACGGGGGACAGCGGGTTGATCCGCTGGGGGTCGCCGCCGGCCTTTTCCACAGCGGCGCGCATGGCGGCCAGGTCGACTACGGCGGGCACGCCGGTGAAATCTTGCATCAGCACCCGTGCGGGGCGGTATTGGATCTCGCGGTCGGAGCGGCGCTCCTTGAGCCAACCGGCCAGGGCCTTGAGGTCGGCGCCGGTGACGGTTTTTTCATCTTCCCAGCGCAGCAGGTTTTCCAGCAGCACCTTCAAGGAAATGGGCAGTTTGTCGAGGTCGCCCAGGCTTCGGGCGGCATCCGGCAGGCTGAAATAGTGGTAGGTCCTGGCGTCGACTTGCAGTGTTTTAAGGGTTTTCAGGCTATCGAGGGACGGCATTGAAATCACTCCTTTGAGTCCGCACGGCTACGGACTGACGGAACGGACAGAGCCTCTAACCTAGCCCTGTTTTAAGCGTATGACTAATCACTGGACTCTATTGCAAGGTCCGCGGTTCCGAACTCCGCTATCATGCGGCGGTTTTCGTGACAGGCTTTGCTACGGAGTTTCAATGAACACGCTTTTTATGCACTGCCGGCCGGGCTTCGAAGGCGAGGTCTGTTCCGAGATCGCCGAACATGCGGCTCGGCTCAACGTGGCCGGCTATGCCAAGGCCAAGCCGGCCAGCGCCTGCGCCGAATTTGTCTGCACGCAAGAGGACGGCGCCGAACGGCTGATGCGTGGGCAGCGTTTTGCCGAGCTGATTTTCCCGCGCCAGTGGGCGCGGGGCACGTTCATTGACTTGCCGGAAACCGACCGTATCAGCGTCATCCTGGCCCACATGAGCGGCTTCCCGGTCTGTGGCAGCTTGTGGCTGGAGGTGGTCGACACCAATGACGGCAAGGAACTGTCGAACTTCTGCAAGAAATTCGAAGGCCCGCTGCGCAAGGCGTTGAGCGGGGCCGGCAAGTTGGTGGACGATCCGCGCAAGCCGCGCCTGCTGCTGACCTTCAAGAGTGGCCGTGAAGTCTTCCTGGGCCTGGCGGACGCGGATAACTCGGCAATGTGGCCGATGGGCATCCCGCGCCTCAAGTTCCCCCGGGAGGCGCCAAGCCGCTCCACCCTCAAGCTCGAAGAAGCCTGGCACCATTTCATCCCCCGGGACCAGTGGGACGAGCGCCTGCACAGTGACATGACGGGCGTGGACCTCGGCGCCGCGCCGGGCGGCTGGACCTGGCAACTGGTCAACCGCGGCATGCTGGTGACGGCCATCGACAACGGCCCGATGGCCGAAAGCCTGATGGATACCGGCCTGGTGCAGCACTTGATGGCGGACGGCTTCACGTTCAAGCCCAAGCAGCCGGTGGATTGGATGGTCTGCGACATCGTCGAAAAGCCCGCGCGCAACGCGGCGATGCTGGAGGAGTGGATTGGCGAAGGGCATTGCCGCGAGGCTGTGGTCAACCTCAAGCTGCCTATGAAACAGCGTTATGCCGAGGTGAAACGCCTGCTCGAGCGCATTACCGAGGGTTTCAAGGCCCGGGGTATCCAGGTCGAGATCGGTTGCAAGCAGCTGTACCACGACCGCGAGGAAGTGACGTGCCATCTGCGGCGGCTGGATACCAAAAAGCCGAAGTCCCGCTAATCCCCTAAGGACTGTGAGATCCCCTGTGGGAGCGAGCTTGCTCGCGATGGCGTCGGCACATTCAACATTGATGCAAGCTGACCCACCGCTATCGCGAGCAAGCTCGCTCCCACAGGGTGCGGCGTTAAGCCAGAGGTGACTGAACGCCGGCATTGCGCGACAATACCGGCCAGTTTCAGGAGTAGAACATGAGTGAAATGAACGACACGCCGGTCGACGGCACACTGGATGCCACGGGCCTCAATTGCCCGGAACCGGTGATGATGCTGCACCAGCACATCCGTGACCTGGCCCCCGGTGGCCTGTTGAAAGTCATCGCCACCGATCCCTCGACTCGCCGCGACATCCCCAAGTTTTGCGTGTTCCTGGATCACGAACTGGTGGCCCAGCAGGAAGCGGCTGGCACCTACCTCTACTGGATCCGCAAGAAGCTCGCTTAGTCCGTCGAGCGGCTGACGCGGATCTGCTTGCGCGCGCTGCGTGTCAGGCGGATCGACAACATCAGCGCCGCGCAGCTCAGGCCTACGATCAGGCCTTGCCACAACCCGCTCGGGCCGCTGGCCGCGCCGAGCCAGTCGGTCAGGCCCAGCGCGTAGCCCACCGGCAGGCCGATGCCCCAATAGGCGAACAGGGTCAGGATCATCGTCACCCGGGTGTCCTGGTAGCCGCGCAACGCGCCTGCCGCCGTGACCTGGATCGCATCGGAAAACTGGAACAGCGCCGCGTAGACGATCAGCATCGACGCCACTTCGATCACCACCGGGTCGGCGGTATAGATCGCCGCGATAGGCCCGCGCAGTGCGAACATCAGGCTCGCCGACAGGCAGGCGTACGCCAGGGCCGTGCCCATGCCCACCCCGGCGGCAAAGCGCGCTTCACGGGGCTGGCGACGGCCCAAGGCCTGGCCGACCCGCACCGTGACAGCCATACCCAGGGAGTAGGGGATCATGAACACCAGGGAGCTGAAGTTCAGCGCGATCTGGTGCCCGGCAACCACCGTGGCCCCGAGGCTGCCGATCAGCAGCGCGATCACCGCGAAAATACTCGACTCGGCGAACACCGCGATGCCAATCGGCAGGCCGATGCCCAGCAGGCGCTTGATCACTGTCCATTGCGGCCAGTCGAAACGGCTGAACAACCGACTCGACTGATAGGCCGGTGCCCAACGGGCCCAACCGGCCATGCCCAGGGCCATGAACCACATCACGATGGCCGTGGCCCAGCCGCAACCGACGCCGCCCATGGCGGGTACGCCCAGGTGCCCGTAGATGAAGATGTAATTGAGCGGAATGTTCAATGCCAGCCCGCACAGCCCCAGCACCATTGCCGGTCGCGTGCGGCCCAGGCCATCGCTGAAGCAGCGCAGCACGTGATACAGCGCCACGGCCGGCAGGCCCGTGCCGATGCCGCGCAGGTATTCCATGCAGGGGCCGATCAATTCGGGATCGACCTTCATGATGTGCAGGATTGGTTCGGCGCTGAACAGCGCCAGGGTCGCGAGCAACCCCACAACCAGCGCCAGCCACAGTGCCTGGCGCACCAGCGGCCCGATTTCGTCGAACGTGCCGGCACCGAAGCGCTGGGCCACTTTTGGCGTGGTCGCCAGCAACGTGCCGGTCATCAGCAGGAACACCGGTACCCAGATCGAGTTGCCCAGGGCTACTGCCGCCAAGTCCCGTGGGCCGACCCGACCGGCCATCACCGCGTCGACAAAGCCCATGGCGGTGGTTGCCAGTTGCGCCACCATGATCGGCACGGCCAAGGCCAGCAGGGTCTTGAATTCCAGACGCACCCGGGCCGGGCGGGAAAGGGTGGCAGGAGAGTCGATGACAGGATTCACAGGCGAAGCGTCCGAGAGAAATTAGCGCAAGGCGGCGAATTCTACGCCTTGACGCTGTGGTCAGGAAAAAAGCTGTGTTGTGGATTTGTAATCGCTTTCTCAGTCGTGCGGATGCTGTTGTGGCGAGGGAGCTTGCTCCCGCTCGACTGCGCTGTAGGAGCTGTCGAGCGAAGCGAGGCTGCGATCTTTCCTAGGTCAGTTGAGTATCAAGCGAAAGAACAAAAGATCGCAGGCTTCGCCAGCTCCTACGCAGCCGAGCGGGAGCAAGCTCCCTCGCCACAATTTAGTTCACTGAGGCAAGGACTGGCCCATCGAGGCGAGGAACGCCTACACTGCCCCTCCCGCCAAAGGAGCTCTGCCATGCTGATCGTCGCCGACGAAAACATCCCCCTGCTTGATGCGTTTTTCCAAGGGCTCGGCGAAATCCGCCGGGTACCGGGCCGGGGAATCGACCGGACGATGGTCGAGCAAGCCGATGTGCTGCTGGTGCGTTCGGTCAGCCAGGTCAATCGGGCGCTGCTGGAGGGTAGCAAGGTACGCTTCGTCGGCACATGCACTATCGGCACCGATCACCTGGACCTGGATTATCTGGCCGAGGCCGGTATCCACTGGGCCAGCGCACCCGGTTGCAACGCCCGTGGCGTGGTGGACTACGTGCTGGGCAGCCTGATGACCCTGGCGGAAATCGAAGGCGTGGCGCTCGCGCAGCGGACCTTCGGCGTGGTCGGCGCAGGGCAGGTGGGCGGGCGGTTGATCGAACTGCTCAAGGGCCTGGGCTGGACCGTCAAGGTCTGCGATCCGCCGCGTCAGGCCGTTGAGGGCGGCGATTATGTGAGCCTGGAACAGATCATCGAGCAGTGCGATGTGATCAGCCTGCACACCCCGTTGACCCGCGACGGCGAGCAACCGACCTGGCACCTGTTCGACGAAGCGCGCCTGAACCAGCTCAAGCCCGGCACCTGGCTGATCAATGCGGCCCGCGGTCCGGTGATCGACAATGCCGCGTTGCGCGAGGTGTTGTTGGAGCGCGAAGACCTGCAAGCGGTGCTGGATGTCTGGGAGCAGGAGCCCACCGTGGACGTGGACCTGGCAGACTTATGCGTGATCGCCACCCCGCACATTGCCGGGTACAGTCTTGATGGCCGCCAGCGTGGCACGGCCCAGATCTACCAGGCTTTATGCGCGTTCCTGGAACAGCCGGTTGAAGTCCGCCTCAGCGACCTGTTGCCTCGGCCGTGGCTGGGGGGCATCATCCTGGACGCCGAAGCCGACCCGGCCTGGGCCTTGGCGGCGCTGTGCCGGAGCGTGTACGACCCCCGTGGCGACGATGCGAACTTCCGTCGCAGCCTGGTGGGCACCGTCGACGAGCAACGCAGTGCGTTCGATGCCTTGCGCAAGCACTACCCGCCACGCCGGGAAATCGATAGCTTGAAGGTGCGTATCGAAGGGTCGTCGGCGGCCTTGCAACAGATCGTGACTGCGCTGGGTGCCACCACCCTTTAAGGGCGGTGCGTTCTTGTGGCGAGGGAGCTTGCTCCCGCTCGGCTGCGAAGCAGTCGTCGCTTTTTAGCCCCCGACGAGGCATTGGGGCTGCTTCGCAACCCAACGGGAGCAAGCTCCCTCGCCACAAGAGCCTGATCACAAAGCCTGGTCACAGAAGCGTGGTCACAGAAGCGTGGTCACAGAAGCCTGCAAAATCAACCGGCATAAAAAACCCGACATCAAGGTCGGGTTCAATCGAGACGGGCTGTATCACTTTTGTTCGGCAGGCTTGACCAGTCGTTTTTCCAGCTCGCCGCAGGCTTTGCGGATCATGTCTTCGGTGATCGGTACTTCGCGCCCTTGTTCATCGATGAACGAGCAGCCCAGAGACTGGTCCGGTTGCGTGCGGATTACTTGAATCTTGTCGTCGCTGCTGTGTTGCAAGGACATGGCCTGTCTCCTCATCAGGTTGTGTGCCTACTTTAATGTCGCCAGGTGACCGAGCCATGACACTCCTTGTAGGTTCATGGCGACACCTCCACTCAATCAGAAATACAGATGCGTTTCCAGCCAGACTTTAGACCGATAACATCTAGCGGCTAGTCGTCGTGGTCATATTTAACCTGACTCATTCTGATTCAACCTGGTTCCGCTGCGTTTTGACCCCGCGGGCCGGCCTTTTTCCGCTGCATTATCGGACGCCCTTGATGCTTTCCTCCCGACATCGCCGTGCCATACGCCTGGCCAGCGGCTTCATCGCCCCTTACCGCAAACAAGTCGCCGGCGCGTTGCTGGCCTTGATTGTCACCGCCGGCATTACCTTGTCCATGGGCCAAGGCATCCGCTTGCTGGTGGACCAGGGCTTCATGACCCGCTCGCCACACTTGCTCAATCAATCCATCGGCCTGTTCATGGTGCTGGTGGTGGGGCTGGCGATCGGTACGTTTGCACGTTTTTACCTGGTGTCCTGGATCGGTGAGCGGGTGGTGGCCGATATCCGGCGGCAGGTCTTCAACCATCTGGTGTACTTGCACCCAGGCTTTTACGAAAACAACCGCAGTTCGGAAATCCAGTCACGGCTGACCACTGACACGACGTTGCTGCAATCGGTGATCGGTTCGTCGCTGTCGTTGTTTTTGCGCAACGCCCTGATGGTGGTGGGCGGTATCGTGTTGCTGTTTATCACCAATCCCAAGCTGACCAGCATCGTGGTGATTGCCTTGCCGCTGGTATTGGCGCCCATCCTGATCTTCGGTCGACGAGTGCGCAGCTTGTCACGTGAGAGCCAGGACCGTGTTGCCGACGTCGGCAGCTATGTCTCCGAAACCCTCGGCCAGATCAAGACCGTGCAGGCCTACAACCATCAGGTCCAGGACGAACAACGTTTTTCCGTGACGGTGGAGCAGGCCTTCGACACCGCTCGCAAGCGCATCGCCCAGCGGGCCTGGCTGATCACCTTGGTGATCGTGCTCGTGCTGGGGGCCGTGGGGGTGATGCTCTGGGTCGGTGGCATGGATGTGATCGCCGGGCGGATTTCCGGTGGCGAGCTGGCGGCGTTCGTGTTCTACAGCCTGATCGTCGGCAGTGCCTTCGGGACCCTGAGCGAAGTGATCGGCGAGTTGCAGCGGGCGGCCGGTGCGGCAGAGCGTATAGCCGAGCTGCTGCGTTCGGAGAACATCATCCAGCCGCCGGCCACGGGCCTGGTGACCTTGCCGGTGCGGGTCCGCGGCGATCTGCGCCTTGAAGGCGTGCGTTTTTCCTATCCGTCCCGGCCGGACAGTTATGCGGTCGACGGTCTCGACCTGAGCGTCAAGGCCGGCGAGACCCTGGCCCTTGTCGGGCCTTCCGGTGCGGGCAAGTCGACGGTCTACGACTTGCTGTTGCGTTTCTATGATCCGGTACAAGGGCAGATCCTGATCGACGACGTGCCGTTGACCCAACTCGATCCGCTGGACCTGCGCCGACACTTCGCCCTGGTCTCACAAAACCCGGCGCTGTTTTTCGGCACGGTCGAGGAGAACATTCGTTACGGCAATCCCCAGGCGACGCCTGAACAGGTGCGCGAGGCGGCGCAGATTGCCCATGCCCATGACTTCATCGAAAAAATGCCTGATGGCTACCAGACTCACCTGGGCGACGGCGGCCTGGGCTTGTCCGGCGGCCAGCGCCAACGCCTGGCCATCGCCCGCGCCTTGCTGGTGGACGCACCGATCCTGCTGCTGGACGAAGCCACCAGCGCCCTCGATGCGCAAAGCGAACACCTTATCCAGCAAGCCTTGCCGAGCTTGATGAAAAACCGCACCACCCTGGTCATTGCCCATCGCCTGGCCACGGTGAAAAACGCCGACCGGATCGCGGTGATGGACCAGGGTAAGGTGGTTGCCGTGGGCACTCATCAGGAGCTTGTCGCCAGCAATGCGCTGTATGCGCGGTTGGCGGCGTTGCAGTTCGATCAGCACGGCGAGGATGTTTAGTGAGTTTGATGTGTTGAGATCAATGTGGGAGCGAGCCTGCTCGCGATAGCGGCTGATCAGCAACAAAGATGCTGACTGTCACACCGCTATCGCGAGCAGGCTCGCCCGTCCCCCCGACCGGGGCTCACCCACACAAACGCTGCACGCTGACCCCCCGCTATCGCGAGCAGGCTCGCTCCCACAGGGATCAGCAACCGACCCAGTAACCGAGCAAAAAAAATGCCCGCCTCTTTCGTGGCGGGCATTTTTTCTTCTCAGTAACAGCTTGCGCTAATACTCACTGATCATCGAAATACCGCTCATGCCAGTCCACCAGCGGTTGCGGTGAGTTGAGCTTCTGGCCGTAGATCACCGAATATGACAACACGTTCTGCACGTATTGGCGGGTTTCGTCGAATGGAATACTTTCCACCCAGACGTCGAAGCTCAGGTGATCGGCACCGCGCAACCATTGGCGCACGCGACCGGGGCCGGCGTTGTAGGCCGCCGAGGCGAGGACTCGGTTGCCGTTGAACTGGCTGTGAACCTGGCTCAGGTAGGCCGCGCCCAACTGGATGTTCTTGTCCGGGTTCAACACTTGTTGAGGGGAGGCCAGGGGAATGCTGAACTTGCGCGCGGTTTCCTTGGCGGTGCCAGGCATCAGTTGCATCAGACCGGCGGCGCCGACGCTGGAGCGGGCGTCGTCCATGAAGGCGCTTTCCTGGCGAGTGATTGCGAACACCCAGCTCGAATGCAGGCCACGCACCTTGGCTTCGCGCACCAGGGTGTCGCGGTGGGCCATCGGGAAACGGATGTCCAGGTCGTCCCAGTACTTGGCCTGGCTGATGGTGCGAATGGCCGGGAAATACCATTTCAGGTCATAGGCCAGTTTCGCCTGGGCGACCATTTCGTCCCGGTTGAAATGCCGGCTGACGTGATACCACTCGCGGCGTCCGTCCACGATGTCCCCACGGGCATGAAACTCCAGCGCCCGGCGCACGCCCGGTGTGTTGCGCACCTTATTGATCAGCGCCTGGCTCATCACCAGTGGCTTGTTGACGAGGGAATACGGCGACTGGGAGCGGTCGGCGGCCAGGAAGCCATAAAAGTCCCGCTCACGGGCCAGGTGCTTGTAGAGCGCCAGGGCCTCGGGGTTTTGCGGCTGCGCCAGCTCCAGCGTACGGGCTTGCCAGTAGCGCCAGCGGTTGGTGCTGGCCAGCGACTCGGGCAGGCGGCGGGTCAGTTGGTAGGCATCGTCCCAACGGGCCAGGCGCAGCAGCAGGCGCAAGCGCCACTCCGAAACGGTGTCGTCGCGCAGTTCCGGGTCGTATTTGGTCATCACGTCCAAGGCGCGGCTGTCGAAGCGCTTGGCCAGGGTCAAGCCGATTTCCCGGGCAATCGCGACTTTTTCATCCCGGGAAAAATGCATGGTGCTGGCGTAGCCATCCAGCAGCGTCATGGCTTTTTCCGGATCCTGGCGGGCCAGGCGACGCAGGCCGAGGCTGACGATATCGGACATCGGTTCATCGGCCGGGCTGAAACGCGAGGGTTGGTTGAGCAGCTCAGGTTTCTGCGCCACGTCCACCAGCAACTTGCCACGGGGGGCGAGGGTGGTCAGGCCGCTGACCAGGCTGTTGGCCAGCGGATAATTGCGCGCCTGGGCAGCCAACTTGGTGCGCTCCCAGCGTTTCTGCTCGGTCAACTGGCCTTGGGATGCCCATAGGCCGAACAACGCGTCGCAGGCCTGGGGCTGTGACTTGCCGGTGAGCCAGAGCTTTTCGGCATTGGCATAGCCTTCGGCCTTAAGGCCATGGCTGAGCTGGTACTGAGCGTTGAGGCAGTCCAGTTCGGTGAAGTTGAGCTTGGGGTCGTAATACTTGACGAAGGTCGCCCAATCGCCGCGCTCGGCCAGCCAGCGCAACCAACGCAGTTTCATCCAGTTGGCCTGGGGCAGGTCACCGTGCTCGGCGAGGAATTTTTCGATTTCGGCGTTGCTGGCGCTCTTGAGGCGAGCGGTCAGTTCGTCGTAGGCCAGGTACGGCTCCAGCGGGTAATCGCGCAAGGCCTGGCTGTAGCGAAAGTAAGGGCCCGAATCACCCTTGGCCAAGGCCCGCTTGGCCTCGTTGTAATACTGGCGCTGAGTGGAAATATCCACCGCCTGAGCGGATTGAACGGCAGTGGCACATACAAAAAGACACGATAAAACACTGAAAAGGCGACTGCGCATGAGACGTCCGGGCAGAAAAAACATGACAAGCCCAAGGGTTAACCCAGGGTAACTGTCTGTAGCTTAGCCTTTTGCCAGCAGCCGGCGAAAGCTTTGCAGGGCTGTCGGTGCAAGTTCGCAACATTTGTCGTGCAGAGTGCTTCAGTAGCGAAATTGGCGGACCCTTGAGGCCTCATCTCAGGTAGAATGCGCGCCCGGTTTTTGGAGAAGCTCATGACCCTGCTCAAATTCAGCGATGTGTCCCTTGCTTTCGGCGCTATGCCGTTGTTGGACAAGGTGTCCTGGCAGATCGCCCGTGGTGAGCGGGTGTGCATCATCGGCCGCAACGGCACTGGCAAGTCCAGCATGATGAAGCTGGTCAAGGGCGATCAAAAGCCTGACGACGGCTCGGTCTGGCGTGCGCCGGGCCTGAAGATCGGCGAATTGCCCCAGGAATTGCCGGTGGCCGACGAGCGGACCGTGTTCGACGTGGTTGCCGAAGGCCTGGACGGTGTCGGCGCGCTGTTGGCCGAGTATCACCATCTGAGCCAGAACATCGTCACCGACGCCGACCTGGACAAGTTGATGCACGTGCAGCACGACCTCGAGGCCCGCGACGGCTGGCGTCTGCAGCAACTGGTCGACAGCACCCTGAGCCGCCTGCAATTGCCGGCCGACAAGACCCTCGCCGAGTTGTCCGGCGGTTGGCGTCGCCGCGTCCTGCTGGCCCAGGCCCTGGTCTCCGAGCCCGACCTGCTGCTGCTCGACGAACCGACCAACCACCTGGACATCGGCGCCATCGCCTGGCTTGAAGAAGCCCTGAAGGACTTCCAGGGGGCGGTGCTGTTCATCACCCACGACCGTTCCTTCCTGCAGAACCTGGCGACGCGCATCCTTGAACTGGACCGCGGCGGCCTGATCGATTGGAACGGCGACTACGCCAGCTTCCTGGTGCACAAGGAAGCGGCGCTGGCGGCGGAAGAAACCGCCAATGCCCTGTTCGATAAGAAACTGGCCCAGGAAGAAGTCTGGATTCGCCAGGGCATCAAGGCTCGTCGCACCCGCAACGAAGGCCGAGTGCGGGCCCTCAAGGCCTTGCGCGTTGAGCGCAGCGAGCGCCGTGAACGTACCGGCAAGGCCAATATCCAGTTGGATACTGCCGACAAGTCCGGCAAGCAGGTGATGGTCCTTGAGAACGTGAGCTTTGCCCACCCTGGCGGCCCGTTCCTGATCAAGGACTTCTCCATGGTCTTGCAGCGTGGCGATCGCATCGGTTTGCTAGGGGCCAACGGCACCGGCAAGACGACTTTGCTCAAGCTGATGCTTGGCGGCCTGGTGCCGACCAATGGCAAGGTGGAGGAGGGTACGAAGATCGACGTTGCCTACTTCGACCAGTTGCGTCATCAGTTGGACCTGGAAAAGACCGTGATCGACAACGTGGCCGAAGGCCGCGATTTCATCGACATCGATGGCCAGAGCCGTCATGTGTTGAGCTACCTCGGCGATTTCCTGTTCAGTCCACAGCGTGCCCGTACGCCGGTCAAGGCGCTGTCGGGCGGTGAGCGCGCCCGTCTGTTGCTGGCCAAGCTGTTCAGCAAGCCAGCGAACCTGCTGGTGCTCGACGAACCGACCAACGACCTGGACGTGGAAACCCTGGAGTTGCTGGAAGAAGTGCTGTTGACCTTCAACGGCACCGTCCTGATGGTCAGTCACGACCGGGCATTCCTCGACAACGTGGTCACCAGCACCCTGGTGTTCGAAGGCGAAGGCCTGGTGCGTGAATACGTCGGTGGTTATCAGGACTGGCTGCGCCAGGGCGGCTCGCCGCGTCTGCTTGGGGTCACCGAGAGCAAGTCCGGCAAGGCCGACCTGAATTCGGCGGTGGTCAAGGCCGAGCCCGCGCCGGTTGCCGCCGCAGCTCCGGCCCCCGCGAAGAAAAAGCTCAGCTACAAACTGCAGCGCGAGCTGGAGGCTCTGCCGGGCGATATCGATGCGAAGGAGCAACAGATCGCCGCGGTGGAAGCCGAAATGGCCGACGCCGGGTTCTACCAGCGGCCTGCTGCCGAAACCGCCAAGGTTATCGCGCAGTTGGAACAACTGCAGGCCGAGCTGGATGCATTGGTCGAGCGCTGGGCCGAGCTGGACGCTTGATCCATTGAGATAAGAAACCAATCCCTGTGGGAGCGAGCCTGCTCGCGATAGCGGTCGATCAGCGCCATTGGTCTTGGCTGACACACCGCTTTCGCGAGCAGGCGCGCTCCCCCACGGGGATAAGGCTCACGTGGGCGTGACCAAGTGCACCCCCAGCACATCGCAAGGCGCGCCATGCAGCACATCGTTGGCAGTCGAGCCCAGCAGCAACGCCAGGCCATGGCGACCATGGCTGCCGACGACAATCAGGTCGCAACCCTGTTCCTTGGCCAGGTGATGGATCTCCTGGCGTGGCTGGCCGTAGGTCAAGTGGCTGAACTCCTTCTTCAGGGCCGGGTATTTCACGATCAGTCGGTCAAGGCGTTCCTTGGCCTGGTCGAATTGCTGCTGCTGCAACTGGGAAAGGTCCATCGGCACGTCGCCGCCGAAGGCCATGGCCATTGGTTCGACGATATGCACCAGCGACAGCTGGGTGTCTCGGCCTTCGCAAAGGGCGAGGGCGCGCTTGACGACCGGATCGCATTCTTCAGTGAGGTCAACGGCGACCAGAACGTGGTTGTAGTACATGGAAGGCACTCCAGAGAATTGCGATACGGTAAGTATGGCTGGTTTCAAGCGCATTGACGGCGACCTGGGTCAATGGCTCATCAGAATCGGGGAGTACGAATATGACGGTCTGGATAGTGCTGTCAATCCTGTTGGTGGTGTTAAGTCCATTGGCATGGTTGCGTCCGTCCCGTGTACAGAGCGGTCGCATGGCCCTGCGCATGGAAGCGCGACGCCTGGGCCTGGCCATGCAACTGGCGCCACAGGAGTGGCCGCACTGGCTCGGCCAGCAGCCGCCAAACCCCTGTGCCCAGTACTATCGGCCTCGGCGAGGCAACCAGCCGGCCTGTTGGAGCTATTGGCAAACGGCACCGGGCGTCTGGGCCAATCAGTGGCGGGAAGTCTGCCAGGATGAGTCCTTGCTCAATCATTTCGAAAAATTGCCGGCCAACGTCTACAAAGTCGAAGCCGACCGGCAAATGATTGCGGTGTACTGGGGCGAAAAAGGCGAAGCCAGTGTTTTGCAAGACATTGCCAGCACGCTCAAGGCGCTGGCCTGAGCGACTTTGGCTGCGTAGGAGCTGTCGAGCGAAGCGAGGCTGCGATCTTTGCCCTGGCCATTGGGTCTCAAGTGAAAGATCAAAAGATCGTCCGAACGCGGCCCGAGCCTTCGGCAGCTCCTACTGGCATAAAAAAGCCCGACAGTTTCATCGGGCGGTTGGCCAGGCAGGCCGGTAATCCATCTCGTGTCGGGGCGTGCGTTCGCAGCGCCCTTCGTTCCTGAAATTTCAATCGCGCTCCCGACAGCGTAGTCGGCTGGACCCGATATGTCTGGAATTAGGGCGATTTTTCTAATGATTGATCCTATGAATAGCTGCGCATGCGGCGCCGTGTTGCGGATCCGTACGGTACGGAAATGACCGTAAAGTCGCGTTCTCGCCCGTGTTTAGGGCGATTGACAATTGTCGGAAATTCCGTGAAGGTGACGTACCCAAATCAAACGGGCGTATGAATTGAGCGTTTGTATTTTCAGAACGCTCCTACAGACCCCGACTATCGCGTTGACGGGTGTGCCTGGCGGATTGGCGTAGCATCGACGGTAACGTCAGTGTCGAACCAGTGGCCAGCGTCCAACGTGTACTGTTCAGCTTCCATATCGTGGAGATCAGTTGATGATTTACGAAGGTAAAGCCATCACGGTTAAGGCTCTTGAAAGTGGCATCGTCGAACTGAAATTCGACCTCAAGGGTGAGTCCGTCAACAAGTTCAACCGTCTAACCCTGAATGAATTGCGTCAGGCCGTAGACACTATCAAGGCAGATGCTTCGATCAAGGGTGTGATCGTCAGCAGCGGCAAGGACGTGTTCATCGTCGGTGCCGACATCACCGAATTCGTCGACAACTTCAAGCTGCCCGATGCCGAACTGATCGCTGGCAACCTCGAAGCCAACCGTATTTTCAGCGACTTCGAAGACCTCAACGTACCGACCGTCGCGGCCATCAACGGCATCGCCCTGGGTGGCGGCCTGGAGATGTGCCTGGCGGCGGATTACCGCGTCATGGCCACCACGGCCAAGATCGGCCTGCCGGAAGTCAAGCTGGGTATCTACCCGGGCTTCGGCGGTACCGTGCGCCTGCCGCGCCTGATCGGTGCCGACAATGCCATCGAGTGGATTGCCGCCGGCAAGGAAAACCGTGCCGAAGACGCACTGAAAGTCGGCGCCGTGGATGCGGTGGTCGAACCTGGCAAGCTCCAGGAAGCGGCCCTTGAAACCATCAAGCGCGCCATCAGCGGCGAGTTCGACTACAAGGCCAAGCGCCAGCCGAAGCTGGAAAAGCTCAAGCTCAACGCCATCGAACAAATGATGGCCTTCGAAACCGCCAAGGGTTTCGTGGCCGGTCAAGCTGGCCCGAACTACCCGGCGCCGGTCGAAGCGATCAAGACTATCCAGAAAGCCGCAAGCTTCGGTCGCGACAAGGCCTTGGAAGTCGAGGCCGCCGGCTTCGTCAAGCTGGCCAAGACCTCGGCTGCGCAAAGCCTGATCGGCCTGTTCCTCAACGACCAGGAACTGAAGAAAAAGGCCAAGGCCTACGACGAAATCGCCCGTGACGTGAAGCAGGCCGCCGTGCTCGGCGCCGGCATCATGGGCGGCGGCATCGCCTACCAGTCGGCGTCCAAGGGCACGCCGATCCTGATGAAGGACATCAACGAACACGGGATCGAGCAGGGCCTGGCCGAAGCCGCCAAGCTGCTGGTCGGTCGCGTCGACAAGGGGCGCATGACCGCCGCGAAGATGGCCGAAGTGCTCAACGGCATTCGTCCGACGCTGTCCTATGGCGATTTCGGCCATGTCGACCTGGTGGTCGAAGCGGTTGTCGAGAACCCGAAGGTCAAGCAGGCGGTACTGGCTGAAGTCGAAGACAAGGTCAAGGAGGACACCATCCTCGCCTCGAACACCTCGACCATCTCCATCTCGCTGCTGGCCAAGGCCCTCAAGCGTCCGGAGAACTTCGTCGGCATGCACTTCTTCAACCCGGTGCACATGATGCCGCTGGTGGAAGTGATCCGTGGCGAGAAGTCCAGTGAGCTGGCTGTTGCCACCACCGTGGCCTACGCCAAGAAAATGGGCAAGAACCCGATCGTCGTCAACGATTGCCCGGGTTTCCTGGTCAACCGCGTGCTGTTCCCATACTTCGGCGGTTTCGCCAAGCTGGTCAGCGCCGGTGTGGACTTCGTGCGCATCGACAAGATCATGGAAAAATTCGGCTGGCCGATGGGCCCGGCGTACCTGATGGACGTGGTCGGCATCGACACCGGCCACCACGGTCGCGACGTCATGGCTGAAGGCTTCCCGGACCGCATGAAAGACGACCGTCGTTCGGCTGTCGACGTGCTCTACGAAGCCAAGCGCCTGGGCCAGAAGAATGGCAAGGGCTTCTACGCCTACGAGACCGACAAGCGCGGCAAGCAGAAGAAAGTCGCCGATGCGTCGGTGCTGGAAGTGCTCAAGCCGATCGTCTACGAGCAGCGCGACGTCACCGACGAGGACATCATCAACTGGATGATGATCCCGCTGTGCCTCGAAACCGTGCGTTGCCTGGAAGACGGCATTGTCGAAACCGCCGCCGAAGCCGACATGGGTCTGGTCTACGGTATCGGTTTCCCTCCATTCCGTGGCGGTGCGCTGCGTTACATCGATTCGATCGGTGTGGCCGAGTTCGTTGCCCTGGCTGACCAGTACGCTGATCTGGGCGCGCTGTACCACCCGACCGCGAAGCTGCGTGAAATGGCCAAGAACGGCCAACGCTTCTTCGGTTAAGCGCCCAACGACTAGAGCGAGAGAACATTTTATGAGCTTGAATCCTAGAGACGTCGTGATCGTCGACTTCGGTCGTACGCCGATGGGCCGCTCCAAGGGCGGCATGCACCGCAACACCCGCGCCGAAGACATGTCGGCGCACCTGATCAGCAAGCTGCTGGAGCGCAACGTCAAGGTCGACCCCAACGAAGTCGAAGACGTGATCTGGGGCTGTGTGAACCAGACCCTGGAGCAGGGCTGGAACATCGCCCGCATGGCCTCGCTGATGACCCAGATTCCTCACACCGCGGCCGGCCAGACCGTCAGTCGCCTGTGTGGTTCGTCCATGAGCGCGCTGCACACCGCCGCCCAGGCGATCATGACCGGCAACGGCGATGTGTTCGTCGTCGGTGGTGTCGAGCACATGGGCCACGTGAGCATGATGCACGGCGTCGATCCGAACCCGCACATGTCGCTGTACGCGGCCAAGGCCTCGGGCATGATGGGCCTGACTGCGGAAATGCTGGGCAAGATGCACGGCATCAGCCGCGAACAGCAGGACGCCTTTGGCGTGCGTTCCCACCAGCTCGCCCACAAGGCGACCGTGGAAGGCAAGTTCAAGGACGAGATCATCCCGATGCAGGGCTATGACGAGAATGGCTTCCTGAAGCTGTTCGACTACGACGAAACCATTCGTCCGGAAACCACCCTGGAAAGCCTGGCGGCCCTCAAGCCTGCCTTCAATCCGAAGGGTGGCACCGTGACAGCTGGCACTTCATCGCAGATCACCGACGGTGCCTCGTGCATGATCGTGATGTCGGCCCAGCGTGCCCAGGACCTGGGTATCCAGCCGATGGCAGTGATTCGTTCGATGGCCGTGGCGGGTGTGGACCCGGCGATCATGGGCTATGGTCCAGTACCGGCCACGCAGAAAGCCTTGAAGCGTGCAGGCCTGAGTATCGCCGATATCGACTTCTTCGAGCTCAACGAAGCTTTCGCCGCACAGGCCCTGCCAGTGCTGAAAGATTTGAAAGTGCTCGACAAGATGAACGAGAAGGTTAACCTGCACGGCGGTGCGATCGCCCTGGGTCATCCGTTCGGTTGCTCCGGTGCGCGTATCTCCGGCACGCTGCTCAACGTCATGAAGCAGAATGGCGGCACCTTCGGTGTCTCGACCATGTGCATTGGCCTCGGCCAAGGCATCGCCACTGTCTTCGAACGCGTCTAAGCGTTGCGTCGATGGAAGCCGGGGCCAAGTGCCCCGGTTTTTGTTTTTTCGGGGTTAGTAGACAAAGATTTGTTTTTATTTTGAAAAGATTTGAGTGAGGGCCAAAGCATGCCGATACAACCTGGGCTCTACCAGCATTACAAAGGTCCTCAGTATCGCGTATTCAGCATTGCGCGGCATTCCGAGACCGAGGAAGAAGTGGTCTTCTATCAAGCCCTGTATGGCGATTACGGCTTTTGGGTGCGTCCCTTGAGCATGTTCGAGGAGTCCGTCGAGGTTGACGGCGAACAGGTGCCACGCTTTGCTTTGGTGCAGGCCGAGGAGAGCATTTTTTCCAAGCCTTGAGGCCGGCATGCGGGCAACCCTGCGCTTGACCTCACCTTGCAGCCACTATATATAGCGGTGCCGCGTCAGGCGCCAACCGCCTTTCACTTTTTAGAATTCAGGAATTTTCTGATCCATGGGCAAATCGCTGGTCATTGTGGAATCCCCGGCTAAGGCCAAGACCATCAACAAGTATCTGGGCAACCAATACGTGGTGAAGTCGAGTATCGGCCATATCCGAGACCTGCCCACCAGCGGTTCGGCTAGCGCCAGTAAGGAGCCAGCCGCCAAGCGCGGCAAGGCTGCTGCCGGTGAAGCGCCGGCGCTGTCGCCGAAAGACAAGGCGCGCAAGCAGCTGGTCTCACGCATGGGGGTCGATCCGGAACACGGCTGGAAAGCCAAGTACGAGATCCTCCCAGGCAAGGAAAAGGTCATCGAAGAACTGCGTCGGCTCGCCAAGGATGCCGACACCATCTATCTCGCGACGGACTTGGACCGCGAAGGGGAAGCCATTGCCTGGCACCTGCGCGAAGCCATTGGTGGGGATGACAGCCGCTACAAGCGCGTGGTGTTCAACGAAATCACCAAGAAGGCCATCCAGGAAGCCTTCTCCCAGCCGGGCGAGCTGGATATCGATCGGGTCAACGCCCAACAGGCGCGGCGTTTCCTCGACCGTGTGGTGGGCTACATGGTTTCGCCGCTGCTGTGGGCCAAGATCGCCCGCGGCCTGTCGGCTGGTCGCGTGCAGTCGGTCGCCGTGAAGCTGGTGGTGGAGCGCGAGCGGGAAATCCGGGCGTTCATCCCTGAAGAGTACTGGGAAATCCACGCCGACCTCGGCACTGCCAAAGGCGCGACTGTGCGCTTCGACGTGGCCCGCGAGAAGGGTGAAGCCTTCAAGCCGCTCAATGAAGCCCAGGCCATGGCGGCGCTGGAGAAGCTCAAGGCGTCCAGCTACAGCATCGTCAAGCGCGAGGACAAGCCGACCAGCAGCAAGCCGTCCGCGCCGTTCATCACTTCCACGCTGCAACAGGCCGCGAGCAATCGCCTGGGCTTTGGCGTGAAGAAAACCATGATGATGGCCCAGCGTTTGTACGAAGCCGGCTACATCACTTACATGCGTACCGACTCGACGAACCTGTCGGCCGATGCCGTGGCGATGGCGCGCACTTATATAGAAAGCGAGTTCGGCAAGAAGTACCTGCCGGACACGCCGAACGTCTACAGCAGCAAGGAAGGCGCGCAGGAGGCTCACGAAGCGATTCGTCCGTCCGATGCCAACACCGAGCCAAGCAAACTGTCGGGCATGGAGCGCGATGCCGAGCGTCTCTACGAGCTGATCTGGCGCCAGTTCCTGGCCTGCCAGATGCTGCCGGCGCAATACCTGTCCACCACGGTCAGCGTCGGTGCTGGCGACTTCGAGCTGCGCGCCAAGGGGCGCATCCTGAAGTTCGACGGCTACACCCGCGTCATGCCGCAGATCACCAAGCCTGGGGATGACGATGTCCTGCCGGACATGGCCCAGGGCGACGTGATGAAGCTGATCAAGCTCGATCCGACCCAGCACTTCACCAAGCCGCCGGCCCGTTACTCCGAAGCCAGCCTGGTCAAGGAAATGGAAAAACGCGGCATCGGCCGTCCTTCGACCTATGCCGCGATCATTTCCACCATCCAGGACCGCGGTTATGTGGCGCTGCACAACCGTCGTTTCTATTCGGAAAAGATGGGGGACATCGTCACCGAACGTCTGTCCGAGAGCTTCTCGAACCTGATGGACTACGGCTTCACCGCCGGCATGGAAGAAAACCTCGACGACGTGGCTCAGGGCGAACGGGACTGGAAAAATGTCCTCGACGAATTCTATGGCGACTTCAAGAAAAAACTCGAAGTAGCCGAAAGCCCTGACAGCGGCATGCGCGCCAACCAGCCGGTCATGACCGACATCCCGTGCCTGACCTGCGGGCGTCCGATGCAAATCCGTACCGCCTCGACTGGCGTGTTTCTCGGTTGCTCGGGCTACAGCCTGCCGCCCAAGGAGCGCTGCAAGGCTACCGTCAACCTGGTGCCGGGCGACGAAATCGCTGCGGACGACGAGGGCGAGTCGGAATCCCTGGTACTGCGCGGCAAGCATCGCTGCCCGATCTGCAGCACGGCGATGGATGCCTACCTGCTGGATGAAAAGCGCAAGCTGCACATCTGCGGTAACAACCCGGACTGTGCCGGATACGAGATTGAAGAGGGCACTTATCGCATCAAGGGCTACGAAGGCCCGAGCCTGGAATGCGACAAGTGTGGCAGCGAGATGCAGCTCAAGACCGGCCGTTTCGGCAAGTTCTTCGGTTGCACCAACCCGACCTGCAAGAACACCCGCAAACTGCTCAAGAGCGGTGACGCGGCGCCGCCGAAGATGGACCCGGTGAAGATGCCTGAGCTCAAATGCGAGAAGGTCAACGACACCTACATCCTGCGTGACGGCGCCTCCGGCCTGTTCCTGGCAGCCAGCCAGTTCCCGAAAAACCGCGAGACCCGTGCGCCATTGGTGATGGAGATCGTGCCGCACAAGGACGAGATCGATCCGAAGTACCATTTCCTCTGTGAAGCACCGCAGAAGGATCCGGAAGGGCGTCCAGCGGTCATTCGCTACAGCCGCAAGACCAAGGAGCAGTACGTGCAAACTGAAGTCGATGGCAAGCCGACCGGCTGGAAGGCCTATTACGACGGCGGTAAGTGGACGGTTGAAGACAAGCGTTGATTGAACGCCTGTTTAGGCGAGACCCCCATGGCGATGGAGCTTGCTCCCGCTGGGCGGCACAGCCATCCTCGATAGGGCCCGACTGAACAAAAAGGCCACATGACAACCATAGGTTTTCATGTGGCCTTTTTGTTTTTGGCTTGCAGTGGCCTTGGTTGATCCACGACACTGTCGCACTTGCGTGAAGCTTTCATTTCGTTGGGGAGATGCCGCCATGGCCCACGAACTCTATACCCGCACCAATCAGAAAATCTATTTCGCCGGTCTGTCGCTCGAAGCGCTCACCCGGGCCGAAGACGGGCGTGCGATGAATTCCCCGGCGCTGCTCCAGGCAGGGCGTGAGTCCGCGCTGTTTCACCTATACGGTGCGTTGTTGGGGTTATGCCATGAAATCGCGGGTTTCTATCGCCTGCCACAAGCGAATGCGCCGCGGGCCGAGCTGCTGTTGACCCGCGAAGTGCTGGAAACCATCGCCATCCCGGAAATGGCCGAAATGGTCGAGCTGGCACACAACCCGGAAACCTGGCTGGCAAAGCTGTTGGCGGCCCATGCGGCGCTGTTCGAGCCGCCACGAGCCCCGCGCAAGCCCAAGGGGGACGTGACCCAGCCGTTGATCGTGGCGGTCAATCTGGACGAGCAGGATCCCGAGCAGGAGCTGAGCCGGGAAGAGCTGGAGAGCTGGCGCCAGAACCTCAAGAGCTTGGCGATACGCTTTCGTGAAGGGTTGAACGAGTGCTGAGTTTCCCTTCGGCCCTTTACGTCCATTGATAACGCTTGGTCAAGATCCCGAGCGGAGCCTGGCCGATGACTATATAATCCTCGCCTTTCGTGGAGAACAGACTTTTATGCCTACGTCCTTTCTAGAAATTGTCGAACTTCCTGATGGCCGCATCGAGCTGCGCAGGGCCGAGGACGAGGGTTCTCTGGTTACCCTGAACTTCTCCGAAGATGCCAAGGTGTTCCTCCAAGGCCAACACGTCGAAGTCGCCAAGGCGATGCTGAGCGTGGGCGTCCAGATGGCCGGTCGCCTGGTTGAAGGCGAATTCAACAAGGATGAGGGGCCGCGGGTCCTTCATTAATCCCGCCTGTCGGCTTTTTGAATAATGTGACTGACCGGCTTCTCTGTCTTGGAGAAGCCCCGCGTTTGTCTTAGCCCAATCGAATATTCAGGCTTTGTGCGTCCCCGGTGCGGGCGGCGCTGATCAACTGTTGCCGTGCGGTCGCGGTCAATGGGTTGAGCCAACTGACCACGGTGTGGCTACGGCCCAGGCGCAAGGCTTCGCAGGTCAACTGTTGGGCGCTTTGGGTGCCCCGTGGCTGCAACAACAGGATGCGTTCACGGTTCAGGCCGGCATCCCGCAGCCAGGCCTGGGTAACGCTGGCCGGTGGCGCGATCAGCGTCAACCAGCGAGCATCCTGGTCCTGGCTGAGTTCTCGCAGAATCGGCGCCAGCAGGTTCAGGCAGTTTCCGGCCGCACCACGTAACGACAGTTCGCTGAAAGCCTCGGGTTCGACGCCCCAGGGCGACTCGATGACCTCTTTCAGGACTGGAACCAGCGGTTGGGCCATGAATGCCTCGAACAGCGGAAGTTGTGTGTGTTGTGGTGTGTGAGGGAACTGCATAAAGCCTCCTTTAGCGGCGAATGACGCCGACGCTCAAGCCTTCGATGACCAGGTCCTGGTCTTTCAGGTTCACTTCGATGGGGGCGAACTCCGGGTTCTCGGCAATGAGCCAGACCTTGCTGCCGTCGCGCTTGAAGCGCTTGACGGTCACCTCGTCGCCGATTCGCGCCACCACGATCTGGCCATTGCGGGCTTCGCGGGTGGTGTGGACGGCCAGGAGGTCACCGTCGAAGATGCCGATGTCCTTCATGCTCATGCCGTGTACACGAAGCAGGTAATCAGCCCGTGGATGGAAGAACGAAGGGTTGATGTTGCAGGATTCCTCGACATGCTGCTGGGCGAGGATTGGTGCGCCTGCCGCGACCCGGCCAATGATCGGCAGGGTGGTTTCGTCGGCCTTGGCTTCGAAGCCAGGGATGCGAATGCCACGGGATGCGCCCGGGGTCATTTCGATCGCGCCCTTGCGCGCCAGCGCCTTGAGGTGTTCTTCAGCCGCGTTGGGCGACTTGAAACCCAGTTCCTGGGCGATTTCCGCGCGGGTCGGCGGGTAGCCGTTGTCTTCGAGGCAGCGTTTGATGAAGGCCAGAATCTCTGCTTGGCGTGGCGTCAGCTTTAGCATATTGATCGCTCTGTCTTTTTATACAGTGACTGGGATTATATACAGTGGACGCCGCTTGGCAATCCTCCTTTTTTCGCGGGCCGCTGGACGGTCGGTCGGCTTGTTGGTTGGGGCAGGGCTACCACCTGTGAAAAGGTGTGGTTAAATACGTGACCGACCGTTCGCAAAACGCCCCGGCAGGCTTGACAACCCCCTAGGCTGAAACGTATGTTTCAAACAAGTGTTTGTCAGGCGGAGTAACCATGGCCCAGTCGGAAACCGTTGAACGCATTCTCGATGCTGCCGAGCAGTTGTTCGCGGAAAAAGGTTTCGCCGAAACCTCGTTGCGTCTGATCACCAGCAAGGCCGGGGTGAACCTGGCGGCGGTGAATTATCACTTCGGCTCGAAAAAAGCGTTGATCCAGGCGGTTTTCTCGCGGTTCCTCGGGCCTTTCTGCCTCAGCCTCGATCGTGAACTGGAGCGGCGCCAGGCCAAGCCCGACGTCAAGCCAACCCTGGAAGAACTGCTGGAAATCCTGGTCGAACAAGCCCTCGTCGTGCAACCGCGCAGCGGTAACGATCTGTCCATTTTCATGCGCCTGTTGGGCCTTGCGTTCAGCCAAAGCCAGGGCCACCTGCGGCGTTACTTGGAAGACATGTACGGCAAGGTCTTTCGTCGCTACATGCTGCTGGTCAACGAAGCCGCGCCGCGCATTCCGCCCATCGAGCTGTTCTGGCGGGTGCACTTCATGCTCGGCGCCGCCGCGTTCAGCATGTCCGGTATCAAAGCGCTGCGGGCCATCGCTGAAACCGATTTTGGCGTGAACACCTCGATCGAGCAGGTGATGCGCCTGATGGTGCCGTTCCTGGCAGCCGGCATGCGTGCCGAAAGTGGCATCACCGATGAAGCCATGGCGGCTGCGCAACTGCGTCCACGCAGCAAATCGACGCCAGCGCTGGCCAAGGCTTGAGCGCACGGGTGGGCGCGGCTGCCTACATCCGCTAAGCTAGCCGCCCATGCCGACTCTCGTTTCGAACCCGTTCCATTCTTTATTGCATGACCGCGACCTGCCGGGCCTTGGGCCTGGCGGTGTGGTCGTGTCTGTGTCACCGCACGGGTTCATCGTTATTAAGGAAATGCTATGACTGCTGGCCTGCAAGGCTCGTTGATGGTGGATGTCGCCGGTACCTGGCTGACGGCCGAAGATCGCCACCTGTTGCGCCAGCCCGAGGTAGGCGGCCTGATCATTTTTGCCCGCAATATCGAGCATCCACGTCAGGTGCGCGAATTGAGTGCGTCGATCCGCGCCATCCGCCCCGACCTTCTATTGGCGGTGGACCAGGAAGGCGGTCGTGTTCAACGGTTGCGCCAAGGATTTGTGCGGTTGCCGGCGATGCGGGCGATAGCCGACAACCCGAACGCCGAATACCTGGCCGAGCAGTGCGGCTGGATCATGGCCACCGAAGTGCTGGCGGTGGGTCTCGACCTGAGTTTTGCCCCGGTGCTGGACCTCGATTACCAGCGCAGCGCCGTCGTCGGTAGTCGTGCCTTCGAAGGTGACCCCGAACGCGCAGCGTTGCTGGCCGGTGCCTTCATCCGTGGCATGAGCGCGGCCGGGATGGGGGCCACTGGCAAGCACTTCCCGGGTCATGGTTGGGCCGAGGCTGATTCCCATGTGGCGATCCCGAACGATGAACGCAGCCTGGAACAGATTCGCGCCAACGACCTGGTACCGTTCGCCAAGCTGAGCAAGCAACTGGCCGCGGTCATGCCGGCCCACGTCATCTACCCGCAGGTTGACGCCAATCCAGCTGGTTTTTCTCGCCGTTGGTTGCAGGACATCCTGCGCGGCGAGTTGCAGTTTGACGGTGTGATCTTCAGCGATGATTTGTCGATGGCCGGGGCTCATGTGGTCGGTGATGCCGCCAGTCGTATCGAGGCGGCCTTGACGGCGGGTTGCGACATGGGCCTGGTGTGTAACGATCGCGCCGCCGCGGAGCTGGCCCTGAGCGCTGCCCAGCGCCTGAAGGTCAAGCCTTCGGCGCGGATCGCCCGCATGCGCGGACAGGCCTGTGCCTCCACGGAGTACCGCCAGGACCCACGCTGGCTGGCGGCGCTCGGCGCGCTGAGAGCTGCGCAGCTGATTGATTAGTAGGGGATTCTGGTTGTGTGAACATTGCAACCCCCCCCCTGTGGGAGCGAGCCTGCTCGCGATGACGGCAACACAGTCAGCATCTAAGCCGGCTGAACCACTGCTATCGCGAGCAAGCTCGCTCCCACGGTGGCTCTGCGGTGAACACCAGACTCATGGACACCCAGGATGAGTTGAGGGAGTGTCAGCGCTTCTCGAGCTTGTCCGGCAGCGGCGCGAACAGCGCCTCGATATCGTCGCTCTGCAATTTCCAATCGCCGGCCACGCGTCCATCCAGCACGCCAGCGGCGAGGTCGGATTTTTCCTTTTGCAGCAGTTGGATCTTCTCTTCCACCGTGCCTCGGGCTATCAGCTTGTAGACGAACACCGGTTTTTCCTGGCCGATGCGGTAGGCACGGTCGGTGGCCTGGTTTTCGGTGGCCGGGTTCCACCACGGGTCGTAGTGAATCACGGTGTCGGCCTCGGTCAGGTTCAGGCCCACACCACCGGCCTTCAGGCTGATCAGAAAGATCTGACGCTTGCCACTCTGGAACTCCTTGACGGGCGTGCGTCGATCCCGGGTCTGGCCGGTCAGGATGGCGTAGTCGACGCCGCGTTTCTTCAGTTCATCCTCAATCAGCGCCAGCATGGACGTGAACTGCGAAAACAGCAGTACCCGGCGCCCTTCTTCAAACAACTCTTCGAGCATTTCCATCAGGCTGTCGAGCTTGCCCGAGGTGCTGCCTCGGGCGGGCAGGGTGGCGTCGTTGATCAGGCGCAGGTCGCAGCACACCTGGCGCAGCTTGAGCAGTGCTTCGAGGATGATGATCTGGCTGCGAGCCACGCCTTTGCGGGTGATCTCGTCGCGGACTTTCTTGTCCATCGCCAGGCGCATGGTTTCGTAGACGTCCCGCTGGGCGTCGCTGAGTTCGACCCAATGGATGATCTCGGTCTTGGGTGGCAACTCCGTCGCCACTTGTTCCTTGGTCCTGCGCAGCAGGAAGGGTTTTATCCGACCGTTGAGGTGCTGCAGTCGTACATCGCTGCCGCGCTTTTCGATCGGTACACGGTAATCGCGGTTGAAACTCTTGACGTCCCCGAGCCAGCCCGGCAACAGGAAGTGAAACAGCGACCACAATTCGCCCAGGTGATTTTCCAGCGGCGTACCGGACAGGCACAGCCGCTGGCGGGCGTTGAGCTCCCGGGCGGCCTGGGCGGCTTTGCTGGTGGGGTTCTTGATGTACTGGGCTTCATCGAGGATCAGTACGTGAAGTGGCTGCGCTTTCAGGCGCTCGACATCCTTGGGGAGCAGGGCATAAGTGGTGAGGATCAGGTCGTAATCCACCAGCCGTTCGAAATGTTTTTTGCGTCCCGCACCGTAAAGCGCCAGGACCTTGAGCTGCGGCGTGAAGTGGGACGCTTCGTCGAGCCAGTTGGGAATCAGGCTGGTCGGCATCACTACCATGCACGGACGGTCGAGGCGCCCGGCATTTTTTTCACTCAGAATGTGCGCCAGGGTCTGTAGGGTTTTGCCCAGGCCCATGTCGTCCGCGAGGATGCCGCCGACTTCCAGCTGTCGTAGCGACTGCATCCAGCTCAGGCCTTCGAGTTGATAAGGCCGCAGCGTTGCGTTCAGGCCCTCTGGAGCGGTGGCGGTGTAATCCTTGATGTCCCGCAGGCGTTGGGCCAGGCCGCGAATGTGTTCGCCACCTTCCCAGGTCAGCGGCATGTCCTGCAGCGGGTTCAGGCGCAAGGCGTCCGCGCTGTTGAGGCGCAGTTTGGTGGTGCCGGGCTCTTGCAGGTAAAACTCGCCCAGGGTCGCCAGCACCGGTTTCAGCCGGCCATAGGGCAGGGCCACTTGCTGCGGGCCGAACTCCGAGTTCGGGCGGTTGGGCAGGTTGACCAGGATCAGCTCATCGTCCCGGCGCCGGGCCAGGCGTTCGGGATTGAACAATTCGATGTGCGAGCGCATCAGGTTCAACAGGATCGGCAGCAGGCTCAGGCGCTCGCCGTTGACGATGATCCCCAGCTCCAGGTCGAACCAGTCCCGCTCCGGCGTTTCCTCGACCGTGGCATACCACTCGTCCACCGCCGTCAGGTCAAAGCCGAAGTCCTCGTCGATCTGCAGTTCCCAGCCCTGGGTGCGTAGTTTCGGCAGGTCGTTGAGGGTGAAGGTCAGCCAGGCGCTGTCGTTGACCATTTCGTACAGTTCGCCGGCGCTTTCCGGCAGGGCCTTGCTTTGTCGGGTCGCGACTTTGAAGCCGAGGATTCGTAGTTGTTCGCGGTAGGACTGTTCCACATCAGTGTGGCGTTTTATCCGCAACGTCTGGGTTTCCTGGCGAATCAGCACGTCGGTGTTGCGCTGGCCGCTGACGTATTCATCCAGATAACTGAAGGACAGGGCAGCGCGGTGCTGGATGTAGCGCTGCATCTTGCCGTTGCGTGGCTCGAAGGCGCTGAACTCGATACTGGCCAGCCACAGGCGCGGCACCGGCTGCACGTTGTCCACCAGCACTTGTGGCGGGGCCTTGGGGCTGCGGTTGTCCAGCACCGCCTGGAGTTTCTCCAGTAGGTGGGCGTCCTTTTCGGCGGCTGGGTAGGCCAGGGTTTCCTGGACTTGCAGCAACACGGCCGCGCAGTGCTTGCAGTTGATGCGCACCGGGCATGAGCAAGCGGCTTCGAGCAGAATCAGCGTGCCCTTGGCTGACTCTTTAAGGCGAATGGTCTGACGGTAGACGCTGCCGCCAGAGCCTTCGCAACTGGCGATGATGGTGCTATCGCCGGCCTCGACGATCCTGACACGGTTTTCCAGCGCATAACGGCGCCCGCGCTCCAGGCTCTGTTCCTTGAATCGATTGACCCAGGAAGGTGCCAGGGGTTTGCTCAGGGGCGAGGGCATAGGCGCGCCAATCAGTCCGGAATGACTTCAGGTGCCTGCCGAGGTGCGGGCGCAGTCAGCGAAGTGATCTTGATCAACAGGCCGAGGTGGCCGTTGTCGAGGAAGTTCAGTTGGCCATTCTTGGTATGGCTCTGCTGTTTGAGGCGCTCGCTGGCGGTGACCAGGCCATTGGCGTCGATCTGGTTGACCCAGAAATCGGCATCCACGTCGGTGAAACGCCCCAGTTTCAGTTCCAGGGTGCCCTCGATGGGAAACTGGCCGAACTGTTCAGTGCCGTCGCTGATGGCAACTTTTCGGCCCTGTTCGCCGAGGGTCTGCTGCCAGGCCTTGTGCATCAATACGGTGTATTGGCCGCTGGCGGTGAGTTTCTCGACGACGTTGCCCAAGGCCGGCGTGCGCTGGCTGTCCGCGCCCAGGCGTTGCGCGCCGGCGTCCCAGTCTTCCGGTGCGGCGCGGCTGACAATCGCCGGCTCGGCGTTCTGGCGTACCAGGATCATTTCAACCTGATACAGGTCGTCGGCGAACGCCAGGGGAGCGACCAGGGTCAACAACAAGGTCAATGAGCGAAACAGGCGCATGGGGCGTCCTTCAAGCAGTGGTCGGAGTGAGGCGCTCGAACAGCGCCTCTACGGTATTGAAACGCTCTTCCGCGCGTTCCATGGGCACCATGAACTTGAACATCGTGGCGCCTTCGAACTTGTAGCGTTTGGGCTGGCCCTGGATCAACTTGATCAGCACCAGTGGGTCGACCGGCGTCTGGGCCTCGAACTCGATCCGGCCGCCATTGGGGCCGCCATCGACTTTCTTGATGCCCAGTTGCTCGGCCTTGAGCTTGAGCAGCGTGGTGCGCACCAGGTTCTTGGTCGGTTCCGGCAGCAGGCCGAAGCGGTCGATCATCTCCACTTGCAGGTCCTTGAGGCCTTCCTCGTCGCTGGCCGAGGCGATGCGTTTGTAGAGGATCAGCCGTGCGTGGACGTCCGGCAGGTAGTCTTCCGGGATCAGTGCCGGTACTCGCAGGTTGATTTCCGGCCCGCCGCCCAGGGGTTGGTCGAGGTTCGGCTGCTCGCCCTTGCGGATCGACTTGACCGCGCGTTCGAGCATCTCCATGTACAGCGTGAAGCCGACGGCCTGGATCTGGCCGCTCTGGCCGTCGCCGAGTAATTCGCCGGCGCCACGGATTTCCAGGTCGTTGGTGGCCAGCACGAAGCCGGCGCCGAGGTCCTGGGTGTTGGCGATGGCTTCCAGGCGTTTTTCCGCATCCGGGGTGATTTGCTGGCGCGGTGGCGTCAACAGGTAGGCATAGGCCTGGTGGTGGCTACGACCGACCCGGCCGCGCAACTGGTGCAGTTGGGCCAGGCCGAATTTGTCGGCGCGCTCGATGATGATGGTGTTGGCGCTCGGCACGTCGATGCCGGTCTCGATGATGGTCGAGGCGATCAGCACGTTGAAGCGCTTGTGGTAGAAGTCGCTCATCACCTGTTCGAGTTCACGCTCGCGCATCTGCCCGTGGCCGATTCCGATGCGCGCTTCCGGCACCAGCTCGGCCAGGTCGGCGGCACATTTCTCGATGGTCTTCACGTCATTGTGCAGGTAATAGACCTGGCCGCCGCGCAGCAGCTCACGCAGCAGGGCTTCCTTGACCGTGCTTTTGTTCTGCTCCATGACAAAGGTGCGCACCGACAGGCGCCGGGCCGGCGGCGTGGCGATGATCGACAGGTCGCGCATGCCCGACACCGCCATGTTCAACGTGCGCGGGATCGGCGTGGCGGTCAGGGTCAGGATGTCGACTTCGCTGCGCAGGGCCTTGAGCTGTTCCTTCTGGCGCACGCCAAAACGGTGTTCTTCGTCGATGATCACCAGCCCCAGGTTCTTGATCTTCACGTCGTCCTGCAGCAGCTTGTGCGTGCCGATGACGATGTCGATCTTGCCCTCGGCCAGGTCGGCCACGGCGGCGTTCACTTCCTTGGTGGATTTGAAACGGCTCATCACTTCCACGGTCACCGGCCAGTCGGCGAAGCGGTCGCGGAAACTGTTGTAGTGCTGCTGGGCCAGCAGGGTGGTCGGGACCAGGATCGCCACCTGTTTGCCGCCATGCACGGCAATGAAGGCGGCGCGCATCGCCACTTCGGTCTTGCCGAAGCCCACGTCGCCACACACCAGTCGATCCATGGGCTTGGGGGCGAGCATGTCGGCGCGCACGGCTTCGATGGTGGTCTGTTGGTCGACGGTTTCTTCGAAGGGGAAGCCGGCACTGAAGGTTTCGTAGTCGGCTTTCGGATCGGCGAAGGCGTAGCCCTCGCGAGCCGCGCGACGGGCGTAGATGTCCAGCAGTTCGGCAGCGACGTCGCGCACCTGTTCGGCGGCCTTGCGCTTGGCTTTCTGCCAGGTTTCCGAGCCCAGGCGATGCAGCGGGGCCAGGGCATCGTCGCTGCCGGTGTAGCGAGCGATCAGGTGCAGGTTCGCCACTGGCACGTAGAGCTTGGCGCCCTCGGCGTACTCAAGGGTTAGGAACTCGGCGGCCTGGTTGTCGATTTCCAGTGTCGCCAGGCCCAGGTAGCGACCCACGCCGTGATCGATGTGTACCACCGGCGCGCCTTCACGCAGCTCGGTGAGGTTCTTGATGACGGCGTCGTTGGCGGCGTCGGCACGTTTCTCGCGACGGCGGCGCTGCATGACCCGCTGGCCGAACAACGGACTTTCGGCCACCAGTGCCAGGGCCGGGTCATCCAGAACCAGGCCGTCGTTCAGCGGCGCGATGGTGATCGCCAGGCGATCCTTGCCGGCAACGAAGTCCGGCCAGCTGTCGACAGTCTTCGGTCGCAGCTTCAAACGTTCGAGCAGTTCCAGCAGCACTTCGCGACGTCCCGCGGATTCGGCGGTGAACAGTACGCGGCCGGGGAATGCATCGAGAAAACCCGCCAGCGCCGCCAGCGGTTGCGTGGCCTTGGCTTCGATGGCCAGGTCCGGCAATGCCTTGGCCGGGAAGCGCTCACGGCCGACGCCGGTTTCCACGTCCTGCTGGCTCGCCACCACGCGCGGCCAACTCTTGAGACGGGCAAAACAATCTTCCACCGGCAGGAACAACTCGGCTGGCGGCAATAGAGGCCGGGACGGATCGACGCGACGCTCTTCGTAGCGGTTGCGCACATCGTTCCAGAAATTTTCCGCCGCTTGCTCGATGCCTGGCAGGGAAAACACCTGGGTGTCCTGGGGCAAGTAATCGAACAGGGTGGAGGTTTCTTCGAAAAACAGCGGCAGGTAGTACTCGATACCGGCGGGCGTGATCCCGCTGCTCAGGTCCTGGAAGATCGGGCAACGGCGGAAATCCACATCGAAGCGTTCGCGAAAGCGCGCCTTGAAGCGGGTCACGGCGTCTTTCTGCAACGGGAATTCCTTGGCCGGCAACAGGCGGATCGACTGCACCTTGTCGATGGAGCGCTGGTTTTCCGGGTCGAAGGTGCGCAGCGTCTCGATTTCGTCATCGAACAGGTCGATGCGATACGGCAGTTTGCTGCCCATCGGGAACAGGTCGATCAAGGCGCCGCGCACCGCGAACTCGCCGTGCTCATACACCGTGTCGACGCAACGATAGCCACTGGCCTCGAGGCGGGTGCGCATTTGCTCGACGTCGAGCTTCTGGCCGATGTCCAGCACCAGGCTGCTGCCGAGCAGAAATTGGGTCGGGGCCAGGCGATGTAGGGCTGTGGTGATCGGCACTACCAAAACGCCATGACTGAGCTCCGGCAGCCGATAAAGGCTGGCGATTCGCTGGGAAATGATGTCCTGGTGCGGTGAAAACAGGTCGTAGGGCAGCGTTTCCCAGTCCGGAAAATGCAAGACCGGCAAATCCGGCGCGAAGAAACTCAGCTCCTGTTCCAGCCGTTCGGCGCTTTGGCTGTCGGCGGTCAGTAGCAGGGTGAAACGCTTTGCAGCGCTGGCAGCCTCGGCGATGGCCAGGCTCAGGGCGGCACCGGGCAGGTTGCCCCAGTGCTGTTTACCTGCCGCGGCAGGGAGAAGCGGAAGACGCAGAACGGGCACGGAAGATTGAGCTCCAGCATTGCGACAAAGTCGACAATTGTAGCGGGGGAAGGGGGCTGCTGTCAGTCGCAGACTACCCAGGCAGGCAGGAAAACCACGGCGCGACGGGCGCGCATTGCTCCGCAGAGGACTCGGCGGCATAATGTAGCCCCTTTTTTCAGCCCCTACATGTGGAAGGTTACCGTGACTCAGAAGCCCGACCAGTGTCTTGGTGAATGGATTGATCGTGAAGCGCTCGCCGAAGCGATGATCCCTCTCATCGGTCAGCTCTACCGCAATAACAACGTGGTGAGCTCGATCTATGGCCGCAGCCTGATCAACCAGTCTGTCATCGCGATCCTCAAAGCCCACCGCTTTGCGCGCCACCGTTCTTCCGACGACAGCGAACTCTCCGTCCACGAAACATTCCCCCTGCTCAAGGCCATGAGCGAGCTCAAGCTCGGCGCGGCTTCGGTGGACCTGGGCAAGTTGGCATTCAAATTCCGCAACGAAGGCAATGGCCGCAGCGCCGAGCAATTCGTGCGTGAAGAGATGGCTGATGTGGTTGGCCAGCAGAACGTTTCGGCTCGCAAAGGCACTGACGTGGTCCTGTACGGCTTCGGTCGTATCGGCCGTCTGCTGGCGCGCATCCTGATCGAAAAAACCGGTGGTGGCGACGGCCTGCGCCTGCGGGCCATCGTGGTGCGCAAGGGCGCCGAGAACGACCTGACCAAGCGCGCCAGCCTGCTGCGTCGCGATTCGGTCCATGGTTCGTTCAATGGCACCATCACCATCGACGAAGAAAACAACACCATCACCGCCAACGGTAACCTGATCCAGGTGATCTACGCGAAGAACCCGACCGAGGTGGATTACACCCAGTACGGCATCAAGGACGCACTGCTGGTGGACAACACCGGCGTATGGCGTGACGCCGACGGCCTGGGCCAGCACTTGGCCTGCCCGGGTGTCGACCGCGTTGTCCTGACCGCGCCTGGCAAGGGCAAGCTGAAGAACATCGTTCACGGCATCAACCACGGCGAAATCACTGCTGACGACAAGATCGTCTCCGCCGCTTCTTGCACCACCAACGCCATCGTGCCGGTGCTCAAGGCCGTGAACGACAAGTTTGGCATCGTCAACGGTCACGTCGAAACGGTTCACTCGTACACCAACGACCAGAACCTGATCGACAACTTCCACAAGGGCGATCGCCGTGGCCGCAGCGCAGCGCTGAACATGGTCATCACCGAGACCGGTGCCGCCACCGCCGCCGCCAAGGCCCTGCCTGAACTGGCCGGCAAGCTGACCGGCAACGCGATCCGCGTGCCGACGCCGAACGTGTCGATGGCCATTCTCAACCTGAACCTTGAGACAGCCGCCACCCGTGAAGAGATGAACGAGTACTTGCGCTATATGGCGCTGCACTCCGAGCTGCACAAGCAGATCGACTTCGTCAATTCCCAGGAAGTGGTGTCCACCGACTTCGTGGGCTCGCGCCACGCCGGTGTGGTGGATGCTGAAGCCACCATCAGCCAAGATAACCGCGTTGTGTTGTACGTCTGGTACGACAACGAATTCGGTTACAGCTGCCAGGTGGTTCGCGTGATGGAAGACATGGCCGGGGTAAACCCGCCAGCGTTCCCGCGCTAAGCGTTAGCCGCTTGTGGAAACGCCCCGACTTGTCGGGGCGTTTTTTTGTCTGGAGTTTGTGGTGCCTGGGCTGGCCTCATCGTCGGATCGCCGCCCGGAGCAAGCTCGCTCCCACATTGGACCGCATACATCAGCAACAACTCGGTCAACTGTGGGAGCGAGCTTGCTCGCGATGACGATTTATCAGGCGCCGCCCACTACGGAAGCCTGCGCCGTGCGCAGTTCATGCCGATTACCCTTGAACAGTACCAGGGTGGCAATCAGCCCCAGCACTGCCGCCCCAGTGAGCCATATCCCCGGTGCGGCCTTGTTGTCGAGCACATGGATCAGGTAGGTACAGGCTGCCGGGGTAAACCCGCCGAACGTTGCCGTCGCCAGGCTGTAGGCCAGGGAGAACCCGGTGGTGCGCACCTCGACCGGCATGATTTCCGTCAAGGCGACGACCATTGCACCGTTGTAGGATCCATATAGGAACGACAGCCACAGCTCGACGATCAGCAAATGGCTGAAACTGGGGTTCGCCACCAGCCAGGACAGGGCCGGATAAGCGGTCAGGATCGCCAGGACAGTCGCACCGAGCAGCAGGGGTTTGCGTCCGATCTTGTCGGAAAACGCCCCCATCACTGGCAGCCAGAAAAAATTCGACAAGCCGATGCACACCGTGACCAGCAGCGCGTCCAGGTCCGACAGGTTCAACTCGGCCTTGCCAAAGGTCGGTGTGTAGGCGGTGATCAGGTAGAACGACACGGTGGTCATCACCACCAACGCCATGCCGGCCAGGACGATGCCGAAATTCTGACCGATTGAGCGGACGATTTCCGACAGGGTAGGGCGATGTTTTCTTGCCTGGAACTCGGGCGTTTCCTCCAGCGAGCGACGGATCATGAAGATTGCCGGGACAATCATGCAACCCACCAGGAACGGTACGCGCCAGCCCCAATCCCCCATCTCCTGGGGACTCAACCAGTGATTGAGGCCAACCCCCAGCAGACCGGCAAACACCACGGCGGCCTGTTGGCTGGCCGATTGCCAACTGACAAAGAAGCCCTTGCGCCCCGGCGTGGAGATTTCCGCCAGGTAAACCGACACGCCACCCAGTTCCACGCCGGCGGAGAAACCTTGCAGCAAGCGGCCGAGCAGCACCAGCAAGGGCGCCGCCACGCCGAGGACGGCGTAGCCCGGCACGCAGGCGATCAGTATGGTGCCCATGGCCATCAGCACTAGGGTGATGATCAAGCCTTTGCGACGGCCATGGCGGTCGATGTAGGCACCGAGAAAAATCGCTCCCAGGGGGCGCATCAGGAACCCGGCACCGAACGTGGCCAGGGACAGCATCAGCGAGGCAAACGCACTGTCGGCGGGGAAGAACGTCTTGGCGATGGCGGTGGCGTAGAAGCCATAGACCATGAAGTCGAACATCTCCAGGAAGTTGCCGCTGACAACGCGAAAAATCGCCTTGCCGTTGCTCGTGTTGGAAGACATGGGTAGGTACTCACTTTCACATTTTTTTGGAAACGCAGGACCTGTGGGAGCGAGCTTGCTCGCGATGGCTATGTGTCAGCCACCTTGGTGCCGAACGTTCCGCCGCTATCGTCGGATCGCCGCCCGGAGCAAGCTCGCTCCCACAGGCTTTTTGTTCGCGCCGTAGCCCATAATGGCGGGCGCGGTTTTGAGGAGAGATGAAGATTTGTTAACTGGACGATGGATAGGCCTTGTGGTGCTGGCCGGCGTGTTGTCCGGTTGCGGCGGTGGCGACACCTTGGAGCGCTTCGACGGCCCGACCATGGGCAGTCACTATTCCATCCAGTACGTCAGGCATCCCGCCGGGCCCGGTCCGAAAACGGTGCAGGCCGAGGTGGAAAACATCCTGGCCGAAGTGGATCGGCAATTCTCGACCTATCGCAGCGACTCGGACGTCGAGCGCTTCAATGCGCTGCCGGCCAACAGTTGCCAGGTCATGCCTGGCCCGGTCCTGGCGTTGATCCGCGTGGGCGAGCAATGGTCGGTCCAAAGCGATGGCTCCTTCGACCTGACGGTGGAGCCACTGTTGAACCTGTGGGGCTTCGGTCCCCAGTCCCGCACAGAGCAAGTGCCGAGCGCCGAGGCACTGGCCGAGGTGCGCCAGCGCGTTGGCCACGAGCATCTGCGCATTGAGGGCGATCGGTTGTGCAAGGATGCTGCGGTAGAGGTCGACTTCAACAGTATCGCCGCAGGTCATGCCGTCGACCGCATCGCCGCCAGGCTCCAGGCCTTGGGCATCGACAGTTACCTGGCCGAAGCCACCGGTGAACTCAAGGCTGTCGGGCGTAAGCCTGATGGTTCGGCCTGGCGCATTGCCCTGGAAGAGCCTCGGGATGACCGGCAAGTGGCTGAGCGTATCATCGAGGTCAACGGCTACGGGGTTTCCACCTCGGGTGACTACCGTAAATATTTCGAGCAGGGCGGCCAGCGTTATTCGCACACCTTTGATGGGCGTACTGGTGCGCCGGTCCTACACAACCTGGCGTCCGTCACGGTGATTCATCCTTCGGCGATGATGGCCGATGGACTATCGACGCTGTTGCTGATTCTCGGTCCTGAACGGGGTTGGGACTATGCCGAAAAAAATCACATCGGGGTATTTTTCGTGCTGCGGGATGGGGAGCGTTTCGTCAGCCGCACCAACGACATCTTTGAACGGATGACCCGTGGAAAAAACCAATGACCACTGAAGCGGGATTACCGTGGCGAAGGAGCTTGCTCCCGCTTGAGTGCGAAGCGCTCACAAAAGGGGGCCGCTGCGCAGCCCAGCGGGAGCAAGCTCCCTCGCCACGATGATTTGGGCAAATCTTAAGTGAACGCTGACAGCGTTTTGAAAGCCTACCTGTGGCGAAATAGCGCAGGCAAAACTAGCCTACGACGCGACCAAGGGGTAATGTGCGCGGCGTTGACGCTTCTATAGACTGTGGCCGGGCGCGTGAACCGGCCTAAAATTGTTCCTTCATGCCGCCGGCCGGCATGATTTAGCCGTGGATGCCAAGCGTGGCATCGCGGCCTGTTCTGAGGAGTACGCATGGCTGTCTACAACTACGACGTGGTGGTACTGGGCTCCGGCCCGGCGGGGGAAGGCGCGGCAATGAACGCCGCCAAGGCAGGGCGCAAGGTGGCGATGGTCGACAGCCGTCGGCAGGTCGGCGGCAACTGCACCCACTTGGGTACCATCCCGTCCAAGGCCTTGCGTCACTCGGTCCGGCAGATCATGCAGTTCAACACCAACCCGATGTTCCGGGCCATCGGCGAACCGCGCTGGTTCTCCTTCCCGGACGTGCTCAAGAGCGCCGAGAAGGTCATCTCCAAGCAAGTGGCCTCGCGTACCGGCTACTACGCCCGCAACCGCGTGGACGTGTTCTTCGGCACCGGCAGCTTTGCCGATGAGCAGACGGTCGAAGTGGTCTGTGGCAACGGCGTGGTCGAGAAGCTGGTGGCCAAGCACATCATCATCGCCACCGGTTCGCGCCCGTATCGCCCGGCCGACATCGATTTCAACCATGCGCGGATCTACGATAGCGACACCATCCTGAGCCTGGGCCACACCCCGCGTAAGCTCATCGTCTACGGTGCCGGCGTGATCGGTTGCGAATATGCCTCGATCTTCAGCGGCCTGGGTGTGCTGGTGGAACTGGTGGACAACCGCGGCCAGTTGCTGAGCTTCCTGGACTCGGAAATCTCCCAGGCCCTGAGCTATCACTTCAGCAACAACAACATCACCGTGCGCCACAACGAAGACTACGACCGCGTCGAAGGCGTCGACAATGGCGTCATCCTGCATCTCAAGTCTGGCAAGAAGATCAAGGCCGACGCCTTGCTCTGGTGTAACGGCCGTACCGGCAATACCGACACCCTGGGCCTGGAAAACATCGGCGTGAAGGTCAACAGCCGTGGCCAGATCGAAGTCGACGAGAACTACCGCACCTGCGTGCCGAACATCTACGGTGCCGGTGACGTGATCGGCTGGCCGAGCCTGGCCAGTGCCGCTCACGACCAGGGTCGTTCGGCCGCCGGCAGTATTGTCGACAACGGCAGCTGGCGCTTCGTCAACGACGTGCCGACCGGCATCTACACCATTCCGGAGATCAGCTCGATCGGCAAGAACGAGCAGGAGCTGACCCAGGCCAAGGTGCCGTACGAGGTGGGCAAGGCATTCTTCAAGAGCATGGCGCGTGCGCAGATCGCCGGCGAGCCGCAAGGCATGCTGAAGATCCTGTTCCACCGCGAGACCCTGGAAGTGCTCGGCGTGCACTGCTTCGGCTACCAGGCATCGGAGATCGTGCACATCGGCCAGGCGATCATGAACCAGCCGGGCGAACTGAACACGCTGAAGTACTTCGTCAACACCACGTTCAACTACCCGACCATGGCCGAAGCCTATCGGGTAGCCGCCTACGACGGGCTCAACCGGCTTTTTTGAGCGGCTCCGGCCGGTGGCCTGAGCCGGCCGGGGAGACCGATTTCAGCAATTCTCGAGGGTGGCAGTGGCCAAACCGGGAAAGTCTGTAATCAGGCTGTCAGCGCCAAAGTCGGCGAGCCTGCGCATGAGCGCGGGCTCGTTGACGGTCCACACCGACACATGCAGCCCCTGGCGCTGCGCCTTGGCCAGGCGTTCCGGCGTGCACAGGGTCCAGTTCAGCGCCAGAATCTCGCAGCCGTAGCTCTGGGCGACCTTCAACGGGTCGAGCCAGGCGTATTCGGCCACCAGTCCACGGGAAATGTCCGGGGTCAGGTCCAGGGCCGCCTTGAGCACTTCCCGGGAACTGGAAGTGATGGTGATCTTGTCCAGCAGCCCGAAACGCTGGGCCATTTCGCGGATGCCCAGCACGGTGGCGGCGGCGCGGGTGCGTGAAGCGCTCTTGACCTCCAGTTGCCAATGCTCGAAATCACATTGCTCGAACAGCTCCTCCAAGCGCGGGATCGGGCACGGCTTGATCCAGCCCGGGCCACCCTTGCGCGCATCGTAGGTCACCAGCTCTGCGGCGGAATGCTCCACCACCTTGCCGCGCCGGTCGGTGGTGCGCTTGAGGGTCGGGTCGTGGATCACCATCAACTCGCCGTCCATTGAAAGATGCAGGTCCAGCTCGCAACGGCGTACGCCGTGCTTGAGGCACTCCTGAAAACCGGTCAGGGTGTTTTCCGGCGCTTCGCCCTTGGCGCCGCGGTGGCCATAAATGAGGGTCACGGTTCTTCCTTATTGATACCTGATTCGTTCAGTTCCCGGGCCAGGCGCCGTTCTTGCGCCTGTTTCTGCAGGATGTAGCGGGCCAGCAACTGGCGCTGGGCGTCGGTCGGGCGTTCGAACTCGGTGCCCACGTCGTAGCCGTCGCCCTTGGGGTCGCAGTGCGTGACCCGCGCCCGCAGCAGCAAGCCGAGGGCCTGGGGCATCAGCACCAGCTTGATCGACAGGTGCGCGCCGACGGCGATGGGGGTGGGGTATTGGAAGTCGATGCCGCCTTCGGAAATGATCACTGGCTGCGGTTCACCGATTTCGCCGAGCACCGTCAAGGCAATGACCTGGCTGAGCAGGTCGATGCGTTTGTTCATCGCCTTGAGGTACGCCGCGATGCTGCGTTCGCGCTCGCTGATTTGGCGCAGCAGGTGTTGCGACTCGAATTCGCTCAGGTGCAGTTCGCTGAGCAGATTGAACAATGGAGAAGCATCCTGCAACACTTCCTGGCCAGCAGCTTCAGGAATGGACAGGGGCCGAATTTCCAGTGCGATCGTGTCCTCGATACGGTAGTATTCGCGGCGATCTTCTTCATCTAATGTCGACATGGCGAACCCATGGTAGCGGCGGTGGTCTGAGTGTAAAGCTGGTTTGTGACCCCCGCCACAAGGACGTTCCTTTTCCCTCCGAACAAGCCCCGACATGTTCAGACCTCTCTTCGTATTTATCGGCACGCGTTATACCCGTGCAAAGCGTCGCAATCATTTTGTATCGTTCATTTCCCTGACCTCCATCATCGGTCTCGCCCTCGGCGTGGTCGTGATGATTGTCGTACTGTCGGTGATGAACGGCTTCGATCATGAGATGCGCACCCGCGTGCTGGGCATGGTGCCCCACGCGACCCTCGAAACCGGCGAAGCCATCAGCGATTGGCCGAGCCTGGCCGCCAAGGTCAAGCAGAACCCGCAGGTGCTGGCCGTGGCGCCTTTCACCCAGATGCAGGGGCTGCTGACCAACGACGGCAAGGTGTCCAAGGTCCTGCTCAACGGCATCGATCCAGGGCTGGAACGGCAGGTGTCGATCATCGACAACTTCATGAAGCAGGGCAAACTCGACGACCTGGCGCCGGGCAGCTTCGGCATCGTCATCGGCGACAAGGCCGCGGCGAAGCTAGGCGTGGTCATCGGCGACAAGCTGACGTTCGTTGCGCCGGAAGTCACCGTGACGCCGGGCGGCATGTTCCCGCGCATGAAGCGCTTTACCGTGGTCGGCATTTTCCATGTGGGTGCTGGCGAGCTCGATGGCTACCTCGGCGTGACCAATCTCCAGGATCTCGCCCGCCTGCATCGCTGGAAGCCGGATCAGGTCCAGGGCCTGCGCTTGAAGTTCGACGACCTGTTCCAGGCCCCTCGAGTGGCCTGGACCATCGCCCAGCAGCTTGGCGAAGACCGCTACTACGCCCGGGACTGGACGCGCACCCACGGCAACCTGTACCAGGCGATCCGCATGGAGAAAGCCATGATCGGCCTGCTGCTGTTGCTGATCGTCGCTGTGGCGGCGTTCAACATCATCTCCACGCTGGTGATGGTGGTGAACGACAAGAAGGGCGACATCGCCATCCTGCGTACCCTCGGTGCGACGCCGGGGCAGATCATGCGGATCTTCATGGTCCAGGGCACCGTCATCGGCGTCATCGGCACGTTCGTCGGCGCTTTGGTCGGCATGTTCGCCGCGCTGAATGTCAGCGCGGCGATCGCCGGCCTCGAAGGGCTGATCGGGCACAAGTTCCTCAACGCCGACGTGTACTTCATCGACTACCTGCCATCGCAGTTGCAGTCCGATGACGTGTTGATGGTCTGCGGCGCCGCGTTGGTCCTGAGTTTCCTCGCCACCCTGTATCCTGCCTGGCGTGCCGCGCGCACCCAGCCTGCGGAGGCGTTACGTTATGAGTGAGTCGGGCATGAGTGAAAAAGCAATCTTGAGCTGCCGCAACCTGGGCAAATCCTACGAGGAAGGCCCAGAGTCGGTGGTGGTGTTGTCGGGCCTGCAACTGGAGTTGCATCCAGGCGAGCGCGTGGCGATTGTCGGCACTTCCGGGTCGGGCAAAAGTACCTTGCTCAACCTGCTGGGCGGGCTGGACACGCCAACCGCTGGCAGTGTCTGGCTGGCCGGCGAAGAGCTTTCGGCGCTGAATGAGAAGGCCCGTGGCCTGCTGCGCAACCGGTCCCTGGGCTTTGTCTACCAGTTCCACCACCTGCTGCCCGAGTTCACCGCGCTGGAAAACGTCTGCATGCCGCTGTTGATCGGCCGCACGGCAATTCCCGAGGCTCGTCAGCGCGCCACGGCGTTGCTGGAGCGGGTAGGGCTGGGGCATCGCCTGGAGCACAAGCCAGCCGAACTGTCCGGTGGCGAGCGCCAGCGCGTGGCGATTGCCCGGGCCCTGGTCAACAAGCCTGGCTTGGTGATGCTCGACGAGCCGACCGGCAACCTCGACGCCCACACCGCCCAAGGCATCCAGGACTTGATGCTGGAACTCAGCACCTCGATGCGCACGGCGTTCCTGGTGGTGACCCACGACATGAACCTGGCCCGCCAGATGGACCGCGTCCTGCATTTGCAGGAAGGTTGCCTGACCCCCATCTGACCGACCGAAACCCGGTACTTGCTGCAAGTGCCGGGTCTTTTATTTGCATACGGTGCCCAGCGAATGTTCAGACCGTTATCGATTTTCATCGGCACGCGCTATACCCGCGCCAAGCGCCGCAATCGCTTTGTTTCGTTCATCTCCATGACCTCGATGATCGGCCTCGCCCTGGGCGTGCTGGCGATGATCGTGGTGTTGTCGGTGATGAACGGCTTCCAGCGCGAAATGAGCTCGCGCATCCTCGGCATGGTGCCCCACGCCACCATCGTCGGCGTCAACCCGATCGACGACTGGCAGCCGGTGGCCGCCGCGGCGCTGAAAAATCCCGCAGTCACGGCGGCCGTGCCGTTTACCGAGATGGAAGGGATGCTGAGCCATAAGGGTTCGATGCAGCCGATCCAGATCAGCGGCATCGATCCGGCCCAGGAAGGCAAGGTGTCCATCGTTGCCCAGCATATCGTCCAAGGGCGTCTCGATGCCTTGAAACCGGGCGAGTTTGGCGTGGTGATCGGTGAGATCACGGCTCGGCGCTTTCGCCTGAACGTGGGCGATAAACTGACCCTCATCGTGCCGGAAGTCAGCACCGCGCCGGGCGGCATCACCCCGCGGATGCAGCGCTTGAATGTCGTGGGTGTGTTCAAGGTCGGCGCGGAGCTGGACGGCTCCATGGCGCTGATTCACCTGGCCGATGCCGCGCAGATGCAGCATTGGCAGCCGAACCAGGTGCAAAGCGTGCGCCTGGCGGTGAAAGACCTGTACGCGGCGCCGAAGGTCTCCGGTGACATCGCTGCCGGTCTTGGTGCGAGTTACAAGTCTGACGACTGGACCCACACCCAGGGCAGCCTGTTCAGCGCCATGAAAATGGAAAAGACCATGATTGGCTTGCTGTTGCTGATGATCGTCGCGGTGGCGGCGTTCAACATCATCGCGACCCTGATCATGGTGGTGAATGACAAGGGCGCGGACATCGCGATCCTGCGCACCATCGGCGCCACGCCGCGGCAGATCATGGCGATCTTCATGGTCCAGGGCACGGTGATCGGCGTCGTCGGCACGCTGATCGGTGGCGTGCTGGGCGTGATCGCGGCGTTGAACGTCAGTGCGCTGGTGGGTTGGCTGGAGCGGGTCAGCGGCCAGCACATCTTCAGTTCCGACGTGTACTTCGTCAGTAACTTGCCGTCGGAACTGCAGCGTGGGGACGTGGTGCTGATCTGCTCGGCCGGGTTCATCCTGAGCTTCCTCGCCACCGTGTACCCGGCGTGGCGCGCGGCGAAGATCGAACCGGCGCAGGCGTTGCGGTATTCCTGAGGCCCTGCAACAGTGGGTTTGCTGACTCACTGCAAGCCCACTGGCAAGTGACGATTGCTCTTGTGGCGAGGGAGCTTGCTCCCGCTGGAGCGCGAAGCGCTCCCAAAAAACGGAAGTTCCGCGCATGCGTGCGCAGCATTTGGGGCTGCTGCGCAGCCCAGCGGGAGCAAGCTCCGTCGCCACAGGGACTTGATTCGGCCTTAATTACCCTTCGGCAGTTCGATCAAAAACCGCGTCCAGCCATCGGCCGATTCACAACGGATTTGCCCGCCATGGGCGCGGATGATCGAGCGGGTGATGGCCAGTCCAAGCCCCGCGTGTTCGCTGCTGCCTTCCTGGCGAGCCGGGTCGGCGCGGTAGAAACGGTCGAACAGGCGCGGCAGCAAATCCGCTGGAATTCCCTCGCCACTGTTTTCCACGCTTACGCTCACCCCTTGAGCCCCATCGACCATCCTCACCCGCACTTCGCCGTCAACCGGGGTGAAGCGCAGGGCGTTGTCCAGCAGGTTGGAAAGGGCTCGACGTAGCATGTTGCGATCACCCTCGATCAGGCTCTCGCCGTCGCGACTCAGGCGTACGTTGGCGTCTTCGGCCAGGGGCGCGAAGAAATCCAGCAACATGTCCACTTCCTCGGCCAATTGCAGCGGTTCGCGATGGAGCGCCAGCAGGCCGTGGTCGGCCTTGGCCAGGTACAGCATGTCGTTGACCAGTTGCGCCATCCATTGCAGTTCTTCGAGATTGCTGTGCAACGCCTCGCGGTAATCCTCAAGGGAGCGCTCGCGGGTGAGGGTGACTTGGGTGTGGGTCAGCAGGTTCGACAGCGGTGTGCGCAATTCGTGGGCGATGTCGGCGGAGAACGCGGAGAGCCGTTGAAACGCGTCGTCGAGGCGTCCGAGCATGGCGTTGATGCTGTGGGCCAATTCCGCCAGTTCGGCGGGCATTTGTTCCTCTGGCAGCCGGGCGTTGAGGGAGCGGGCCGAGACATTGCCGGCAATGGCGCCCATGCGTCGCAACGGCCGCAAGGCGCGCCGGGCGGCCCAGGCACCGAGCAGGGCGGTGGCCAGGGCCGAGAGGCCGACGGTCAGCCAGATCAGCCGTTGCATGCGCTGCAGGAAATGCTGGTGATGAGTGATGTCCAGCAGCAAGGTCAGTTGCGGTGAATCGGTTCGGTCGGGGTACAGCGGCGCGTTCAACACTCGATAATCGTTGTCGGCATCGCTGAGGGTCGACAGGCCGGGGCGCTCCGGCAATTGCGCCGGGATCCGGATCGAGCTGTCGTACCAGCGCACCCCGTCACTACCCTTGATGCGCAACGCCAGGTCGGCCTGACGGCTCAGTTCATCTTCCAGACGGCTTTGGGTCTGCTCGGCGTTAAGGTCTTGCAGGGCCCGGCGCAGGCCGATCAACTTGCCTTCGAGCAGTTGCTGGTCCAGCTCGATGAAGTGCGCCTCGCTGCCCCGGCTGAACAAGACCCCGGCGAACAACGACACCACCGCCGTGCAGGCGGCGAACAGCAGCGCCAGGCGGCTGCTCAGCGACCACCGGCCCCTCACAGGCTGCGCTCTTCAAGCACATAGCCCATGCCCCGCACGGTGTGGATGAGCTTATTGGGGAACTCATCATCGATCTTGATGCGCAGTCGCCGGATGGCGACTTCGATGACGTTGGTATCGCTGTCGAAATTCATGTCCCAGACCTGGGAGGCGATCAGCGATTTGGGCAGCACTTCACCCTGGCGGCGCAGAAGCATTTCCAGCAACGCGAACTCCTTGGCGGTGAGGTCGATGCGCCGGCCGCTGCGTTCGACGCGGCGGCGGATCAGGTCCAGGCGCAAGTCCGCCAGTTGCAGGCTGGTTTCCTGTTGTGTCGAGTTGCCTCGACGCAACAGGCTCCGCACTCGCGCCAGCAACTCGGAAAAGGCAAAGGGCTTGACCAGATAATCATCGGCGCCCAGCTCCAGGCCGTGGACCCGGTCCTGCACCGCATCCCGCGCGGTGAGAAACAGCACCGGGGTATCCAGGCCGGCCCCACGGACCGCTTGGAGGATTTGCCAGCCATCACGGCCGGGCAGCATCACGTCGAGGATCAGCAAGGCGTATTCACCGCTCAAGGCCAGTTGCTGGCCAGTGATGCCGTCGGCCACCAGGTCGGCGTTGAACCCGGCTTCGCCGAGGCCCTGGCGCAGGTATTGGCCGGTTTTGGTTTGGTCTTCGACGATCAGCAATTTCATGGGCGGCTCGAGGCAGGTTGGGACGAGGGCGTTATACCGTGGCGGGTGGGTTCGTGGCGCAACCTGACAAAGTTGTAATCGAGCTGTAAGCCGATTGGCAGGCCTGCAACGATAGAGTTTCCCACATGCCGAACCTGCTTGGAGTATGGACATGTTGATGGGAAAACGCTTGATCCTGGCCGCTTGCGCGCTGGCCCTCAGTACGCCGTCGTGGGCATCGCCGGGGCATTATGATTTCGGCCAGCCTGCACCGGCGACCAAGGCCAGTCGCAGCATCGAGGTGGTGATGGGTGACATGACGTTCTATCCCGGAGCCCTGGATATCAAGGCCGGCGAGACCGTTCGGTTCGTGCTGGTCAACAAAGGCCAGTTGCTCCACGAATTCAACCTGGGCAACGCAGCCATGCACGCCGACCATCAACAGGAAATGCTCAAGATGCAGCAGAGCGGCCAGTTGCTGCCGACCGCGATGAAGCCAGGGATGGATCACGCCGCCATGGGCCACGACCAGGCGAGCATGCGCCACGATGATCCCAACAGCGTGCTAGTGGAGCCGGGCAAGACCGGCGAGCTGACCTGGACCTTCAGCAAGGCCACGCGCCTGGAGTTTGCGTGCAATATTCCTGGCCACTACCAGGCCGGGATGAAGGGCGACCTGACAGTCAGTCAGTAAGCACTCAAAGGCGGCGGCAAAGGCTGGTAGAATCCACTGATTCTTCAGTCAGGTTTCCGTCATGCATCCCGCAGCCGAACATTCGCCGCTGGGCAAATCCAGCGAATACATCGCCACGTACACGCCGTCACTGCTGTTCCCGATCCCGCGCACCGCGAAATGGGCGGAACTGGGCCTGACGGCCGAGACCCTGCCGTACAAGGGCGTGGATTTCTGGAACTGTTTCGAGCTGTCCTGGCTGTTGCCGTCCGGAAAGCCGGTGGTGGCCATCGGGGAATTCGCGATCCCGGCGGATTCGCCGAATATCATCGAATCCAAATCCTTCAAGCTGTACCTCAATTCGTTGAACCAGACCCCGTTCGCCGATACCGCGAGCCTGGAAGCGACGCTGCGCAAAGACCTTTCGGCGGCTGCCGGCAAGCCAGTGGGTGTACGGATCCGCAGTCTCAAGGATGTGGAAAGCGAAGGCATCGTGGCGCTGCCCGGTACGTGCATCGACGACTTGGACATCAGCGTCGATTCCTACGCGCACCCGCGCCCGGAACTGCTGCGTTGCGATGCTTCGCGCATCGTCGAGGAAAGCCTGCACAGTCATTTGCTCAAGTCCAACTGTCCGGTGACCAGCCAGCCAGACTGGGGCAGCGTGGCGGTGGAATATCGCGGCGCGGCCCTGGACCCGGCCAGCCTGCTGGCCTACATCGTCAGCTTCCGCCAACATTCGGATTTCCATGAGCAATGCGTGGAGCGGATCTTTCTTGACCTGCAGCGGTTGCTCAAGCCAGAGAAATTGACGGTGTATGCGCGGTATGTGCGCCGTGGCGGGCTGGATATCAACCCGTATCGCAGTACTGAAGCCGTTCAACTGCCGAACCATCGCCTGGTCCGCCAATAACTTTTCTTGTGGCAGTGGGTTCTTGTGGAGGTGAGCTCTTGTGGGAGCGAGCTTGCTCGCGATGAGTCCGGCACATTCAATAGTGAGATTGGCTGACACATCGCTATCGTCGGATCGCCGCCCGGAGCAAGCTCGCTCCCACAGGGGATTGCATTTCAGGTCGTTGGAACTAAAAAGCCCTGCTAGGTTAGCAGGGCTTTTTGGCATCCGGCATTCAGATTCCCATGTTGCCCAAGGTCAACATGATGTTGCGCAACGTGCTGGCGATACCTGGGTGGTCAACCTCAAAACGCTCTACGGCCAGGTTCACGCCGTCGACCAGGTTGTTGTCCTGAAGCTGGTTTTCCAATTGGATCTCAGCTTCGATCTGAGCCATTAGTTGATGCAGGCTTTCGCGCTCTGGTTCAGACAGCGGTGGGTTCTGGTCCAATTGCTCGCGCAGGGCATTCAGTTGGTCTTGCAATTCGCGGCGGGCAGGCATTGGCGTACTCCCTTTATTGATAGGCACACCATGGACCGCGACGCAGCGGCAAAAGTCCATGGCCTGCCTTAAGAGTAATCCACACTCACGCGCCCTGCATGATCCCGGTCAGGGCTTCTCGCCTTTAATGCGACGCAGACAGATATCGGCCAGGCAAGTCTCGAGTTCGCCCAAGTGATCGATCACTGAGTGCACCCCCAGGCTGAACAACTGCACGGTGGCCTTGGCCCGTTTGGCTTCCCGCGCCTGTTGGCTCAATGCCTGCCACTCGGCGGGCGCCAGGCCACACAAAGAGCCGCAGGAGGCCAGTCCGATGGTCCACAAACCTGCGTTGAGCCCAGACTGCAACAACCGGGGTTCGCCGCTGACCAACACGCAGCCGTCCAACTGCTGGACATTCAGCGCCATCAGGGCTTGCCAGCAGGCGTGCGGAGCCGGCCATGGATAATTTGTTGCAGGAAGTTGCGGTGCTTTGATGGACGTAGGCAATACGGCCGCGAGGCTATGACTGGTGGCTGGAGGCAATTCATCGAGCCAGGCGCAGGGGATGTTCAGATGCTGCAAGCTTTGCAGGCTTTCCAGCGCGCCGGGTGTCGGCTGGGCGTGATCCGCTGGCGCTGCCCCTGGCTGACGAATGCGCGCCCCGAAATCTACCAGGCACCCGCTCAGGCCAAACAGTACAGCGGTGAGGCTGGGGGCAGGAAGGGGCAGGGCTTCGGTGCGGGGCATGGGAACGTCCTTGAAATAACCAGCAGCCTAAAGTGCGCGGATGACAGTCCAGTGACAGTGAAGTGAAGGGCGCCAATAGCGGAAACATCCTACGGCCGGCGTGTTTTTTCGGTGCTGCCTATCCTCGCGTTCCGTCTTATACTAGCCAGCTTACCGCCTGGGCTCGGCGCCCTTGCCTGAACAATCCAAGGAGTTTTCCCCTATGCGCTGGAGCCATCGTCTAGCTCAGCTGTGTCTTTCCGCCTGCGTCCTGCTGGTTCCGTTCGCCGCCCAGGCCGCTACGGAAGACGATCCTTGGGAAAGCGTCAACCGGCCCATCTTCACCTTCAACGACACCCTTGATACCTATGCGCTCAAGCCACTGGCCCAGGGATATCAATACGTGACGCCGCAGTTCCTCGAAGACGGCATCCACAATATGTTCCGCAACATCGGTGACGTGGGCAACCTGGCCAACAACGTGCTGCAGGCCAAGCCGGCTGCTGCCGGGGTCGACACCGCCCGATTGATCTTCAACACCACCTTCGGCTTGCTGGGCTTCTTTGACGTGGGGACCCAGATGGGCCTGCAGCGCAGCGATGAAGATTTCGGCCAGACCCTCGGCTACTGGGGCGTGGGCAGTGGGCCGTATGTCATGTTGCCGCTGATGGGGCCAAGCACCCTGCGAGATGCGCCGGCCAAGCTGGTGGATAACTACACCGCCCCGTATCGCTATATCGATAACGTTTCGGTGCGTAACTCCATCTGGGGCCTGAACATCGTCGACACCCGCGCCAGCCTGTTGTCGGCCGAGAAAATGGTGAGTGGCGACAAATATGTCTTCATCCGCAACGCCTACCTGCAAAACCGTGAATTCAAGGTCAAGGATGGGCAGGTCGAAGACGACTTTTAATTTCGTCCTGTAAAACCACGAAGGCGGCCCATAAGGCCGCCTTCTGTGCTTTCGGGGCGGGTTTGAGCGGGTTTGATCCTTCCATTGAGTTACGCTTCGCTCGGTTCTTATAACTCTCTGTGCTTTGACAAATAAAGACGGCAAGCGGCGATCTGCATGAGCTTGAAACGCCCCGCGGATGGGAGTACCGTCTGCGCCTTAGAAGGGCACCTCTGATGTAATGGTGTGTAGGGCAATCGCCTGAAACCGGTACGACAGAGAGGCTAGAAAGCGAATCCAGTAGTGCGTGCCAGGCCAGACCGCCCAGCCCGCTACGCCAACCTAATTCTGGCGCCGTTTGCCCACATGCCAAAAACCAGTGCCACGCTGCTGATAATCGACGATGACGAAGTGGTGCGAGCCAGTCTCGCAGCCTACTTGGAAGACAGTGGTTTCAGCGTCCTGCAGGCCAGCAATGGCCAACAGGGTCTTCAGGTATTCGAGCAAGACAAGCCCGACCTGGTCATCTGCGACCTGCGCATGCCGCAGATGGGCGGACTCGAACTCATTCGCCAAGTTACCGAGATCTCCTCGCAGACGCCGGTGATCGTGGTGTCGGGCGCGGGCGTGATGAACGACGCGGTCGAGGCATTGCGCCTGGGCGCGGCGGATTACCTGATCAAGCCCCTTGAAGACCTTGCCGTGCTCGAGCATTCGGTGCGCCGGGCCTTGGACCGTTCGCGCCTGTTGGTGGAGAACCAACGCTACCGCGAGAAGCTGGAAACCGCCAACCGCGAGCTGGAAGCCAGCCTGAACCTGTTGCAGGAAGACCAGAACGCCGGGCGCCAAGTGCAGATGAACATGCTGCCGGTCAGCCCTTGGACCGTCGACGATTTCCGCTTTGCCCACCAGATCATCCCGTCGTTATACCTGTCGGGCGATTTCGTGGACTATTTTCGCGTTGACGAGCGCCGAGTGGCGTTCTACCTGGCGGATGTTTCCGGCCATGGTGCGTCTTCGGCCTTCGTGACGGTGCTGTTGAAGTTCATGACCACGCGGCTGTTGTTCGAGTCCAAGCGCAACGGCACGCTGCCAGAGTTCAAGCCTTCGGAAGTCCTTGGGCATATCAACCGAGGCCTGATCAGTTGTAAGCTGGGCAAACACGTCACAATGGTCGGTGGAGTCATCGACGAGGAGACTGGTTTGTTGACCTATAGCATCGGTGGTCACCTGCCTTTGCCTGTGTTGTATACGCCAGACAGTGTTCGTTACCTGGAAGGGCGTGGTTTGCCGGTGGGCCTGTTCAACGAGGCCACCTACGAAGACCATGTGCTTGAATTGCCGCCGACCTTCAGCCTGACGCTGATGTCTGATGGCATTTTGGACCTTTTGACAGAACCTACACTCAAAGAGAAAGAAGCGGCCTTGCCTGAACGGGTGAGTGCAGCGGGCGGCAGCCTGGAAGGCTTGCGTCAAGTGTTTGGATTAGCCACGCTCGGGGAGATGCCGGATGATATCGCCCTGTTAGTGTTGAGCAGGAACCTTTGATGAGTACCGGTAGAATCCAGTTCGCCGAGCAGGACGGCACCTTCGTCCTGAAGTTTGTCGGTGAAGTGCGCCTTACCCTGTGTTCGGCGCTGGATGCGACTATTGAGCGGATCTTCACCGCGCTGAATTTCAGCGCCATCGTGATCGACCTGACCGAAACCCGCAGCATCGACAGCACCACGTTGGGCCTGTTGGCCAAGCTGTCGATCCTGTCGCGGCAAAAGGTCGGCCTGCTGCCGACCGTCGTCACCACCCACAACGACATTACCCGTCTGCTGCAATCGATGGGCTTCGACCAGGTGTTCAACATCGTGGGCGACCCTGTGCCGTGCCCGGAATGCCTGGACGACCTGCCTGACCAGGACCAGTCCGAAGAGGAAGTGCGGATCAAGGTGCTCGAAGCCCACAAGATTCTCATGGGGCTCAACGACTCCAATCGTGAAGCGTTTCATGATCTGGTGAATGCGTTGGAGCGGCCTTGAGCCTTGGGCTTGTGTAGATCGAACTGACGCTTTCGCGAGCAAGCTCGCTCCCACAGTGTCTTGCATCGACCACACCATTTGGATCTGCCTTCAATCTCCTGTGGGAGCGAGCTTGCTCGCGATGGCATTTATCAATCCACCACATCCCCTAGGCCAAACCGCATAAAAAAGGGCGAACCCACCCAGGTTCGCCCTTTTTGCATGCCTGCTGAATCAGCTCAAAGCTTGGCTTGCAGCAACGCCTCCAGCTTCTCCTGGTCCCGGGCAAACTGACGAATGCCTTCAGCCAGTTTCTCGGTCGCCATGGCGTCCTCGTTGGACAACCAGCGGAACTGCGCTTCGTTGAGGATCAAGCGCGCTTCCCCGGCTTGCCCAGGTGCCAGCTTACGCTCCAGCTTGCCTTCGTCAGCGGCGAGTTTTTCCAGCAGGTCCGGGCTGACGGTCAAGCGGTCGCAGCCGGCTAGTTGCTCGATCTGGTTGAGGTTGCGGAAGCTCGCGCCCATGACCACGGTCTTGTAGTCATTGGCCTTGTAGTAGTTGTAGATACGCGTCACCGACTGCACGCCCGGGTCATCCGCGCCGGTGTAATCGTTGCCGTTGGCTTTCTTGTACCAGTCGTAGATACGGCCCACGAACGGCGAAATCAGGAACACCCCGGCATCGGCACAGGCGGCGGCCTGGGCGAAGGAGAACAGCAGGGTCAGGTTGCACTGGATACCTTCACGCTCCAACTGCTCGGCCGCGCGAATGCCTTCCCAGGTGGAGGCGATCTTGATCAGCACGCGCTCGCGGCCAATGCCGGCCTTTTCGTACAGATCGATCAGACGATGCGCACGCTTCAACATGGCCTCGGTGTCGAACGACAGGCGCGCATCCACTTCAGTGGAAATACGCCCAGGAATCACTTTCAGGATTTCTTGCCCGACCGCCACGGCAAAACGGTCGCTGGCCAAACCCACATCGCCCTTGCAGTCCGCCACGCAGGCATTCAGTTGCTCGGCATAGCCATGAATGGCCGACGCCTTGAGCAGCAGGGAAGGGTTGGTGGTGGCGTCGACGGGTTTGACGCGGGCGATGGCTTCGAAGTCGCCAGTATCGGCCACGACGGTAGTGAACTGTTTGAGTTGTTCCAGCTTGGAAGTCATGAGCGTGCTCTGTCCTATGGGTCTGTTGACATTACCCGAGGGCCGGCAGCCACTCAAGGGCGTGAAGAGGTATCGACGGGCCCCAGCGGCAACAACCTGAAAACGGCTGTTTGAAAGGCCGGGGCGGTATCGGTAGATACGATGCCAAAACCGCCCGCAGGTTCAACATCACTGCCTGACGGTCATGGCTGCTGTGCGTTCAGGAACAAGCCTGCAATGCCTTCCGGCAGATGCGCCGTCGAGATCAGGATCAGTCGCTGGCCGGCCCTGGTCATTGCCATATAGAGCTTGCGCGAGTTTTGTTCACGCTCCTGGGCCGAAAGCACTCCGGCCTGGGCCGTTTCCTTCATGAGTTTTTCCAGGCCCAGCAGAAACACGATGCTGGCTTCAAGTCCGGTAGCAGTATCCAGGCTGGAAACACGTAGGTTATCTGCGTCCACGTGTACTGACTCCATGCTGTTCAAATCCCAGACTTTGCGCGAACCGAATCGCTTGCTCAACGCCTTGAACAGGAGTTTCTTGTTGGTGTCTCGTCCATACAGAACCAGCATATTCGATAGATTGATCTGCTGGGTTTCCAGGTAGCCCTCTATTTCGTTATAGGTCTGTATGACCGCATCCTGGGGAGTCTCTGATCGGATCAACAGCGGGGCAACGCCTTCATCCATGCCGTCGAAATCAGGTTGCAAATAATCGTCCGGGTCGGTTTGGGTGAATTCGGCCAGGACAAGGCCGGCAGCCCGTAATATGGCTTGAGTGGTTCGATAGGAGTGGTGAAGTTTCTTTGTTTTACCCGCCACATCCAAGCCGACACGCTTCCAACTGAGTCGGCTTTTCAAAAAGCCCTGGTTGGGGTCGGCACATAAGAACAGGCTGCCCTCGGAGTCGGTCAAGGTGCTCTTGACCAGCTGAAACCAGGTCGGCGCAAAGAATTGAGCTTCGTCTACCAGGATGTGCTGGTATTTATCTAGCTTGTCGAGCTTCGTGAGACATAAATCCCGAGACAATGAACTCCATAAGCGAGCGCCTTGTTTGCTCAGCGCGTCATTGACTTGCCCGTAGAGCGACCACACCTGCACCCGTTCTTCCTTACGCAAGGCAAACCCTTGGCCTGCGCGCTCAGCAACCAAATAGTCATGCTCGTCGCAGATCAGTGATTCATTGATGAAGTCGAACTCATCCAGAAGTTGTTGATCGCCGGGCTTCAGGTCCGGAAAGGCTTTTCGATAATGGGCGATCTGGCTTGTAACCTTGATAGGGGATGCCATCTCTGGTTGCGGCTCAAAATGATTCACCCATTGCTGCCGTATCCAGGCCAGCGCGGTCATGATTGTCAGGTTGCGCGGTAGATCTCCCGGGCTGGCCTTCTTCAAGCGATGCTTGAGGTCTTTAACCACCGGGACATTGTGGATCAGCATCAATATCTTCTGATCGGGAAATTTCTTTGCCAGGATCAACGCCCGGTTAGCGGCGATCAATGTTTTGCCGCTACCCGCCACGCCGTTGACCAGACGCACCGAAAAATCATTCAAGGTTTGCGTTTGTTCTTCAGGCAGTTCCAGATCCAGCTTACTGGCCCACTCTTGTTGTGAGTCCAGAAAGTATCGAGTGGTCTTTGCCGAGTTATCCCGTGAGAAATGCCGGCGCGTCGTACATATCGCGGGTATTTCCGCCTCTGGAAAGTAGTGCCCCATGAGCGTGTCGCTGGCCTCATGGCTCAGTGAGTTAAGCAACTTGGGCAGTTGTTCGTGGCCATGTTCGATAAAAGTGTTTTTCGACATCAGCCGCGGGCCATCAGGCGTTGAGTAGTGCAGCCACAGCCGCTTGGTCTGGTCGGGTGTGCAGTTCCACATGACGATCAGCCTGCCGAGCCGCTGCCCGGTCGGCATCCCGTCGGGCTCGGTTGCTTCCAGGCGCGAGAGCAACTCCTTGAAAGCCTGCTGTCCGGTAGCCGCGAACAGTTGATCAGGGTCCAATGTTTCAAAAGAGAGTTCACACAGCACCATGGCCAGCCATTGATGTTGTGCGTGCTGAAGGAAAAAGTCCGGCGCCCAGGCCTCTCGAGGGAGGCACTGGCGAACGACATGGTGGTCGTCCAGCTTGCGCAACACCCGTTTGACGTGGACATGCGCGCCAGTGCTGCGTTGCCATTCAGGGATAAATAGCGTCATGGGGTGAGCACCACTTTGCGGCATCGACTGATCAGGTTCAAATAGTCATTGGCCCATTGCTGCGTGATGCTGTTGCTGCATTCAATTCCTTGGCTCAGTTCAGGCCCGATGATGATCAATTTAGTCATTGCCCGGGTGATGGATACGTTCAATCGCTCGGGCTGGAAGAAAAACTCCGCCACAGCGCCAATGAACTCCTCATCGCCACTGGCCAACGAGACGATGATCAGTTCACGTTCCTGTCCCTGCATGCGCTCAACAGTGTCCGCCACAACGGTGCTGGCGATCTCGCGCCCGAAACTACGCGCCAACAGCGTTCGAATCGCCCGGCCCTGGGCTCGGTAAGGCGTGACGATGCCGATATCAGACAGGGCAAGGCCCATGGTCTGGGCGGTCTTACAGAGTTCCAGTACATGCTGGGCATCGCGATAGTTGCGGGTCCTGGCTGTTCTGTCTGTGGTGGGAATAAACACGGCGCTTGCGTCTGGATCAAATACGCAGTTCATAGGGGCCTCTGCACCAACGTAATTGAAACGCCGCTCCTTGTTAGGGCCTGCAGCCCGTAATTTGCCTTTGTAATAGTTTTTGCTCGGCCATTCGGTCAGCCATTGGTTCATCCGATAGGTTTCTTCGAGCATCACCGTATGGTCGGCAGTTTGGGAGGTGAGACGACCGAATATCGACATCGATTCGCCAGAAAGAACCGACTGGGACAACAGCACCGGCGGCAGCTGTTTCTGGTCTCCGATGAAGATAAACCGCTTACCTTTGCGCATGGCCATTAGCGCGAGGGGGAGGGTAATCTGACTGGCTTCGTCAAAGATCACCGTGTCGAATTTGAAATGCTCCAGCTGGCTGCAGGTGGCGAAGGGTGTCGCGCCAATGACATAGCCACTTCCGTCCGCCGGTAGATTTTCCCAGTCGGCAGGTGTTTTTGCCCAGTCAACGGTTTTGCTTAGATCATCCCGGCGACCACCAATCTTCACGGTTGGGATTTTTCGCTCGGCAATCTTTGCCAGGGCATTATTGATAGCCATGTGCGTATGGGAGGTGACGAACACCCGCTCGTGACGCTCTACCAGCAATTGGGCGATAAGCGCCAGGGCACGGGTCTTGCCTGTCCCTGGCGGGCCTTGAATGCAAGCAATCTGCTCGGCGGCAAAAGCCATGGCAACGGCCCGGGCCTGATGCTCGTTACACTTGTTCTTGATGGCGAACCTTTCGGCGTAATCCAGATCTGCGTCGTTGAATGTGATAACCGGCGCATCGCCGAGCAACGGGACAATGATGTTATCGGCATTGATCGAATCGGCGATATCTTCCAAGGCCTTTTCATAGCGAGGCGTCAGGTCCAACGCGTCCATGTCGGCGTAGCAAGGTCCGTCCTGATAGTTGTCCCAGACTGTATTGGCCAGTTTCTCGCTCAGTAACCAACGGCCGTCCTCTTCACGCTCAAACGTCATTCGGGCGCATAACAACCCTGTGGACGGATCGCCCAAGTGCAAGCGCAGCATGTCCCCTTCACGAAAGCGCGATTCGCTGTCATCGAGATACGCCCAAAGACAAGTAGCCTTGTCGGCTTTTTCAAGATGCGTGAAGCCTTGGGTCAGGCCCTTTTCAAGCTTCTGATGTAACGGGCGCTGCCAGGTTTGCAGGAGTTGATGAAGGTTCGCATCGCGCTCGGCATGGACGAATTCAAAAAGCTTTTCAATAAGCGGATGTTGCCCTTGCATGGGGATACTCGTCCTTGTGATCCGTGATGGCACAACAGTTTTACATACTGTTGGAGCAAGGCGCGAGTATTGTGGATCCAATCGACCCTTTTGGAGGCGAGTGCTGGGTTAAATGCAAGTTACGTATTTCCAACCAAGCGCGTTTGCGTCAACTTGCGCGTGTCAGCGCCCCTCCAGCAACTGCCCCGCCTGATCCAGCAACGCCAACGGATCCTTGGTTTTGTGAATGTCCACCGACAACAACTGCCGAAACCGCCGCGCCCCCGGGAACCCGGTCCCCAGCCCCAACACGTGACGGGTGATGTGATGCATCGCCCCACCCGCGGCCAAGTGATCGGCGATATAAGGCCGCAACTGCGCCAGCGCCTCGGCCCGAGAGATGATCGGCGCAGTGCTGCCGAACAACTGCTGATCCACTTCGGCCAGCAGATACGGGTTGTGATAAGCCTCGCGTCCCAGCATCACGCCGTCGAAGGTCTGCAGATGCTCGTGGCAGGCTTCCAGCGTCTTGATTCCGCCGTTGAGCACAATCTCCAACTCCGGAAAATCCGCCTTCAACCGCGCGGCCACGTCATAACGCAGCGGCGGGATGTCACGGTTCTCCTTCGGCGACAGCCCCTCCAGAATCGCAATCCGCGCATGCACGGTAAAACTCGTGCAACCTGCCTCGCGTACTGTCCCGACAAACTCACACAACTGCTCGTAACTGTCCCGCCCATTGATCCCGATGCGGTGCTTGACCGTCACCGGAATCGACACCGCATCGCGCATGGCCTTTACACAATCGCCCACCAAGTCCGGATGACCCATCAGACAGGCGCCGATCATGTTGTTCTGCACCCGGTCGCTGGGGCAGCCGACGTTGAGGTTCACCTCGTCGTAGCCGTGCTCCTGGGCCATGCGGGCGCAGGCGGCGAGGTCGGTCGGGACGCTGCCGCCTAGTTGCAGGGCTAGGGGGTGTTCGGATGGGTGGTGGCGTAGGAAGCGTTCGTGGTCACCGTTGAGCAGGGCGCCGGTGGTGACCATTTCGGTGTAGAGCAGGGCGTGCTTGGAGAGGATGCGTAGGAAGAAGCGACAGTGGGCGTCGGTCCAATCCATCATGGGTGCAACACTAAAGCGCCGAGACAGCGTAGGCCTTGTATTTACTGGGCTAAAGCTCTGTTTATCTAGCATTTTCTTCAACGTGTTCTGGGCGTGATTTCGGGTGTTTTCAGGCGTTTTTGAGGGGGCGGTGGTACGATGTACCACTTCAAAACTGACGCGTACCACTTTTGACATGGCGACTATCAGGGCAAGAAAACTGGCGGATGGGTCTGTTAGCTACACGGCTCAGATCCGCATCAAGCGCGACGGAGTGCAAGTCTATCAAGAGAGCCAGACCTTCGCCCGAAAACAGGCGGCGCAGGCCTGGGCGCGAAAGCGTGAATCCGAACTGGATGAACCTGGTGCGATTGAGCGAGCGAGCCGCAAAGGCGTCACGCTCAAAGAGATGATTGACCAGTACCTGATCGAGGTTGAGAAAGCCCGGCCGCTGGGCAAGACCAAACGAGCAACCCTCACGGCCATTGGCGAAACGTACATGGGCAAGCTGGACGATACCCAGGTCAACACGCAATGCCTGGTCGATTACGCGCTATGGCGAATGAGCCCTGAGGGGGGAGGCGTACAGCCGCAGACCGCCGGCAACGACTTGGCCCACCTCGGTGCGGTGCTTTCCATTGGCAAAGACGCTTGGGGTTATCAGCTTGATCCTCTGGCGATGGGGGGCGCACGGCGCGTACTGCGCAAGCTCGGCTACAACTTGAAAAGCCGCGAGCGTGACCGGCGCCCTACGCTGGACGAGCTGGGCAAGCTCATGAAGCATTACCAGGACATGCAGGCTCGGCGTCGAAGCATCATCAACATGATGAAAGTGGTGGGCTTCGCGCTGTTCTCGACGCGCCGACTCGACGAAATCACCCGGATTCGCTGGAACGACCTCGACGAGCCCGGCCAGCGAGTGTTGGTACGCGATATGAAGAACCCAGGCCAGAAGATCGGCAACGACGTGTGGTGCTACGTGCCAGACGAGGCCTGGAAAATCCTCCAGACCATGCCCCGTGTCGGCGAAGATATTTTCCCCTATAGCCCTGAATCAATTTCCACGTCCTGGGCGAAGGCCTGCAAGATCTTGAATATCCAGAATCTGCACTTCCATGACCTCCGGCACGAAGGTGTAAGCCGTCTGTTCGAAATGGACTGGGATATTCCCCGGGTGTCGAGCGTTTCAGGACACAGGGATTGGAATTCGCTGAGGCGCTACACCCACCTATGTGGCAAGGGTGATCGCTATGTGAAGTGGGAATGGTACGAAGAGATATTGAGGGCGCCCGTCCAACTGGGCGCCGCATCAATGAAATGGCTCAAACGGCGTGTTTTAACCCGTTGAGCTGGTTGTTCTCCTTAACCGCGGCTGCGCGCTGTTGATCGAGATACGCGGCCAAGTCGGTGATATGGATCCCCTTGGCCGACTTCTGGCTGCGTTCCAGGCGGGTGATCGGGATCTTGATCTGCCCGCTCATCACCTTGCGTTGAAACATGTCGGGCGTCAGGTGCGTGAAGTAGTCCCGGCAAACCTGCTCCAGCGAGATAATCGCCTGGCCGTCGTACTGGGCCATCAGGATAAAGGCTGTGTTCATGATGTCCCTCAAATTCGAAACGATTGGTGAATGAGCGTCGGCCGGGCGGCACGTCCTGCAGGTTGCGCCTCGTTCGCCTGGATCTCGCAAATGAACCTGTGCCTATTCCGATTCGTTGCGCTCAGCGCGTTGGTGAGCCGTGGCAACGCGCCGATACATTGCTCATAGGCATCCGGCCCATGCCAGCTTTGAGCAGGCAAAACCTGGCAGTCAGTACGAGTTGCGTCGCTGCATAAGTACAAAAGCAAGAGGACCGTCATACGTTCCCCTTCCGCCCAAGGCGGGGACGGACATGCGTTGGTTTTATCGCTGAAGCCATAGCAACGACCCGCATATCGCTCTCGCTCAGCTCCATCTCCTTACTGCCTGATGGGGTTGCGGGAAATAATCGGTTGGCCTGTACAAATGCGGAGAAGGCCTCGTCGAAGTGCGCGGCCAGCGCGTTTCGCAAGGCGTCGTAGTGAAGCTCGAACTCAATTGCCTCAGCCGGTGTAACTTCCACGCCGACCTTCTTTGGTCGGCCCCGGCTGGTATACAGGCCAGGTGTACATGTGTCGCACACCTTGGACATGATCTGCGCCGCGAGCTTACGGTCGTACACGTTCAAAATCGGAAACCAACGGATTTCTCGGCACTCGTCGTTTAAGTCGTCGATGGTTAAGCCGTGACGCGCTAACAAGTTATTCAGCATGCGTTGCGCATTATCCTTCTCGCCGCCTTCGCCGCGCTCTGCGAGGGCCATTAGCTTGCGTAGCTTGGCCTGGACCTTCGCATCGCCCCCACGGGGCATGTTTGCTTGCATGGTGCTTCTCCTGGTAAGCGGTGGGGGAGTTGCCGCTCCCCGCGTTCCGCCTTTTTTGATTGTCAGCGTGCGTAGCGACGCGTTTGGTTTTGTCTTATTGCTTCCCGCTCAGCCATGAAAGCTGCCCACTCCAGCGTTTTGCGCTTCTGGCGAATCCGACTACAGGCCTGGTGCTTGCGGGTGGAGCGTGCTTTGCCACAGATATCACAGCGGCTGGGCAGGTCGAGGCGTTGACTTGCCATGGCTGGCCGTGTCCTCGTTGGGCTGACAGACATAATTACTGCCCTCCCATGAGCATGCGCGTCAGGGCGTTGGGCTGGCCGTCCGGTGTCAATTTGCTCAGCGGCTGGGTGGTGGTGTGTCCATTGGCGCTACGCAATGTGGCTACGTCGCCGTTGATCTCTTCAATCACAGCTTTGCGAGCACTGAAGCGATAGTTGCGACCGCCGCCACTGATTGCCACGTAGCTAACCGTATCGCCGATACCCAGCGGGCTTGTGGTAGCCTCTGCGGCGCTACCTTGGGTTTGATTCACTTGCATGGTGCTTCTCCTTTGGTGGTAGGTGTCGGGGAGTTGCCGCTCCCCGGCACCGTCTTTTCAGGCCGTTCTGGCCTGGTCTTGCTTGATGATCGCTATGACTTCGTCCCGGTCCTTCGCATACGCGAAAGGCAGTTCGCCGCCTGGGCGAGTGATCGGGTACCGCGCTTCAGGCAACCGGCACTCGGCCACGGTGTAGCCGCTATCGGTAATCCAACAGTTCTGTTGCACTTGCCCGTCTCGGTTGCGTTTCGGTGCCCACTTCATGCCCAGACCCTACGCAGGTCCTGCCAGATCTCATCGCCGTCGGGGAAATAGGTGTGAACCTCTTGCTCGGGGCTGTTATCCAGCCGCAGGACTGCAATGCAGTCGTCGAACAGGCCTGCGTCGAGACGGCGCAGCTCGGTCAGGTCAAACGGATGTGCCGGGCCGTTGTACAACCCGAGCAGAAAACGCCCGATTACCCCGCTTTGACCTGTGTCGCGCTGCGCGACCGGCAGCAAGCGAACCAGCGCCTCGACGCCGGCTTTGCGGATGGCCGGACGTTCGGCCTGGTACTGGAACAACTCGTCAAAGGAATCTTTGAGCGTTTTGTTGTGCATGGTGCTTCTCCTTGAGTGGCAGGCGTTGCCGCGCCTGGTGTGTGTTGCTGTCGATTGGTCAGGCCTGAAAGTGCCAGCACTTCACGATTGGCTGCTTGGTGATGACCGCGTTGCTGTGCTTGGCCTGGTGAGCCCGCACCGCGCTATCCGTCGCCTTGTTGATGTCGATCAGCTTTCGAGAGCGGGAATCCTTCAGCCGCTCGCGCAGCTCGCTGACATCGGCAATTTTCTGGCGATGCTCTGCGGCGCACTTCACGAAGTCGTTGAGGTTGATGGCGATGATGTTGTCTTTCTTGCTGTGGTTGACCACGGGCCCATCGGCGTCGAGGCCTTCCAGGTACTCGTACACCTCCCAAAATTCGGCCACGACCGGATGATCGGAACTGATGGAGGCCTGGCGCTCTATCGCCATGCGAATAATCTGAGTGCGGGTGTTGCTGATCTGCGCATCGGTGAGCGAAACCACCATCCGCAGGCAGTCGAGCAATGCGAGCAGTTGGGCGTGGTTCTTGTTGATCCGCTCGACACGGATGTGGCCGCGCAGCTTGTTGCCGCAATGTACGCAGTCGCTTTGCTCGTCTTTGAAAGGAGTGTCGCAAGCGAAGCAGTGCGAGTGCAGGCAGCGCAGTTTCGCTTCGTAGCCGGGCAGGCGCTGTGCAAACAGATCCATGACGTCGGCTTCTTTGCGCACGGCCTGCAACACAAAGTTGCTCAGCGTCGCGCCTTCCAAGGCGTTGAGTAAGTCCGCAGCTGCGCGGCTCTCTGGGGTCACGTTCGGTCGCACGAAGTGCAGTTTGACGATCCGGGTCATGATCGCTTCGGAGGCCACCACCGGCGCGTTCTGGCTGATGGCGATCGTTCCCCGAAAGGGGGGCTCATACGTCTCGTTGCCGGCGGTTTTAACCCCTTTGGTCGCTAGGGTGCCGCCGCCGTAATAATCCTTCAGCTCATCCCATTCGAAAGTTTTGGTGTGTGCCTTGTCTTCGCCGCTTCGGTCGGATTCCAGCAACACAATAGGCATGCCAGACACCTGACCCATCAAGCGGCTGCGGCCGGCCTTGGTGGATTTGGACGGGTCGAAGCCCTCATACCCATCACGGCCGAGTAGTTTCCATAACAATGTCAGCAAGGTCGTCTTGCCGGCACCGGCTTCACCGGTGGCCTCAAGGAAGGGGAACGACTGGTAACGATGACGGATTTGCTCAGCAAACAGTGAGCCGAACCAGAACGTCAGGGCGACGATGCCCTGGGTACCGAAGCATTGCCACAATAGATCTAGCCAGCGCGGGTCGTAGTTTTTCGCATCCTTGGTAAGTTGAATCTTCACTCCCTTCTGCAAACTCTTGAGTTTCAGCTTGCCCATCTCGAAAAACTCTTCTTCGTTGATTGTGATCAGTTGCCCTTCGCGAACGGCCACATCGTTGAACACGTAGCAGCCGTATTCCCGGCTGTAGCCGACGTAGTCGATGGTCTGGACGGTTTTAATGCCAAACAGTTGGTCTTTCATGATCTTGTCCAGCTGCTGTCCACTGCCGGTGAATACCGCCCCGGCGCCCATGCCAAGAAGCCTTTTCTTGAACTCACTGGCAGCAGCGACCTGGCCGCCGGTGAAGGTGTTTTTCACGGAGCCACCGTCGTGTGGGAAATCGACGCGGAAGAAATACCAGGACTCGTCGGTTATCTCGTTGCGCTGGAAATACAGTGCCTTGGGGTAGCAATTCGCGATCTCGACCACGCAGCCAGACATGCGCAGTGCCTTTTCGCGAATGGCCTTTTCGTTGAGTAGTTGGTCTTCTTTTTTGTCGCTGTCATCGAGCGCCTGTTTGGCGCTGTTGAACTTGGAAATATCCAACTTCCACCAGTACAAGCGGGAGTCGAAACAGAAGTGAAACTCCTCCCGTTCCCGCCACTGGTACATGAGCAATGCTTTATCGGTGGCGCCCTCGGCGATCAGCAGAGCGCCCTGGTGCTTGGCTTCTTTGAGGTCTTTGTCGATCCGCTGGGCACGTGCCTCGTCACCGTCCAGAAACGCCCAGCGTTGATGCAGATCGTTCCAATCGACCTTTCGAGCATCTGGTTGTGGGATCTGCGCGGCCTCGCAGACGAAGCCCAGCTCGCGAGCCTGCCTGACCCACGATTTAGTGTACTTCTGCGCGCCAGGCTCGTTATCCAGGGCCCAGACCAACTTCGGCGGCTTCCCCTCACAGCCTGCTATCAAGGCCTTCAACGACTCCTCAGGAAAAGCGTTGGAGGACAACGCTGCAACAGCGGAAATGCCGTTATGAATGAGCGCGATGGCATCGAAAATGCCCTCGACAATCCACAGTTCATCAACCTGGAGTACATCGATACAAGGTGGACACCACCAGTAGCCCTTGTAGCTTTGCTTGGGTTGGAAGCGAGCCTTCTTCTTGCCGAAGCGTGAGGGCTGGTCGATCAAGCGCTCCCAGTACCCGCCATGCTCAAGGGGGAATCGCACCGTGGCCGAGCCAATATTCAGGTCGCGGTCAAAGTAACTTTCCTGGGTGTACCAGCCCTCAATCAGCTCCAGCCGAAAGCCGCGAGCAAAGGTGAGGTATGCCTTTGCGGTAGCTGTTGGCTCATCATTGGTGGCTGGCGCTCGCTTGCTCCAGTCGTCAAAAAGGTCGGGGTAAAGCTCCTTGACTGGGGCCTGGTATCGGCACTTGTCCTCACGGCCGCAGCGAATAAACCAGGGTTCATCATGGCGAGAAAACAAGCGCTTCTGGTTGCACTGAGGGCAAGTGCCCTTGCGCATGTAATTCGTGCCAACCATGTGTTGCAGGCCGTAATCGGACTCAAGGCGCTGAAGCACATCAGCGCGCAGCTTGTGTTCCATGGGCTTACGTACATAAGTTTTTGAGCCATGGGAAATGTCGAGTCGCTTATTCATCGGGTCTTACTTCACTTCACCGAGACTGTATTTAAGGGCGCCAATCAGGCGTTTTTGCGCGGCCATCACCGGGAAGGTCGCGAGCAACGAGCCATGCCGCAAACCCTCGGGGATCCTGCGAAAACGGTCGTCGTACCAATGCTCGTTGAACTGCTGGGCGTACTGGCTCCGTAGCGCTTGGAGCAGCGCTTCGGCCTCTTCGCGGGGCAGTTTTGCGGTGATGGCGACGTCGATTTGCATGGTCCACCTCGGATTTCGGGCAAAGCTCACCCAAACCCACGGGAAGCGGGGCAGGGCGGGTTGTTTAAACGGGGTTTACTGAGGGTGTTGCTTCAGCGCGTCATCGCGCTGGGCGAGCAGGGTCTGCGGCAGCAGCCTTGCCGGAACCGGGTACCGAAGGTCGGCCCGGGTATCGATCAGGTGGACGACAGTGCTGCCCGGGCTGTTGCCCCAGTCCACGCCGATCCACTTGCGCTGGTTGATGACCTGTAATTCGGTCCAAGCGTTGTGCACAAGCTTCTGCGCCATGAACACCGGCACTTCCAACGCGGTGGTCATATGCCGAACGCAGTTTTCGTACAGCAGGTCAGAGTCCACCAGGTGCTGCGCTTCGTGCCGTTGCAGATAGGCGAACGCTACCCGTTGCATGCTGCTGCGATAGTCGTGGTCAAGCTCTTCATGGTTCATTGCGCACACTCCATTTCCATTTGGTCGAGCAGGTCGGGTTGATCGTTGGCGGATTTCATCGCAGCACGGCGCAGGGCAATGTCGGCGATGGGCAACTTGACGGAGGGGTTAGCCATACCGCTGGGGCTCATTTCATGAGTCATTTCGAACTCAGCCCGCACCGACCAGCCGCAGGCCTCGTTGGTGCATTGCAGGTAGGCCACCCGCAGGAAGATGTGCGTGCCTTCGCTGGTGCGGATACGCATGCGGCCGAGGCAGTGAGGGCATACCAGCTTGTAAGTGCTCAATGCTTGCGCTCCTTGCTGTGCAGTTGGATGGTGGCAAGCACTTCGGAGTGGCGCGCAGCCATGTAGCGATTGTGAGCACCGAGAATTGCCGCAGCCTCGCCTGGTTCAACTACCCCGTCCTCCAGCGCTTTCGCGATGATCTGATCGACGTAACCACGCTTCGCGGCGGCATGTACCGACCGGCTGTACAGGTCGATGTTGTCCAGCGTCTCGGGTTTAGCAAGCGGCACGAACATGCCGCCGTACATGGCTGCGATGTATTCAGGCAAGTGAGTTGTGCCAGCGTCCTGCTCGAGCAAATGAATCTGCTCATCGCTCAGGGGGCGGCTGCCGGCGTTTTCGTAAACATGGTTATCGAACTTCTTGAGTTCATAACCGAGCCGGGCAGCGGCGCACTCGCGCCCGCCGGGGTAAGCGCAGATGACTGCGCTCATGACTTGGCGCTTGGTCGCTAGTAGTGGGCGTTTCATGTTCTGGTTTCTCCCTGGCGCCATCGGCCCTACAGTCATTTCACACAGCCTTGCATTCTGTTTGCTCGTTTGAATCCGCGAGGATTCCGGGTAGGACTTCCTTGCCGATCACCTTGGAGAGGTCACGCAGAATGCGGAACGACAACCGCCCCCGAGGCAGCGTGTCGTGACCGGCCCAGCGCTGGACTACCTGAGTCACCGTGCGAGGCTCGTAGCCGTGACTGATCGCGAACTGGCGGAAATTACTGCCGTGCTCAATCAGTCGCGCCTGGATCTGGCGCTTTTCCATGGCTTGGCTCATGGTTGATGTGTTCCTAGTTGGTTAAGATGTACTCGTTACGCATAAGCCTATTTACTCTTTTTGCATAAATCAAGCGGTATTGACTCTAAATGAATAAAACGTCGCTCGACGCCGTGCTTGATCGTTTGATGACGGTTTTTTCGGTTGATAACGATAGCGAGCTGGCTAGAAAGCTCCATGTGAACCGCCAAACACTTGGCAGCTGGCGAAGTCGTCAGTCTATTCCTTATTCGTTGTGCGTAAACGTGAGTGACACCGTAGGAATCTCACTGGACTGGCTCCTGGCGGGTGAGGGCCCCATGCTTCGCAATGCGCCTGAGACGAACCCCACACCAGCTCTGATTGACCCCCGGGAGGAGGCCATGCTTGAGCTGTTCCGGTCGTTGGGAGAGGCGGGTAAACGGGAGATACAAAGCGCTGCTGAGGAAAAGAAACGCTTAATGGATATCGAGCAGCGCCTCAAGGATTTGACTGAAGCCCTTGCCGATACCAAACGGCCAGCATAATCTGTACCCATTAAGAACGGATCAACCAGGCAGGACGCCGGTTACCTTACCCTCCGCGAGGTTCGGTCGAATAGCTCGCGGGGAGGCTGGATGCCGGCATCACAAATAAAAGGACGTAACGAATGGTCAGCCCGACGCTCAATGGCACTCCTTTAAACACGGCTCGCTTGTTCGCTGTGGTTCTGCAAATCTCAGATTTTCCAAGTTCTTCTTTTTTAGATACCTAACTCGTTTTACGTATGAGCTATCGAGCAAATATTGTCTCGATGGAAGTGCATGCCGGTAACATTGGGAACGATGGGGTTGGTGCGTTAATAGGGGTGATGTGTGAGTAGCCCTTTTTCTTGTGTCGATTGTGTCTCAATTTTTTGTTGTGACGTGATTCAAATAATTTTAACAAAGGATTTTTTATGCATTCGTTTCGTCCATATTCGCTTAAGATTTTTGATAAGTATTTGCCTGGGGAGTTTTTAGAGCGATACCATGTATTAGATAAGGTTCGGTCTAAGGACTTGCTCGATTTTATTGAGGCGTTTCTTAAGGCGTTGTCGCATAATGTTCATGACGACACTGAAACAAAAAAGACATTTCGAGTCACTGAGTTGACCCGCAAGGGACGAAATGTATTTGGGTGGGTAGAGTATGGGGAGTATGGAATACCGGGTGCAATTTATAGTGTAAAAGCTAAAGCCAAGACCTACGATAAGACTCATGAAGATTCTGATGTAAGGTTTTTTTATTTTAACTTCTGCGTGCCTTCTAATAGCAAAACTGCGGTTGCGCTTTTGCATAGCGCAGGAAATAGAGGGATTAAGTCATTTTTTGACGAAAAATTTAATGAATACTTCAAGCGGCAGATCGATCTCAAGGTCAGAATTACCCCTCTCTCTCATGAGAAAACAGTCAAGGAGTGGTTGGATAATTCGAGCGTAAAAGAAATAAGACTTGCGAATTATGATATGGATAACGCGGGTGATTTGGCAGATCAGCTAGATGTTCATCGTACTGAGTTTGTGATAAAGCCTAAGCGTGGTAGTGGTTTTGGCTCCTTTGCTTTTCTACAGTCCAAGGCGGCGGATGGTGGGGATAGTCCCGTTGAAGTATTGAGCAAGATTTCCACAGATGTGCGAGCTGTTATTGAGTCCAATGGCCGAAAAAAAATTGTATCAATGAAAATGAGTGATCCCATTGCAGCAATTGAAATAACTGAGGATAATGTAATTATTACGGATGGCGCTCCAGATAAGAAAAGTTTACACGACTATGCTAATATTTTAATGAAAGAATTCGTGGAAAAGGTTTCGAAATGAGTAAAAAAATCAGAATCGGTTTTATTGTTCGAGAGCATCTGCGTGCCGCGATATATGATGCGGATAAGAAGATTGACTGGTCTGATTTTTTTATATTCATCATAACTCCGTTTTTGCTTGCCGGGCTTTTCTATTGGTTGGGGATTTCGGATAAGTCAGGCTTGATTAATTTATTGATGTCAGTCTCATCAATTTTTGCGGGTTTGCTTTTGAACTTGTTGGTTCTGGTCTATGATCAGAATAAGCGAGTCAAGGAAAAGATTGCTGCTATCGATACGAAGCGAACGAAGGAGCCAAATTTTGAAGCGACATCGTTAACTGATTTAATGAGTGATACCCCAGAAATCAATCAGGGTGGCGCCTTATATACGCATTACTCCCTTCATGCACAGCTTCTTAATCAGTTGCTATCAAGTATTTCATATGCAATCCTTATCTCGTTATTTTCAATAGTCACCGGGATATTGTCATATTTACTCAAGGACAGTTATTCGCCAATTTATGCTTTTGGAAAGGTGATTGTTGTTGATTATAAGGTGGCTTTGATTTCTGTCTCTATTTTCTTTTCAGTGAACCTTTTGTTGACGGTCCTAATGATTGTTAAGCGCGTTTACAGATTAATCTCGAGTTCTGATTGATTTGTTAGATTGTTGCTGACAGTTTTTTCCATTCTCGGTCTACGGCACGTTTAGCGGTCCGCTCGCTGGCATACAACCACCGCAACCGCTTCGGCTTGCTCTGATCCCCAGCCGTCACAGTCTTTTCCTTCCCTGTTTTCTTGTCGCGGTAGTACGCGATGATCCCTGTGTAATCCCCTTTGTTTTCCTCCGCCAACCCCTCCACCGTATCCTCGGGCAGCTTGCTCTCCAGCTCCAGGCTGACGGTGTATCCATTGTCCGGGCTGAGGGTGTGCTGCACGTTACCGCCGTACCAGATGATCTCGTCAATTTCCGGCTTCACGCCCTGGAGCGTGTAGGTCAGTTCGGGAATGAGGTCAGACCGACCCCGGGCGAGGGTGTAGCTGAGCGTCGCGCTACCACGTTGCAGGCGGTTGAATTCCGCCCGGGCAGCGCGCAGGGCGGACTGGCGGTCGCTGAAGGTGTGGCGTAGGTCTTTGAGGTTTTCACCACCACCGGCGATGGCCTCCTGTTTCTTCGCACTGTTCACGTCGTAGAAATAGGCGCGCACACCGTCGTAGCTGTCGCGGTCGGCTTGCAGGTAGCGGTGTTGGTCGCCGTCGGCGCGAGTGAGGGTGATATGCGGCAGCTCGGCGCCGGTGGCTGTCTTGCCGCCGCCCGCCGGCAGGCATAGCAGGCAGCCGGCCTTGACGGTGACCACCGCGTCGAACTCTTCCCCGACGCGGCTGATCAGGTTGGCGTCGGATTCGTTGGCCTGGTCCAGCTGAAGGATGGGCAATCCGTCCAGGGCGCCGGCAATGGTGGCGGTGAGGCCGTTGCCCAAGGCGATATCGCCCAGGACGTCGCCGAGGGTGGTGTTGCTCCAGCTACGCTCGCGCTTGGTCTTCAGGCCTTTGCGAAGGTCCGCCGAGCGGGCGCGGATGCTCAAAACATCCGGCGCGCCGCTGTGTTCGGTTTCATCGACCGTGTAGGTGCCTTTGTCCACCAGGCCTGTGTCGCTCCAACCCAGCCACAGTCGGATGGTCGCGCCTTTGGGCGGGATCGCCAGCAGCCCGTCGTGGTCGCTGAGGGTGATGCTGAGCTGGTCGGCCTCGATCCCGCGATTGTCGGTCAGCTCCAGACTCATCAGCCGTGGGCTGATCAACTGGGCGATGTCGTTGCCATCGACGGTGATACGAAACGTCGGTACCGGGTAGGCCGCATCGCGGCGGTAGCGCTCGACCAGGCTTTCGACGTAGCCGGTCACCTTGGACAGGGCTGCATCAATCACAGCAGTGCCCTCAGGATGTTCACACCTGCGCTGGTACCGGCGCCGAGCAGATCGATCCGGTCGTCATCGATGCGCTTGAGGTTGATCGTGAATTCAATACGCCGAGGCGTGCCGTCACGGAAGAACAGCGTTTTGGTTTCGCTCAGTCCATCGATAATCCACAGGCCGTAGATACGGCCGCTGCCTTCAACCATCGGCCACGCCCTGCCGGTGTTTGCCATCAGGCGCAGGGCGTCGAGGCTCAAGGCGCTGCCGGCCAGTTCCGGCAGGATGACGCCGGGCAGGGTGATGGTGTCGTCGCCGCGCCCGACAAACTGCCGAGCCGGAGCGGCGCCGACGCGGCTGTTGCTCGCATGGCGCCATTCGGTTTGGCGTTGCAGCTCTTGGTAAGCGGCGGTGGACAGGCTGAACACGAACATGCCCAAGGCAAGCATCATGGGGATTACTCCAGATCTGACAGTTTGCTGCGCTGGCGGGCGGCCTTTTCGCTGGCGATGCGCGCCAGCTCGGCCCGCACGGCGCGGCTGATCGCCTGGGAGTCCATGCCTGGCGTGGTGTGGATGTTGATTTCGTAGGTGTCGTGGCTGTCATGAACCGGCGCCGGGGCAGGGCTGATGGGCGCCCGATCATCGATCGACAACGAAGAGGCAGCGGCAGCCCCGACCGGAAATTGCGGCAACGGCATGGCGGCCAGCGGCATGGCGGTTGCACCGAGGGCCAGTGTGCCGGCTGCCGTGAGTTGTTTACTCAGGCTGGTCATGGCGCTCAGTGGCCCGTTTTGACTGCCCTCAAGCCCCTGGGCCAGGCCGGCCATGGTGAAGCCGCCCAGCTCTGCGAACACACGGGAGGGGCTGTGGATGTCGAGCTTTTCCTTGAACCAACCAATCACCGCATCGCCTGCCCCGGTGATGGCCTCCTTGGCTACGGTCAGGCTGTTGGTGATGCCATTTGCCAGGCCTTGAATCATCTGCGTACCCAGTTCAGCGAACTGTGCAGGCAGGCCTAACAAAAGGCTCAGCATATTGCCGATGACGGCACCGAAGCGTTCGCCCATTGACTGAGCGGCACCACCGATGTCTTCGACGGGCGCAAGTAGCTGGCCGAACCAGGTGATCAGGCTGCTGACGCCATCTGATATCAGACTGAACAGCGGGCGTGCGATGTTGCCCAGAAGCTCCATGGCCGCGCCGACACCTGGCAGCGTCATGACGGCCTGGCCCAGGTTCAGCAGCGATTGGCCGAGCCCGGCGAAACTATCGAGTACCGGTTGCAAGGCCCCGACCAGGCCTTGCCAGAATCCGAGGAAGAAGCCCTTGATCGGGTTCCAATATTTGTAGACCAGCACGCCAGCAGCAACCAGGGCAGCAATGGCCGCCAGCAGCCAGCCGATGGGCGTAGCCATGATGGCGGTACCGACCGCACTGATCGCGCCGCCGAGCATCGGCAGCACGCTGGCGGCAGCCAGGCGGGCGCTGCTGACGTAAGCCGGTAGCGCGCTGAGCAAGCCTCCGGCCGAGCGAGTGGCTACCAGGGACCGCCAGACTTTCCCGAGCCTGCCAATATTGGCACCGGCGCCTGCTGCTGCGGTGCGCGTACCGATCAGTTGGGCTTTAACAATGCCCAGGCGAATGCCAAACATACCCATGCCGTACCGCACCATGGCGAATGGGCCGAGTAGGCTCGCCATCGTCAATGCCAGGCCACCAAACACGAAGGCCATACCGGCCACAGCCGCTACGACCTTGACCAGGCCGCCCGCCAGCTTGGGGTTCTCGCGAGCCCAGGCGCCGACGTTGTTGGCAACCTCTCCCAAGGTCTGGATCAACTCTTTCAGCTCAGGTGCCACGGCGGCGCCAAACTCGGCCATGGCATTGGTCCAACTGCCTTGAGCGGCCTCCATGACATTGGTGAGGGTACCGAGTTGTTCGTTGACGCGCTTGCGCAGGTCGGCCTGGTTTTGCAGCTTCTGCTGAACCTCCCGGTAACCGTCGAGCCCCTTGTTCATCATGGTGTTCAAGGTGGTCATGGTTTCGGAGTCGTCGCCGAATAGCAGTTTGATGGTCGACGTGCGGTCCTCGTCGTTCAGTGACTTCAGTTTTTCGACCTGGGCGAACAGGTTCTCCAAACCGGCGAAGTTGCCTTTGTCATCGGTGAACTTGAAGCGGATGTTTTTGCCTTCCAGCTCCATGATCTTGTTGACGTCCTTGATCCCGTCCTTGTCCAGGCCAGCCTGGAATATTTTCCGGTAAGCGTTACCGGCCGCGCCGCCTTCCATGCCGGCCTGGTCCATCATGATCAGCAGCGGGGCCAGCTCGGCAGCAGCGTCGATGCCCGATTTCTTGATGGTGTCCATGACCGGCGCGATCTTGCTGAAACCCTGGAGCATGTTGGTCGGGTCTACACCGGAGTAGAACCCACGCTGGATGATGTCCATCAGCCCCATCATGTCTTTTTCGGATGTTCGGGTGGCGTCCTGCATCTTCGCGGCAAATTCAGCCGCGGCGGTTACAGGCATCTGCAACTGAACACCCAAATACGCAGCCGCTTCGCCGGTGCCGCCGAGGATGCTCTTTGCGCTGAGGCCTTGGCGCCGCAGCATGGTCATCATTTCCTGAAAGTCGGCCGTAGTACCAGGTAGGCGGTCGCCCAGCTTGGTCGCCAGATCGGTGATTTTCTGGAAGTCTTCAGACACCTTGCCGGTGTCGTCCATCATCGAAACCTTGAGTTGCGTGGCCGAGTCTTCGTTTGGTGCAAAGGCACCGATGGCCTTAGCCACCGGCCGACTCGCTGCATATCCCACACCCAGGCCGGCGGCGCCATTCATAGCCATGTTGCCGGCGAGGTTCTGGGTTTTCTCCAGCTTGGCACGCTCGATGGCGAGGCGCTTTTGCTGAGCATTCAACGCGACCAGGCGTTTGCCCTGTTCGCTGATGCTGGCGTTGGTAGCGCTGATTTGCTCGCGCAGCTGGCGTTCGTGACTGCTGAGGTTCTTGGTGCTGATGCCGGCGCCTTGCAGTTTGCTGCGCAGGGCCTGGAGCTGTTCGCCCTGTTGTTGATGTTGTTCCTTGAGCTTCTGCGCTTCGCGAACGGCTGCCCGAAAGTCCTTGGTCATCGCCTTGGTCGGCGCACCGGTGGCAGCGAACTGCTGGGACAGCGCCCGTACTTTATCGCGGGCGGCGACGAGGGCTTGCTCGGTTTGTTCGGCAGCAGCGCGCTGGGTGCGCCAGGCGCTGACGTCCTTCTGTTGGGTGTTGAGTTCCTTGAGACGGTCGCGGGCTTCCTTGAGGGCGCGGGCGGCACCGATGCTGCCGTTGTTGATGGCCTTCAGGGGGCCGCTCGCCTTGTCGATGGCGTTGAGCAATACCTGAAGTTTTAAGTCATTCGCCATCGGTGGAACTCCGCACCCGGGCGCGTTCGCGCCACTCCATCAGTTCTTGCAGGCCCAGCTGGTCCATGTCAGCCGGTGCCCAATGGAAAACCACGGCCAGGTCGGCCATGGCGTCTTCTACGCAACGAGGGACGCGTCCGTCTTCACCGACTTCTGCAACAAAAAACCGGAGATCTTGCTGCCACAGGCGAGCAGGTCGGCCGGGTCCATGCTGGCGACTTCGGGCGCGGTGATACCGGGTGCGCTGATGCGCGGCAGGATTTTTATGAGGGTGGCCACGTCCATGTTCAGCAGGTCCACCAGTTGCACACCGCGCAGCTCGCCGGATTGCGGTTTGCGCAAGGTGATGCTGTCGATGACGGTCTTGCCACGGGTGATCGGGGTGTCCAGGGTGACGGTGTTGTCGTCAACCGGCGGCAGCGCTTCGAGGGTGTCTTCAGGTTTCATTTAGGGCTCCATCTTGTGAAATTAACCGCCCCCGATGGGGCAGTGTGGGTCAGATACCGAGGGCTTGGCGCTGCTTTTCCAGCATGTCCACGCCGTTAACGTTCTCGATAAAGTTGAGCAAGTCGATCTCGATGATTTCCTCGTTATCGACGATCAACTTGTAGTAGGTGCAGGTGGTGGTGATGCTGTGCTCGGTGTCTTCGCCCGGCTGAGCGTCACCCATTTCGATGGTCTCGTGCCGGCCGCGCATCACGACCTCCACGGCGCTGACTTCCTCGGTGTCGTCCTGCTGGAACGAGCCTGTGAAGCGCAACGCGACGCCCGAGGCGTTGACGGCGCCGAACTGTTTGAGGGCGATCAGATCCAGGCCGCCGGTCTTCCATTCGAACTGGATGCCGTCATCCGAGAAGCCGAGATCAGCCTTGACCGGGCCATTCATGCCACCGCCGCGATAGGCTTCCATCTTGCGGCCGAGCGGGGGCAGGGTGACCGACTTGACCACACCGAGGTAGCTGTTGGCGTCGTTGAACAGGTTGAGGTTTTTGAGTTTGCGGGGCATGGCCATGGCGGGGTTCTCCGTTGCTCAGGCACAGGGTCAGCTCCCCTTGCGGGGAGGCCCGGTTTAGCTGTTGATCTTGCTGGCGAAGTCGATCAGGTAGCGGTCAGTGATGCGCTGCCGCAACGTGAGGTCTTCCAGCGGTGGAACCGGCGTGTAGTCGTAATCCAGGAACAGCTTGCCGGACTTGAGCGTGTCCTTGTCGTTGGCGTCCTCCGGGTACCAGCACTGGCCGCCGATCAGGTAGCCCGCCGCGACCATCTCGCGGAACTTGGCATTGACCCCTTCGATGATGTCGCGCACCAGAGAGGCATGCATGGGCTTGTCCACTGCCCACATGTGCGCCTCGGCCATGGTGTCGGCAAGGATCTGCGCGGTGCGGGTGTAGTTCTCGAAGGCGAACAACGGGTCTTCACTGGTGGTGCGGCTGCCCCAGAAACGAAAGCCGCCTTCATTGATGAGTGTGGTGACCTCGTTGCTGTTGAGGTAGTTGGCGTCCGTGGCGGGGTTTTGCAGATCCCAGAACACGTCGGCGCTGATGCCGGTGACGCCGTTGACCGTGACGTTGGACAGCGTTTTGTGCCAGCCCACGTCCTGATCGATCTTGGCGCGCAGGCCCAAAGCCCGGGCCACGGCCGAGGCGGTGACGGTCGCGTTGGTAACGGTGCTCCAGTTCTGGAATTCCGGCCAGATGACCATGGCTTCGCGAGCGCCGAAGTTGTCACGGTAGGCGACCACCTCTTCCTTGGTTTTGCAGCCCCAGGCGCTAACGTAAGCAAAGCCGCGCAACTGCTGCGCGATGGTGACCAAGGCGGTGGCCACCGGCAGGCTGTCGAGGCCTGGCACGCCCAGTATTCGCGGCACCATGCCAACGCGGGCCTTGGCGGCGAGCAGGGCTTTCATGCCGGTGTATTTGCCCTCGGCCGTGGTGGTGCCGATCAGGGCGCTGGTGGTTTCCGCTTCGGTTTCGCCTTCCTTCACCCTCACGACGATGGTGTAGGGCTTGGTCTGGTCGGCGATGGCCTGAAGGCTCTTCGCCAGGGTGCCGGTAGTGCCGGCCTTGCCGATGGCGGTTTGTACGTTGGTCAGCAGTACCGGTGTGTCGAATGGGAAGACGGTGGCATCAGCGTCGTCGGCCGTGCAGACCATGCCGATAACAGCGGTGGGGATGGTGCGAATGGGGCGGGTGCCGTCGTTGAGTTCGATGACCCGCACGCCGTGAAGATAATCGGCCATGGGTTTGCCTGCGCAGTGATTGGGATGACAGTGCACAGGCTGCCGCGCGCGCGCCGGTTGGGCGAGCGCGGAGGCTTGTAGGGGAGGGGGTTACAGGAAGAAAAGGAGTAGCGTTATTGAATCTGCTCCGCTATCCATGACGGAGCGATGGGTCGAAACTCTACGTCTGGGAAGTCCCCCGTCTGAGGCCAGTCTCGAAGTGCCTGGCGATAGATGAGTAGTTCGGAGTATTGCTCAGATGTCAGCGTGGGGGGACGCTCCAACGCCTGTTCATCACGATGGCGGGTAACCAGCCACTCGGTAGATTGCAGTTCATTGTCGCGCCATACCCGCTCAGCATCGGCTAGATCGGAGGCAGGAATGGTCGGCGGAGGTAGAAATTCCTCCTCCTCTAACGTCCAGCCAGGCCGGGTCTCCGTGGGACAGGCTTGCCAGAATAAATCCGGGTGGAAGCGCTCGATTGGATCAATGTCGGTAGTTTCGACTACCGTCCCGTTTTCGATTCGTGCCCACATGCTGATCACCACTGAATGATTACGTTGCCGGCAGCACCCGCACCACCGTTGTACCCGTAGAACGCACCTGACCCGCCACCGCCAGGCCCAACACCGGAATTACCTGCGACCTGCCCTTGCGTGGATCGACTACCGGGGCCACCACCTGAACCACCGTATGGCCCATAACTGGGATGTCCAACCCCAAGTGATGTGTTGACGTCCCCCCCAGTGCCGAGCCCACCACTCCCTGGGCCATTTGCGTAACCAGACGAGGCGTTTCCAAAGCCCCCGGCCCCGCCAGTAGCAGATAGAAATGCCCCAAAAGAAGACGTTGCACCGGTTTCGCCAACACCCCCTTCTACGGTAGAGCCAGCGCCACCAGAACCAACGGTCACCGTGACACTGGTCACGCTTGAGAGATCAACTAGCTTTTGTGCCAAGCCACCGCCACCACCGCCACCTGATCCTGCCCCGGAGACGCCTGCGCGACCGCCGCCGCCACCACCCCCGATAACGGTAACCCAAGCCTTTTTCACGCCAACAGGCACCGTCCAGGTGAAAACACCTGCGTTCTTGAATACCTGGGTACCCCGAAAAGGCGCGTGCTCATTCGTAGAACTAAACTGCCACGGCGACCACTCCCCCGCGTTCTGCATGACACGCATGGCAAGAATCGGCGTCTGACCGCTCGATAAGCCGCCAGTGATTCGTTGCACCAGGTAGTTGTTACTCATATAGCCTTCAACGACGAGGCTATAACGGACCGACGAGGACCAGCCGGGTGGGATGTTTAGCAAGCCGGCAAGAGGGGTCAGATAGTTACCCGGGACCAGGTAATTATTCATGTCGACTTCGGTGCTCAGAATGCCGCGACCGGCCCCGAATGCACCGACCGGCATAAGGGCGCCGGCTGTAACATCGAGCGGATTTGCCTGCCGTTTTACTGCCGTAGAAAAGTACGCTGAATACTCCAGCGAGACGCTGCCGCCAATCAACCGCCACAGCGAGCCGATACGAACAAACTCAGCGGTATCGCCTTGAGCCATGGAGATGTTGCCGACGAAGTTAACGGCATCGATCGAATCGCCTGCGGCGGCCTTTACCGTTACCGTTCCCATGCCGCACAGGATCTTGACCACCGCCCCTCGCGGAATTGTCCCGCCTGTTGGGAGAGTGGCGAACATTGCCCCAGCGCCAGCAAACGCAGCCACCTTGCCAATGTCAGAGGCGGTTAGCGTTGCCGTCGCCGCGTAGTTGGTGTAATCCCCGTATTCGAGCCCCATCCTCTTTACAAACTCGGAAGTGACCAGCGCCTTCGTATTATCAAACTGAGGCGGCGTGTTTGCCGTTGGGTTCACCAACGCCGGGGAGTTGATGGTTGCAAACCCCTGGGTAATGTTCTGAAAGGTCAGCGATGTGGTTCCAAGGAAAATCGCCCCATCCGTTACCAACTGCCAGCGAGTGTCGGCCAGCGTAGCGCCTTGCTCGACCGACAGAATCATCGCCGAGGTGACTTCAGCACTGCTGTCTGCATCCGGCGCACGCTGCCATGCTGCTGCGCCAACAACGTAGATGCCATTGTCCTTGGCGGCCGCCTGGTTCTTCACCAAAATCCGATCCCCAGCAACCAACGTCACGCCATCAACGACCTGCAACCCGGTCAATGCGATGCTCGTCGTGGTGGCTACGCGCACCGATTGCTTGCTGTCGAGCTTGTACAGTTCCTCAAGAATCTTGGAATCAACGTACTGACGTGTCGCCAAAACAACTGAGGGATCAATCTTCAATTCGACATTCGCCGTGTTGCTGACGATCAGGTTCATCCGCACGACTTGTGTGCGGCCTGAGCCCTGGGTCAATAACGGCTTGAAGCTTGGCGCGCAGTTAGCCACAGCCACTAGGTCACCAGCGGCGTCGTACAGCCCCACCTCACGAATCCACCAGCCGCCGACGTTCTCGGGGATGACCTGTTCGGCAATGATGATGTTTGGGTTGGCTGGGTCAACCTTGAGCTGATTCAGCGGGGCACGTCGGCGCTCGTTGATCAACTGTGTCTGCTGCTCGTTGGGCATTGGCTCCGTGCCGTTGGCATCGCCCACACCCATCTGCGCGAATGTCCAGGGAATGCCCAGGGCGTCCGCGTTGGCCTGCTTGGCCTTGCCGATGGCGGTGAGGATGGCGAAAAACTGGCTGTTTTGGTCTGTCATGGGTAGATGTCCATGGTGTCGATCTGGTGTTCACGGCCGCCCTGGTGGATGTAGCCCGTGACTTCGATGTCTCGCTGGGTGGGTGGGTAGATATCAATCTCGTCGCCTTCGGTAATGCAGGCGCCGATATGAACTGATCCGGTGGTCTCCAGGCTGATGGCGAGCCCGGTGAGGTGGCGTGTCAGGGGCTTGGCATCGTCGATCAGCCAGGTGAGTTCCTGGTACATCTCCTCGGTGATACCGGTGTCGAGCACGCCGACCTTGAGCCTGAAGGTGGCGCGAGGGCCGACCGGAACGGTCTGCCACCATTCGATGATTTCAATCAGATAGCCGAGCGGTTCAACGACGCGGCGCAGTGAGCCGATGGTGCCCTTACGCGAATGGATGTAGTACGCGCTACGGATGGCGGCGCGCTTGGCCGCTTCGGTCCACTTGCTGTCCCAGCGATCCACGGAGAAGGCCCAGGCCAGGTAGGGCAAAAGGGGCAGTGGGCAAAGGTCGGGGCTGTACAGCGTGCGCAATGGAATCGGCACACGCTGGATCTGGGCCAGCGCCTGCGCCGCTTGGCGCTCCAACGGCGTCGAATTGCTGGGGAGAAGGGGCGCGTCTGCCATCATTCAACCCCCAACGCCAAATCGACGGCCGTGCAGTATGGGGCCTGATACTTCGCGGCAACGATGTCCGCCCAGTTCTCCAGTACGACCTTGCGCACACCCTCGACGTGCAGCGAGGCGTGGATAATCGATTCCGAAACCTCCAAGCCCAGGCGGCGCCGTTGGTGCACAAAAGCCAGCAACTGCGCATTGGCCGCCGCGAGAATCAACTCGCTCTCAGGGCCGGACGTCGAGAGAAACAGCTTGGCCTTGACCTGGTAGTTGATGACTTGGGCGCTTTGCACGGTGAGCCGATCCGCGACAGGGCGGCGGTCGTCGTCGTTGAGGTAGGCATTGACCTTTGCCAGCAGCGCGGGCGAGGCGGTGCCGTCACCCAGGATCGACTGCACCGTCACCACCGCCTCGGCCGGGGCAGGACTCTCGGCAGTGGCGTCGGCAACCTGGCCGTCAGCAGAGCGCGCATGAAAGATGTAGCTGTTACGCGGGCCGGCGGTGCTCAATCCCTCCCACGCCATTTGAGCCCGCTCCCGCAGGCTGTCGTCGCTTTCCATCAGCAACGGGACCGGCGGAACGGCTGAGGGTTTGGCGGCCTGGATGACCAGGCGCTTGACGTTGAAGTTTCCGGCCAGATTCTCCAGATCGCTGCCCTTTGCCAGGGCCAGCATGTTGGCGACGGACGCCTCATTGACGCGCTGGCGCCACACCGTCTCTCGGTAGGCGCTCTCCTGGAGCAGCTTGGTCAGGGGCTCAGATTCCAGCTCAAGCCGTGCAGCGATCTCGGCTTGTTCCTCGACCGGCCAGAGGCCGATGGCGTAGGCCTTGCGCTCGGCGAGGATCTGCTCGTAATCGACCTGCTCAACGACCTCGGGCGCGGGGAGCTGGCCCAGGTCAATCGCGACGAATGAGTTCATGCGCTACCCCCCAGGTTCAGAGGCACGCTCAGGCTCAGCGGCTCGTTGCTATCGACGATGCTGCCCTCGATATCCAACGAGGATTGACCTTGCAGCGTGGCGCCCTGGAACTGCACTCGGCTCAGGCTGATACGCGGCTCCCAGCGCATCAGCGCCATGACGGTGGCCGCGTACACCTGCAAGCGGGTGATGTCGTTGAAAGGGTGGTCCACCAGCTCGGGCAACAGGCTGCCGTATTCGCGGCGCATGACCCGGGTTCCGATGCGCGTGCTAAGGACGTCGCTCATGGATTGGGCGATGCTTTCCACGGTGCTGATGGCGGCGCCGGTGTGTCGATTCATTCCGGTTTCCCCGTCTTGCCGCTGCCAGGCATTACGCCGCCGTGCAGGTGCCTCACCAGGCTTATGCCGGCGGCCACCACATCTACCGAGACGGTGACCTCACCGGTGACATTCTGGTCGCCGGTCTGGGTGTAATTGCCCTGGTGGGTGATGTCGCCGACGATGTTGATGCCGCCGGTGCTGACCAGGTTGGTGGTGCCGCCATCAGTAAGCGTGGCGTTGAGGTGGTGAGCGACGCTGTCGTACTCGATCACCGTTCCGTCGCGGTAGGTGACGCGGTGCAGGCCTTCACGCTCGCCGTTGGCGGGGATCTGGTCACTGAAAAGCCCGGTCAAGGCGACGCCGTTGCCGAGCTGGCCCGAGGGGCTGAACAGCAGAACCTGTTCGCTGACGGTCGGCGGGTTCCACTCCCGGTCGGCGCCGGCCCGCAGGGCGATCCACGGCAGCCAGGCAGTGGTCAGGGTTCCGGTTTTGACCTGCACACGTGGGGGCTGCATCTGGACGGCAGCGATGGTGCCGAAGCGGATGAGGTTTTCGATCAGGCGGGCGAGGGTGGCTAAGTCGTTCATGGCGCCGATGGTGGCGCCACGCGCGTACCACTTCATCTACCGTAGCTTGTAGTAGTGCTCTATACAGGCCACGAAGTGGTAGGTGGAATAACTATACGGATTCTGCCGCTCTTGAATCAGTTACTTTAGAAAGTATAGAAGTATAAAAATACCAGTAGCCGTGATCGCTAAGACAGTTGTAATTAATAGGACGTCTAGCTTTTTATTCAATTGGCTGGTTGACTTTGTTAGTTGTTCTATGTGCCTGGTATTCTCAATGACATTTTTCTCTATCACGCTTAGCTCGTTTAGGGGCGGGATTGCTGCGGCTGGCTCGTAATCGCTTGAGGTTTTATCTGCATAGACTGCGATAATACTGCCGCCTGCCCCGGCACAGGCTAGTAATATGACTTGGCTGTAGATCTCAAAATGATCAATAAGGTCGCCTGGCATCGACGCTTTGTCTACAAATACGTAGAAAAATCTGGGGTATACGAGTTGGTATATCACCCCTGTGGCAATCAATAAAAAACCTTTTAGGACTCGGTCTTGTCTGATGTCAAGCAGGACTATGAACATTGCAAAACTACTTGTAATCGCTAGGTAGGTAGCGGCTCTCTGGAAATTATTATAACCGGCTACTGCTACGCCGACGAACATTGAGGAGAGAGCTATGGCGATAAAAATGACCATGCGGATATTAAGATTTTTCTTCACTGGTTCCAATCCATGGGTAAATGCGGGTGCCTGTGGTAGGTGTCGCTAGATTACCTTTTGCTGGCTGAAATAGGCTAGCAAGCCATCGCGAATCAGATCTACGTCGGCATCGGTAAAACCTAGTACTTCCCTCTTGTCATAACGCACCTCAGGCGCACCATTTTCTGCCCTGTCCTTTAATCCGTATTGGTGGACCCGGGCGATGCGTGCAATGCGTCCTGCGAAACCTATCCTGACTGCGTTGCCGTCAGCTTGAAGCTTCAAAAAGTTCGCCGTGCGTAGCTTCCGAAACATCTGGACCTTCCGCTTCATTCGGCCTTGCTTCCCCCGCAGATTGCGCTGTTTTCGCGACGCGTACTTGCTCCCGTCCGGGTTACGCTGGGCGATGATCCGCTGTTGCTGGCTGCGCCGCAGGGCCTGGCCGATGCTGCGGGCGAGTTTGTTGCGCGATGCCGGTTCCAGTTGTCCCAGCAGGCCGGCGGCCCAATCCTCCAGCGTTTCCAATCGGTTGGTCACTTCGGCACGACCCATTCACTGCCGGTGCCTTGGGCACCAGGTATCCACGCCGGGTCAAGGAATGCGGCGACCTGCTTAGGTTCACCTGGATGGTGGACGGTGGTATTGCCGTCGGCGTCTTTCCCCACAACCACACGCTCGGTCAGCGGCAGTGTCAGGCTCAGGTCCACCTTGCTGTTGTCCAGGATGTCGGCCTCGAACTGGATGCCCTCTGCGGACTTGTTCAGGTTCTCCAGCAGCTCGGACTGGTTCACGCTCAACCAGCCCAGTAACGGCAACATGACGCTGTCGGGGTGACCGGCGTAGTCGGTGAGGATGACCTGTAAATCAAAGCTGTATTCGAACGACAGCGAGGCAGCCGCGGTGCAGCGGATTTTACCGTTGTCGATGAAGATCAGCAGCCGGTCGGGGTTGTGCTTGAGTTCGGCCACTGTGCTCAGCAGATGGGCCCGCAGGCTTTCGGGTTTGTTCATGGGGCCGCCTGTTGATGGTTGAACACCATGTCTACCTGGCCGGCGCATTCAGCCCATGCAGCTTCGACGCGGTCCTGGTCGGTGAGCTGATCGCCGTTATTGAGTGGGCTTGTCGCCGGCAGGGTGCAAGGCACCACGGCCGGACAACCACTGACGATAAGCGTCGGCGCCGGTGAGGGCGGGGCGCTCGCGCAGCCGGCGAGCAAGGTCAGGCAAAGGCTGGTCAGCCCAGTTGCGAAGGTCTTCGTTTTCACGTTTCAGCGCCTCGATGGTTTGCTCGCGCTTTGCCAGGCCCTGGCGTAGCTGGTCCTGCTGGGTCCGTAGGGCGGCTTGGGCAACGCGTTCGGCGTTCAGGGTGGTTTGCAGCGTGCCGACCGTGGTGCGCAGCCTGTCAGCTTCAGCGCGTGCGGTTTTGGTGTCCTTCTCCGCCAGCTCGGTGTTCTTCTCGGCTACGGTGAGGCGCTGTTCCTGGCCCCAGATCAGCAGAGCCAGGGCGCCCAGCAGGGCGATGCCGTACAGCGCCTGGCGCAGGGTGCTCATGCGCGGTACCAGCCCAGTTTGTTCATGCCGCCGACGTCCAACAGCTCCACTGGACCTCGCACGATGCCGACCCGGCAACCGGGGGTCATGTAGGCCAGGGCTTCGCACAGCAATTCCATATAGGCTTGCTCGGTATTTTCGGGCACCACCAGCAAGTTGCCGTCCTGCACGTTCAACTGTTGCACGCGTTCAAGGTCGATCATTTTAGGAACTCTCCAAGGTAGAGCAGCCGGAATTCTTCGGGGCTGTACGAAGCGCGGGTCTCTTTGAGAATGTCGGACAAATCGACCGGCCAGGTATATCGACAGAACTGTCGGTCGTTGGCTTCGATCAGTCCTAAAAGGAGATCGTTTTCTGCTGTTTGCTCGCCCAAGGTTCGTAGGAATTTCGGTGTGGTTGCGTAGTAGGCGCCGGCATGGATTTTGGTGGAGTCGAGCCAGTCAAATTCGTCGTAAAACCAGATAACACCCTCATCGTCTTCTCTGCACGGCACCTCTTCGTCATTTCCCCAAATGAATGCGCCAGGCAGGCGGTGGCGGATATCTTCGACCGAACCCTGCAAGGTGACGAAACACACCCTTTTGCCTGCCGCAAGACAAGATTTTGCGTGTCGAACAAGTCGTTCGGTTTTCCCCGTTTGCCTTGGACTGATTTCAAGGTAAGCGATTCGAGAGGGAATCATGCCGCCACCGCCTGGCCGCAGCCGCACTCAGCGTGCCGCTCATAGGCGCGCTGGAGCTTGATGTCGTACAGGTTCCGCTGGTAATCCGGGCCGTTGTAGAGCTTGGCAAATTCGGCCCATTTACGGCCTTTCAAGGCCTTGTGCAGCACCGAGTCGGTCTGGATGAAACGCACGAAGGCGGCGAACTGCTGAGACTCGCCTGCACTCATGTCCTCGACCAGCGCTTGCACGCTGGCATAGCCCAGGCGCTGCCAGTGAAAGCCCATGATCTGGAACGCGCCCCAGGAAGCGGATTCCAGCGCGGCGGTGTCGTCGATCAGGCGCGCATGGCCCAGGCGTTGATGCTCAGCAGTGCCGCCGGCATAGCCGCCGGACTTCGGATTGACGATGGCCGGATTGGCGGCGGCCAGTTGGTCGGCTTGGCGCTTGAGTTCGTCGGGGTTGTCGCCTTCGTGGCGCGGCGTCGCGAGCTGGCGGTACATGATGTGCCGTTCGAACAGAATCACCGGCTTGTCATTCGCCAAGAAGCCCTTGCCCTTGGATTCAACCTCGTTGACGGCATAGACGCTTGCCAGTGGCACGTCGAGGATCTGCGCGGCCTGCACCAGGTCCTCGTTTTTCAGCAGGAACTGACAGTCACCGCCGACCAGACTGGCCTGGGTCTTTTCGCCGGCAACGCCATCGGCGACCAAACCGACTTTCAACTGATATGCCCTTACGGCCGCTTCAGTGGAATCGCCATAGTCGCCGTCCACCACCAGCCTGGCGCCGTGGTCGTTCAGGTTCTTTTGCAGGATGCGCACCGCTTGCGAGCGGTCGCCGTGGCGAAGCGTCGTCATAGCTGTTCTACCTTGCGAGTGAAAAATTTCTTGGCAGCGGCGCGAGTCCCCTCAACCCCAAGCAAACCGATTACCCCACCGAAGAACGGTGCGGTTGAGACGGGGATGCCGAGCAGCGCCAGGCCATGACTGGCGGCCAGTGCCAAGGCACCACAAAGGGGGGCCTCGACGGCCATCCGCCGCAAGGTGCCGCCGCCATACATGATCCGTAGCGCTGCGATGGTCAGACCCAGGATCCCCGCATAAAGGGCAGGCCAGTTTTGTTCGAGCCAGGCGGCGAGCCAGGCCCAGGTGTCGGGACGTTCAGGCATGCGCTTCATTCCGTAATCCAGGGTTGGTGGGTTCGTGGGCTCGTTGCAGGTTGATCAGTCCCATAGGTTCACCATCTGCCGCTGTGGCGCGGCCGTCTGGGCTTCGGGCATCTGCACGGCCAGGCCTTGGGGCAGGATCGGCCCGTAGTCGGCCAGGCCGGGGTTGGCTTCGAGTACCGCTTCGGTTACGCCAGCGGTGCGGCCGTAGTGACGCCAGCACAACGCGTCAACGGTGTCGTTTTGAAAGGCTTGGACGGTGACAGGCATCAAATCAGCTCCACGGTGGTGCGGTTGATGCCGAGGAAGTCACGCACGGCCCAGCGCAGGTCGCGGCGGTAATCGTCGATATTTGGCGTGAGGTCTTCGGCGTTCTGATTGCCGCTGTTGGTGCTGTCGTAGGAGCGGTAACGCTCACACACTTCGGCGCCGGTGGCGGCTTCGATGGCGCGGCGGTAGAGGTGCACCAGGACAGATACGTCGTTGATTTTTTCGCCGGGAACGTCTGCCAGTTCGGCATGGCCTGCGGCCTGCTGGATGGCGCGCCATCCGCTCAGCTCACGGTTGACGCTGATGGCGGCGGCAACGGCGGCGGTTTCCAAACGTGGCACGGTGACGCTGGCATCGATCCGCAGGGTGGCTCGCAGCTCGTCGAGATCAATCGAGGGCCAGAAGGCGTCGGTGTTGATATGGCCGCTGGCGACGGGGCCGCTGGCTACGAATCCGCTCATGGGACAGCACTCAAAAATAGGTCGCCGGTGGTCGGGGCTTCACGTTCAGGAGGAGCGGCCTGGCCGATCCGCCCCGAGCCGGCGGGGTGCGTGGGGACGCTCGGTTAGCCGGCAGGGCCGGCAATTTTGTTGAGCAGGCGTTCGGCCCGCTCCAGATCTTTCTTGCCACCGCAGGCGTCATGCAGGGCGATGGCTTTTTTCAGCAGATCCACACCGGCCTGGAGCTGGCCGGGTTGTCCTGGGGTCTCTTCGGTGATGCCCTCCAGCGTGGCGCGGCCCATGGCGAGAAACAGCTTGGCGCGGGCCTGGTCGGGCATGTCTTCGGCGTCGGTGAGTTCGGCGGTGCGGTGCAGGATCGCCAGGTCGAACGGTTCGCCAACCTTCTGAGCTTTGAAGGCTGCCGTGGCGACTTCCTCGGCGACCAGGCAGCCCAAGGTGCGGGCGAAGCGGTCGGGCATGACCATCTTGTGTTCCAGCACGTAGGTCGCGATGTCGAGCCCACCGGTGAAGTCGCCGGCATCGAAGCGCCAGACCATGACGGTGGTCAGTACCTCGTCCTGCGCGCCCTGGCCGCCTTCCAGCACACCTTGTACGTAGGATTCATAGCTCGGCAGCAACTGGCGCTTGAGTTCGGCCTTGCCTTGGTTGGACTGGACTTGTTTCAGGCGCAGGCGGTCTTGCAGCAGTTGGTTGAGCTGGTGTTCGTAGGCTGTAGCGCCGGCCATGGTTTGGGTGGGTTCGGTCGCGGCCGCCTCAATGGCGGCAGTGACACGTTCAAAGTGGCGGCGGCAGGGGTTGGTCATGATGGCCGCCTCAGTTCAGGGTGATGTTTTCGGCCATGGCCGCGCAGCCCAGGTCTTCGATGACGTAGCTTTCGTTCACCGATTCGTAGTTCTCGATGCGGTCGCGCTTGGCGTTGTCCACAACGGTGCGGCGGCGGGTACCTTCCTGCCAGTACAGCGACAGGTTATCCAGGCGGGTCACCAGCAGGCCGTTGGCCGGGAAGTGCGGCACGCGTACCGCTGGCAGGTTGCCGAGCCGTTTTTGACTGGTGACGATGTCGGCCGCCAGCATTTCGGTCGGCGCCTGGACCTTGTTGATGATCGGGAAATACTTGTCGGCCAGCAGTTGGCGACCGCAGATGACCACCAGTTCGGTGTCCTCCTGATACCAGGGCTCGATGAACTCGTTGACCATGCTGACGACCAGAGCGTCGATGTTTTCGAAGTCCTTGCCGGCGCCGATTTCGATTTTGCCGCTACCGGCCACCACCTCCTCCAGAACACGGGCAGGGTTCTCCAGGCGCATTTTCTGAAGCCAGCCGATGTTGACGTCCTGCAACAGCGGGTTGGTGAGCGGGTTGGATGTAGCGGCACGGCTGATCCCGTTCCAGCCAATCATGATCCGGTTGAGGGCCTGGGCTTTGATGATGGCGTCGCGGATGCGTGCTTGGAAGTCCTTGAACTTGGCCCACTGGTCCAGCTTCTGATAGCGCAGGCCGGTATCGAAGTTGGTTTGGGTGCAGTTGTACCCACGGTCGTCCAGGCCGCTCGGGTCGCGGGGCTCGCGGTCTTTGACGGTGGTGTCGGTGGTGCTGGCAATGGTGCCATCGATGCCGATGCCAATTTTTTCACCCGATTGTTCCTGTACGCCATAGACGTTGATGGCGCTGAGGAAGGTGCTTGATTCCTGAATGCGGGTTTCCAAGGTCTGGGCAACGCTTGGGTCCGCTGTGAATTTGGTGGTGACGTCAGTCACCCCATGCAGTTGCGCCAGTTGTTGCAGGTAGGCGTTGAACAGTACTCGGGTGTCGTTACGCATGTTGATCGTCCTTCATGATTCGGGGCTGTGGTTGGGCTGACTGTCAGCAGTCGGTCACGACCAGGTCATTGCCGCCGGTTACAGGCGGGCGCGTTTTCTGGCTGTGGTCCTGGGTGGTGGAGAGCTTGTTTTTCAGCTCTGTGAGTTCCGTGCTGACCTGGTCGAGCTGGGTTTTCAGCCCCGCCGAGAATTTCTTTTCGGCGGCCAGTTGGTCGGGTAGATCCTTGACGTGTTCGGCGATGGCTTCGACGGCTTCGCCGATCTGGGCGAACTCGGTATCGTCCTTGGCCTGCTTGCCGGTCAGCAGCGCTTGCACCTTGTTAAACAACTGGGCGCCGATGCTGGGCTTCTCTTCGATTTCCTCGAACTTCAACTCGGTTTCCACCGCCTCGGTAAACATCGACGTTGCCGAGTAGTGGCGATCCTTGAAGGGGCTGGCGTCCGGTTTCTGGGCTGAGAACGCCAGGACGTCGGTGCCCAGGCTGGCGGGCGAGTCAGTGACCGCCAGGCCGACGATGTAGGCTTCGCCGGTGTCGGCAAAGCTGTCGTCGATTTCGATGGAGGTGTAAATCTTCTGTTTCGCCTTGTTCATGGCGATCAGCTCAGGGGTGGGCTCGACCTGGGCGAACAGGGCCAGTTTTTTCTGGCCGTTGATGTCCACCTCTTCGGTTTTCACTGCCAGGACATCGCCGTAGGCCTTGAACGGGCTATCGGGCAACAGGCTGCGGAAATGCTCCAGCCAAATACGGGCGCCGTAGGTGGACGGGTTGAAGTTCTTGGCGGCCTGTTCCAGCCAGCTGCGTTTGATGGTGCGCTTGTCCGAAGTAGCGCCCTCGACGGCGACGCGGAACCAGTTGCTGCGAAACTTCTTCATGCCGGGAATCCTCAGTGCGTGGGGCGCCTGCTGGGTTGAGCAGTGCGTTGCAATGAGGGGCATGGTCGTCACGGGCGCGAGCGGCGGCAACGAGGCGGGACTGTAGGCGGGGAGGGTACAAGGGGCGGCGCTATTGAGTCGTCGCCATGGGCGGCAGCATCTCGGCCATGACGACGACCTGCCTGCTGCCTATCGATCCCCGACGCCAATCCAAGTTCCTGTACTGGATGGGTTGGCGCATCTGCGAGATTGCCGAGGCTACGGGCGAAAAGGAAAAAACGCTACACAGCTGGAAGGCCCGCGACGAGTGGGACCGGGCCGACAATGTCGAACGCATCGGCGGCGCCCTGGAGGCGCGCTTGGTGCAGTTGATCCTCAAGGACAACAAGACCGGCGGCGATTTCAAGGAGATCGATCTGCTGCACCGGCAGCTTGAGCGCCAGGCCCGCATTCAGCGATTCCAGGGCGGCGGCACTGAAACCGACCTTAACCCGAACCTCGCCAAGCGCAACGAGGGACCGAAGAAAAAATCCCCGAAGAACGACATCAACGAAGACCAGATCGAGCTGCTGCGCGAGGCGTTCATCGACGGCTGTTTCGACTATCAAAAAGACTGGTACCGGGCCGGCAACCAGCGCACCCGGGTCATCCTAAAGAGTCGGCAGATCGGCGCCACGTACTACTTCGCCCGCGAGGCGTTTATCGACGCCCTGGACACCGGTCGCAACCAGATTTTCCTGTCGGCTTCGAAGAACCAGGCCTACCTGTTCCGTGGCTACATTCAGGCCTTCGCCCGGGAAGTGATCGGCGTTGAGCTGACCGGTGACCCGATTGTGCTGCCCAACGGCGCCGAGCTGTTTTTCCTCGGGACCAACGCCCGCACCGCCCAGGGTTATCACGGCAACTTCTACTTCGATGAGTTCTTCTGGACGTTCAAGTTCGAGGAGTTGAATAAGGTCGCCTCGGGCATGGCGATGCACAAGAAGTGGCGCAAAACCTACTTTTCCACGCCGTCGAGCATGGCCCACGAGGCGTACACCTTCTGGACCGGTGAGCGCTTCAACAAGGGCAAACCCGCCGCGCAGCACACCAAGGTGGACGTGACCCACGGCGCGCTCCAGCAGGGCCGGTTTTGTGAGGACCGGCTGTGGCGCCAGATCGTCACCATCCTCGATGCCGAACGCGGCGGGTGCGATCTGTTCGACATCGAAGAGCTACGCAGGGAGTACAGCCCCGAGGCCTTCGCCAACCTGCTGATGTGCGAATTCGTTGATGACGGCGCGAGCATCTTCCCGCTGTCGGTGTTGCAGTCCTGCATGGTCGATAGCTGGGTGGAGTGGGCCGAGGACTACAAACCTTTCGCCATGCGCCCGTTCGGCGACCGTCAGGTATGGGTCGGCTATGACCCGGCCGAGACGGGCGATTGTTCCGGCCTGGTGGTGGTCGCGCCGCCCCTGGTGCCCGGCGGCAAATTCCGCGTGCTCGAGCGCCACCAATTTCGCGGCATGGACTTCGCCGCCCAGGCCGCCGCCATCAAGGGCGTGTGCGACCGCTACTGGGTCACCTACATCGGTATCGATGTCACCGGCCTGGGCAGCGGCGTGGCCCAGCTGGTGCGCCAGTTCTTCCCGGCCGTGACCACCTTCAGCTACTCGCCCGAGGTGAAAACCCGCCTGGTGCTAAAGGCCTACGACGTGATCCACAAGGGCCGGCTGGAGTTCGACGCCGGCTGGACCGACATGGCCCAGTCGCTCATGGCGATTCGCAAAACCATCACCGCAGGCGGTCGCCAGTTCACCTACACCGCCGGCCGCAACGACAACACCGGCCATGCCGACCTGGCCTGGGCGCTCTTCCACGCATTGCAGAACGAACCGCTCGAAGGGCAGACCGCTGCCAATACCGGGCGTATGGAGATTTTCACATGACCGAACAACTCGCCAGCCAAGAGCTACTGCCGGCCACCCTCGACGCCGCCAGTGCGGGTACCCAGGTGTTCAGCTTTGGGGATCCGACGCCGGTGCTGGGTGGAAGGGAAGTGTTTGATTATCTGGAGTGCTGGTTCAACGGACGGTGGTATGAGCCGCCGTTGTCGCTTAATGGCCTGGCCCGGTCTGTGGGAGCGAGCGTGCATCTGCATTCGGGGTTGATGTTCAAGCGCAACCTGCTGAGCAAAACGTTTATCCCGCATCCGATGCTGTCCCGGGCGGCTTTTGAACAGTTCGCTCTAGACTTCCTGTGCCTGGGCAATGGATATCTGGAAAAGCGCCGTTCGGTGCTGGGCAGCACCAGGCAACTGGTGCCGTCGTTGGCGAAGTACATGCGGGTGGGGCCGGAGGGGCAGTTCTACCAGGTGCAGGGCTGGAAGAACGAGCACGCGTTTGAGCCGGGGAGCATTTTTCATCTGCGCGAGGCGGATTTGCATCAGGAGATTTATGGGTTGCCGGAGTGGATCAGTGCTTTGCAGTCGGCGTTGCTGAACGAGTCGGCGACGCTGTTCCGGCGTAAGTATTACGAGAACGGGAGCCATGCGGGGTTCATTCTGTACATGACCGACGCAGCGCAGACTGAGGCGGATATTGATGCGTTGCGTAAGGCGCTGAAAGAGTCCAAGGGACCAGGGAATTTTCGCAACCTGTTTGTTTACTCGCCCACGGGCAAGAAGGACGGGATTCAGCTAATCCCTGTCAGCGAGGTGGCTGCCAAGGATGAATTCAATTCGATCAAGAATCAGACCCGCGATGATGTGCTGGCGAGCCTGCGTATTCCGCCGCAGTTGATGGGGATCGTGCCGCAGAATGCGGGTGGGTTTGGATCTATCAAGGAGGCGGCGCAGATCTATGCGGCCAATGAGCTGGAGCCTATACAGGCACGAATGACCCAGCTGAACCAATGGATTGGCGAGGACGTTTTACGCTTTACATCTTATGTGGCTGGAGACGAATCTTAACCACCTTTTGCTTTGCCCAAAATGCCTGCCGATTTGTTACTCTTCCTAAACGCGGTCAGCATACCAAAAGGGAATTATATGCGTGAATTATTCGAATCGAAACAGTGGGTGGGTGAGTTTTTTACCGATAATAACTTCGATAATAGGTTCGGTGGTAGGGTGGTTTACACCCCGGAAGATGGTGTAGTGCTGGAATATTGGGTCGCGTCGAAGGAGCTTCCAGTGGATTCCAAAGTAGTACATGGTGTCCTTGAGAGTGGTGAGAAATGCAGTCTAATCGGTGACTTCTCTGTAACGCAGTCGTCAATAAGTTTCAAGGGTGGGTTAACCATGCGAACAGGTAAAGTTGGATTTGCCTGTATGTTCGTAAACGATTTTATCAGTGAGGATGAGCTTTTCTATGATTTTGACTTCTCATTAACCAATTTGCAGGAATTTTTTTTTCCAAAAGGTTTTAAGGAGCTTGTTAAATTTTCAGATAAGCCGTTGAAGGTAATAAAGACTTCGTTTGGCGAGGTTAAGGTTACTAATAACGCGAATTTTGGTTCCCTGCATAACGATATAACCAAGCAAATATATAGCTGGGACAAGGACGCGCTTCAAGATCTTCAAAACGCTTTTGATAAAGTGAAAGTAGAAAATCCGACCGCAAGATTTATGCTCAAAAAGGATATTGAATACCGCCTCTCGATTCATGTCGAAGGTGGCGCTGATTACAATAAAGTTTTCGAGTATATTACCGCTTTGGCCGACTTATTTGCAATATTGATCTATAGTCCCGTCCACCCTGAAAGTATTAGCGTTGATAAGGAGACTCCCGGCGATAAGGGAGCCCGAAGCCTTGCTTTTTTTCCATCTAATACGTTGAGTTCAAAAACTCTCATGCTTAGCTCTCAACAGGCCTCGCACTTTCACCTACCTATTACAGATAACAAAATCGATTTAGAGCTATTGATCGGCAAGTGGTTGGAATATCCTGACCGATTTTCTACGATTCTGTCCTGTATACAGACAGAGACGGGATCCAGATACCTTCATTCATTGCACGGAGAACTCGTGTTGTACGCGACTCAGCTAGAGTCAATTAGCTACGATGATAAAATAAAAGAGAAAAAATATGAATATCCGTTAGTTGAGTACGGTGCAAGCGTTATTCTAATGGGGGTTCAAAAGGTATTCAGTAAATATGGGCGGTCTGATATCGGCGGGGCGATATCCGATTTGCGGAACGAGATTGCACATGTAGGTCGGCCCAAGGATTTAATGAAGAGAATGGTAATGGAAGATCTAATATTGCTTTCGCAATATATGGAACTTACGATTATAGGCTTTGTGCTGCGGAAAATAGGGGTTGATCCTGCTCTAGTGCAACGTTATCAGAAAGAGTTTTGTCCGATCTTATAACGTGAAGCCCCCGTTACGTCCACTCTGGGCGTCGTGGCCCTCCCTCCGCATCGATCAGCTTCCCCCGCGCATAGCTGTCCCGCCTGTCAGATTTTTCCTATACAAAATTGACCGCGAAACCTGTACAAAGTTAACTGTATGTCCGTACAGTATTTTGGAAGCGTGCGTCATGAGCTTTTCAATTCTAGGCCTTATTGCCGAGGGTGGCTTGAGGCTACCCTTGTGTTCGTTTCGAGTGCCCGCCGGGTTTCCATCTCCGGCAGCGGATCACATCGAAGCGCACATCTCATTGGATGAGGTTCTGAACATTCGCGCCCCGCATGTCTACCTGGTCTCAATCGCTGGGGAGAGCATGCAAGGCGCTGGTATTTTTGAAGGCGATCTCGCGGTGGTGGACCGCGCTTTGGAGCCTGCGCACGGTCACATCGTCGTAGCGCTGCTGAACAACGAGCCCGTATGCAAGCGGCTTTGCATTCGCGGCAGGGAGGTGATTCTCCTTTCGGAGAACCCAAAGTATCCACCGAGGTACGTGCTTGAGGGCGACGAACTGGTGATCTGGGGCGTCATTACATGCAGCGTGCGCAGCCATGCCTAAACCCCAGCCAGTTTTCGCCCTGATCGACTGCAACAGCTTCTATGCCAGTTGCGAGCGCGTGTTTCGACCCGACCTGGCCCGCGTGCCCATTGTGGTGCTGAGCAACAACGACGGCTGCGTGATCGCCCGCAGTTACGACGCCAAGCCCTATGTGAAGATGGGCGAACCGTATTTCCAGATCAAGCACAAGCTGCACAAGCACGGCATCGTCCCGTTCTCGTCGAATTACGCGCTCTACGGCGACATGAGCGAGCGGGTCATGACACTCATTGAATCAATGGTGCCTGCCGTCGAGGTCTACAGCATCGACGAAGCCTTTGCCGACATGACCGGCATCGACGGCCGGGATGCCCTCGGGCGGAAGATCCGCAGCCAGGTGCTGCGCTGCACCGGCATACCGGTCGGGGTGGGGATCGCCCACACCAAAACTCTGGCAAAGCTGGCAAACCACACCGCCAAACGGCTCCAGGTGGAAACCGGCGGTGTGGTCGATATCTGCGACCCGTTCAAACGTGACTGGGTTCTGCGCAACACCGACGTGTCCGAGGTCTGGGGCGTCGGTCGCAAGATGAAACTTCACCTGGACGCCATGGGCATCAAGACCGCAATGGACCTGGCGAAGGCCGACCCGTGGACGCTACGCAAGAAGTTCAGCGTGGTGATCGAGAAGACTGCCCGGGAGCTGGCCGGCACGCCGTGCCTGGAGCTGGACGAGCCGGACCCACCGAAGCAGGAAATCTGCTGTAGTCGGATGTTCGGGAAGCGGCTGACAGACCTGGCCCCTATCAAGGAAGCGGTGGCTACCTACATGATGCGTGCTTCGGAAAAGCTCAGGGCGCAGCAGTCGCTGTGCAAGAAGATCCGCGTCAGCATCCGCACCGGCATGTTCAACCCGGAGGAGGCGAAGTACGCCAATGGTGTGCTGATCGACATGCCGTACCCCACTGATGATGTGCGGCTGCTGACCAAGGCAGCAGTGGACGCGCTCGACCGCGTGTTTCGGCCGGGCTTCAAGTACAGCAAGGCTGAGGTGCTGTTGATGAACCTATGTCAGCAGGGGGAGTACACCGACGACCTGTTTGCCACCTCCCAACCAGCCGACGCTACGAAGTTGATGGCGGTGCTGGACCAGATCAACGGGCGATGGGGTAGAGGGACACTCCGATCAGCCAGCGTGCCCGTCAACCCTGATTGGGGCATGCGGCGGGAGATGATGAGCCAGAGCTACACCACCAGGCTAGACCAGCTGTGGCAGGTGCACTGTCGATGACCTGCTAACCCCATGAGCCGCCCGCCGAGGCGGCTTTTTTTCGCCCCCAAGAAATCGCACCGAAATGGGGCGCTATCGGCGGGCAGTGGCGTGCTGCAAACCTGGCGCGCGCCGTCGTCCCCCCACCGCGCCTGCGGGCTAAATAGGCCTTTTTTTCCTCACTTCTGCACCCCCGTTGAAATCAAACCCGCTGGGCGCTAGCAGAGTTAATCCAAGCTATCGAATACCTGCGGATCCCTGCGAAGGTGGGTTTCTTTCGCAGTACTCATACGCATGCACAGACGTACGGATTTCGGAGGCGGCGCGGGAAAAGGGTTAGGTTTTTTTTGAAAGGGGTGCTTTGAACCGGAGCGCCCCTATTTGCTGGGCTTGAGACCTAACTTTGATAGGTTAGATTGGGTTAGGTTAAAGGTTAGTGTTTTGTAAGTGGCTGTTTTTAAAGGAGTTTAATAATTTAATATTTAACATCAATAGAGGTTAGGAAATTACCAAAGCTAACCAAAAGCTAACCTTGGCGAACCTTTCGCAATGCCTTATCAGACAAGGCTTTTAAGGCGATCGGCAAAAAACTAACCCTCCTAACCTCTTTCCCGTGGGTCAACATAAAAACGCCAGACAGACCTAGCGGGCAGCGTCTGAAACTATGCACAAGGATGTGCAATCCACGCGCTATCAGCTCACGCAGCGTCAGTCGCTGGCGACTCCTGCCCGTTTCCAAGGGGGGTAATCAAACCGCAGCGGGTGTTTGATCTTTCGGAAGGTTGAGTTGTTGATTCACCTCAGTAACTACCAAGAGACCGACAGCCGTGTGGGTATATGCTCAAAGGGAGGCAGCATCAGGACTCTCCTTTCCATAGTTGATCGCAAGTGGAGGTTGCCATCCTGCAACTGGCCCAACGTGTACCTTCACACCTCTGGCGAATTGCTCTTGTAGGTATGGACCGCCCCTGTACAAAATAGCGTCACAATCTTTCTCCAGCTCCTTGTACAAAGAGTTATCGCTGCCACAGCTGTACAGCAGTGCGACGTTAAGCACACCTTGCTTGCTTTGCGCCAATACTTTTAAATAAAGATCACTTGAAACATCCGTAAACTCCACCGCCCATCCAGCGCATCTTAAAGGGCGCACTAAGTCGTTGATGCAGTCCTTCATTAGCAGCGCTTTTCGAAGGGTCGCTCCGTCGTCGGTTGGCACAACGGGGACCAATCTTCCGTTTTGGTGGTAATGTTTTTCCTCCGTGAGTTTTATGATCATTTGAGCAGAACCATGAAGAATCGCTTGTTGCCATAAGAGTTCGCTGTCTTTGTTCATCGTCGGAAAGAGGAGTGGTGCTGAATTGTCTTGGCGGTACCACGACTCAATGACACCCACAGTCGATAGGGCAACAATCAATCGAGACAAATTTGCCTGTTGCCATTCGGGCGAAAGCCCATGTGCAAAGAGATGCCTGTTTAGACGGGCTGCACCTTTATATTCATCTGTATTACTGTAAAATGAATCTTGCAACCACCGCCTGAATGTTTCGAATGCAAAAACCATTTCATCCATGCCGAACAAGTATTCAGTGGTTTTGTAGTCCCTGGGAGTCCACATTCCTTCAAAGTGAAGTTCGGCGGCGTTACTGATGGCTCCAGCAACGGCTTTGTTCACTCTATCCATGGTCGCTAAGGACTGGCTTTTCTTGGGAAGTATTTTTGAAATTGCTCCTTCAATGGCTGGGATGAGCGCCGCTATACTTGCCGATTTGTAACCGGCGTAAAATGCCAAATACGCTTCTCTGGCCAAGGGACGGATATCAGCGAGACATGATGCACCGACCATTATTTGCTCTATGCAGACAGCTTCGAAAGGAAGCGAGTAAATGGTAGAGGTATGATAGTTGAACAGCATTATTGCGTCTTCGGCGGTTCGGTGCTCACAGTCATTTAGTATTGTTGTTACGTTTTCTCTACAGATCCAGAACGGGGAAAACCACTCGAGCTTTTTCCATATTGCTGCTACCTTTGAATATGACTCGTTTCGCTTAATCCAATCTTCTCGGCTCGCTTCTGTGATCACTGGAAAACACGCGCTTCCGTGCTCAGTATGAATTACTACGCAATCGGTCTTGCCAAACCTTCCCACATCTTTGCGTACAATTTCGGAGACGACTAAACCTTTCGACATCGCCCAACTTTCGATCTCTTCCAGATTTACCTTATCTTGATTGGATTTTTTAAATCTGGCCCAGATACCGCTGAACGCACATTCCAACGTTTTCCTTTCCATGATTTCTCCAAGAGCACGAGATCGAGTCATTCGACATTGGCAAAACCTGACGCAGTCGCGCTCAGATTGTCGAGTGTGGGAATACAGCGTCGTCGTTGAGGTTGAGAGTTGCTTGTGGGTCGATTGCAACTCTCTGCCGTATGCAGAAATCGGCTAATAACTACCAATTAAGGAAGATCCGTATTTTTCAAACGAGCCAAGCCTTGTTTTATATGTCCAGCATTTTCAGTGATCGTGCTAAGCGCCCCTCGAACATTCTCACCTGTCTCCAACGCATCTTGCTGATCAGCCCATAGAGTCAGCTCCATCACTGCAGCCTCTAGGGCCAGTTGATTTTGATAAAGCCGTTCCAGAACATCCGCTAGTGAGTATTCGCTTGCCATGATTGCCGACTCGTTCCGAAAGGAGTTAAGCATAGCAGCCGTAATGCTTGGGCTGGTTGATGTCAGCGAGAAAGGAAAAAGGCGTCAATGCTTTGGACTGAAGGTGGTACAAAAATGGTACGGGTTTTCGCAGGGGGGTGCTGTAAGGCACGTATTACGCAGGCTGTAGAATCAGTGGTTCCAATCCATCATGGGGGCGACGGAGAAGCGGCGGGACAGTGGGGCAGTTTGTAGGGACATTGGGAATCTGAGTCATTGGGGCGAATGGCCGCAGTTTATCAGGGATGCTTGTCGGGTACTTGCCGGGCTCTCAAGCCTGGCCACTCAATCTTTGATACAACCAGACAGGGCGCATGCTCGGTCAGCGTTTCAACGCGCACCTTGTATTGGCGATTTTAATGTGGCTACGATAATTGCATGCAGCTTACCTATGACCCAGCCAAAGACGCTCGCAACGTCGAAGAACGTGGACTTCCGTTTGCACGTCATCAGCTTTCGAAAAGCCAACAAACGGGAGGTCAAAAATTATGACCAAGAAACCCAGTCCTGAGAGGGTCGATACGGCAAATCCCGAATGGTCGACCGAAGACTTTGCCAAGGCCAAACCAGCCAGCGAGGTGCTTGTTGGATTGTTTGGCAAAGCCCAGGCAAAGGAAATGCTCAAGCCAAAGCGTGGTCGACCCAAGTCGGTAACCACTAAAGAGCACGTCAATGTTCGTTTCGATGCTGACGTGCTGGAGAGATTCAGAGCTTCTGGCCCGGGCTGGCAAACACGGATGAACGCCGCTTTGGCCGATTGGCTCAAGACGCATACACCAGAAGAACTGAAGGCTTAGTCACCAGATATTATTCGCAAGATAATTAGTCGCCGATGAGGCGGCTTTTTGCTGCTTGCTGATTAGCTTTGTTTCGGTAACGGGATAATAAATCCGTCCCCTTTTTTCCTAACGTGACCGTGCAGGCTCAATGAGTTATCGGCATCAGCGATGCCGTCGACCGTGGGCCTGATCGCATTGGCGGCTTGTCAGGCATATGCACGAAGCCTATCAATGCTTCGATGCCCCGCTGTTCATGAGCGACAGAATGGATTACTCACTCACCGTGCTGATACGGGAGACTTTTCCATCGGCGAAATGAACACGGATACCTGAGCAGGCCGGCGCACTGTTGAAGCAAAGGTAGGTGGCAGTTTTTTCAGTGACCTGACCTTTTTCATTTCTCTGAAACCCAATTTTGGCTCGATTCAAACCATAGGCCGCATAGGCTAGGCATTCTGGATCACCGACGCGTACGTCCTGCTTCTCCGCTCGCTGTGCTTGTGAGCTGGAGAGGGCGCCTGACGCAACAAGATTTTGTAATACCGAAGGTTCCTTGAACTTATTATCCCATCGGTAGCGCCCGCAACTGCTGTAGGCGTCCTCGTTGGTATTTTCAGTCCATCCACTATCGTACGCACTTGAAGGCTTGCTTACGCATGCCGCGACTTGGGTAAGGAGCGTTAAGATCAAAATTTTATTGAGAGTTTTCATGCTTCGTTACTCGCTCATGTGAAAAGAGCGACTACCTCCTATGTGTCAACATTAGGGGTGGTCACTGAATCTGCAGTATCGTCCTGCGAGTCGGGCCAAGGTCCGTGTTTCGTGTACAAAGCGCGGCGAGCCTGGTGGGCCGCCTCATTCCCTTTTCCCTCCTCACGAACGCTGCGCTGAAGCGTATATCGGCGGTGCCGCTCTTTACTTAATGCGACTCCATGCCTCCCCAGTTGAAGGCTGTCCAGGTGTCCTCATTGGCGCGGTTGTTTTTCCAAGCTTTGAAGATGTGATGGGGGCTAGCTTGAGCCGTGACCGGGAGGCAGTAGCTCATCTGATCAAACCCCTCGGCGGGTTAACCAGCGATGCCGTGTGTATGGATTGAGGATAAAGTGGTTGGTGCCAAGCAAACCATAAAAATAGGAATTCGTTATGATTTTTCCAGATTCACGCATGTACCACACTACCGATGGTGTTGATCGCGAAAAGCTTAATCCCTGTCAGGTGGTGGTACGCGAGGAAGCAATGATCATCGAGTATGTCGACGAGTTTGGTAGCCGTGTGACCTATCACGCTCGACAAGTTGCTGAGGGGCAGTTCGAAATACGGCAAGAGATTGAGGAGGAGGACTATCTCTATACCGCGACACTGCAGCAGGAAGGAAGTGGCTTCTACGACGGTAGGTGGTTCCAGCGTTACGGTAACCAGGAAAAGCGGGGCTCATGGTCTATTGAGCTGGCTTGAGCATGCCATCCTTGAAATAACTGCTCTACGGGGCAGGGCGAATTGAAGTAAATCTCGTACCGGTTTCCGTACGATATACTCCGTTCGAGAAGACCTAAGCATAGCAGCAGGCTGGACAAGGTAGTGGTTGCTTAAAAATTGCTACGAATCGATGTGGTTTAGCGGGATAGTTAGGTTCGCCGAGGCTTTGAGAAGTTGCTATACCCATCATCGTGACTACGCTGAAGCGGCGCGAGGGGATTACAGTACGTGGGGCATAGAATTGTCTGGATCGGACGAGGGATTGGACGAGCGTCTATCCGGAGTAGACGTCACGTTTTATGGCTGAATGGTCTTGCCAATGCACTTCTCGAACACCAACTCCATAGGCCCCATGACGCAGTTGTAAGCCGCGATATTGGCGTAGATCCACTCGTCCTTCTCAATCCCCCACCAACTGATTTCAAACCCGGCGTTCATGATCAGGTGTTCAAACAGAATCCGCTGCGCACGGCCATTGCCTTCGCGGAAGGGGTGTACGACGTTGATGTCGGAATAAGCCTCTGCCACAGCGACGATCAGCTCAGTCCGCTCCATGCCCTCGAACCAGTTTGCCTCGGCCATGTTGGCAAAGATTTTATTGGCTTCCTTCTCCATGTACTCAGGTTGGCAAAAGCGGGTGGCTTGTTTGGACATGCCAACGGTGCGCAACTCTCCAGCCCATTCGAACAAGTCCGAAAAGAGAATTCGATGAATGTTTTGAAGGTAGGCCAGGCTGTAGGGAGGAGGGCCGAATTCGACGTTGTCCGCTGCGATGGCCGAGAGCTGTTGTTCGGCTTCGCTTAGGGTCGGTTCGTCACGGATATCGAGTTTGTTGCGAAGGACCGTGGAGCCGGGATAGCAATAAGCGTCTTCACCGACTCCATATTTATCAGGCATCAGGTTCTGGTCTGGGTGAAGGCCTTCAAGACCTCTTCACGCGTTGGCATTTTGTGTTCGCCGTCGGCGAAGGTCGTTTTGAAACCTTCCAGACGGAGGCTGGCCGCGTAGTTGGATCTACGTGTTCTCGCGGCGTAGGCCTTTTTGGTTTCAAGGCTGACATTGCCCATGGGCTGGACCTCAAATCGCGTTGATGGGCGGATTATAGCCCATCCCGTTGGCATGACCTATGTCGCGGAAATGACCAACGGCGCTTGCATCTCGGCGTGCCTCAAAATACTGTGTTTATATCCAGTATTCGAGAGCGTTCCATGCAACTGATCGCCAAGCTCGGCATTCTTGCCGACGCTGCCAAATATGACGCTTCCTGCGCCAGCAGCGGTGCTCCCAAGCGTAGCTCCCGTGGTCGTGAGGGGCTGGGGGCCACCGATGGCATGGGCATTTGCCACAGCTATACGCCGGACGGACGTTGCGTTTCTTTGCTGAAGGTGTTGCTGACCAATTTTTGCCTGTACGACTGCCAGTATTGCGTCAACCGTCGTTCCAGCAACGTGCCGAGGGCGCGTTTTACGCCGGAGGAGGTGGTGCGGCTGACCTTGGATTTTTATCGTCGCAACTGCATCAGTGGGCTGTTTTTGAGTTCCGGCATCATTCGTTCGGCCGATTACACCATGGAGCAGTTGATACGGGTGGCGCGGTTGTTGCGGGAGGAGCACCAGTTTCGTGGCTATATCCACCTCAAGACTATTCCCGATGCCGATCCGCTGTTGATCGAGGAAGCGGGGCGGTTGGCTGATCGCTTGAGCGTGAATATCGAGTTGTCCTCCGATGTCAGCCTCAAGCGCCTGGCGCCAGAGAAGCAATTGACGACCATTCGCCAGGCCATGGGCACCATCCATCAGGGGCAACAGGCGGTAGTCGGCGAGCCGCGAGCGCCGCGTTTCGCCCCGGCCGGGCAGAGCACGCAGGTGATTGTGGGGGCGGATGCCACTGATGATCACGCCATCCTGAGCAACGCCGAGTCGCTCTACCAGGGGTACGGTTTACGACGGGTTTACTATTCAGCGTTCAGCCCGATTCCCGACAGCCCCGCCAGCGTGCCCCTGTCGGCACCGCCGTTGTTGCGGGAGCATCGGCTGTATCAGGCCGACTTTCTCATGCGCGGTTACGGTTACAAGGCGGGGGAGCTTTTGAGTGAAACCCGTAACCTGGATTTGGACATCGACCCCAAGTTGGCCTGGGCGCTGGCCAATCGTGAGGTGTTCCCGCTGGATATCAATCGCGCCGAACCCGCATTGCTGGCACGTATTCCGGGGATTGGCCTGCGTAGCGTGCAACGTCTGGTTGCACTGCGCCGGGAGCGACGGGTGCGATATGACGACCTGGTGCAGTTGCGGTGCGTGCTGGAGAAGGCGCGACCGTTCATTGTGACCAGCGATTACCGGCCTGCCGACGCCCAGGTGCGCAGCGGTTTGCTACGGGCGCGGTTGCGCGACCCCCAGCGGCCAGAACAGATGGGGCTGTGGTCGTGATTGCCCTGGATTGTGAGGATGATTTCTCCACGTGGCGCGATCAGGCCCGAACGCTCCTCGGCCACGGTATCGACCCGAGCGATGTCACTTGGGCCCAAGGTCCGATGGCCGATCTATTGGCCGTGCCGGCAGCGCTGCCTCAAGGGCTTGGCCCGTTCCGTACGCGGGTCCCTGCGGCCTTGCTGACTCAGCTCGAACAGGCTGGCCGCTACCAGGGCGAACAACGCTGGAATCTGTTGTACGAAGTGCTTTGGCGGGTTGCCCATGGCGACCGCACGGCCATGCTCGCCGGCGACCGCCTGGGCAGTGAATTGCAGCGGCGGATCAAGCAGGTGCAACGCGAGGCTCATCACCTGCATGCCTTCGTGCGCTTTATTCCCTTGCCGCAGCCATTGGCCGAGCAACTGCAGTTGGATCTGGTCGCTTTTCATCAGCCCGCCCACGACATCCTCGAAAGCGCCAGCGGCCATTTTGCCGAGCGACTGGGACAGCAACGCTGGCTGATCGCAACGCCGCGCGACGGCATCCGTTTTGATGGGCAGTCATTGGATTACCGGCGACGTTGCCCCGAGCAATGGCAGCATTGGGCGCGTCACGCCGAGGATCCCGGCGCGGAGCTGTGGCGAACTTATTACAAGCACATCTTCAACCCGGCGCGGCTCAATCCCCAGGCGCTGCGTCAGCACATGCCGGGGCGATTCTGGCGGCACTTGCCGGAAGGGGAGTTGATTCCTCGACTGGTGGGGTTGGCGCGGCGGGGGAAGCAGCGGGATGGGCAGGCGTTGGAGGTGGGGGAGAAAATGGGCAAGCGGATTATTGTCGGTCTGGGTGAAGGCACTGAGTTAAGACAGTGCCTTGCCCCTGAGTAAATCGGATCTTCTCAGTTCATACCGATGCTTTGGCTTTACCGGGCTTAGATGCGTCCACCATCTTGTGCAGCTCTTCAGTCATAGCGGCTAGTCGCTTTTCCAGATCCTTCACATCGGACCGGGTAATGCCGTTTGCATAGGGTTTGACTGTTCGGGTTCGCTTTTGGGCTGCCGGTGCCAGATTGTGGGCAGTTTCAGATACCAGAGCCTGACGCAGTAAATTGTTGATGATGGTCTGATATCCAGTACCAGCACTTTCGGCGCGTTCGCGAGCGGCCTCGATGACGTCATCATCAAGCATGATGGTTATGCGGGTTTTGCCTTTGCTGCTGGCAACCGCCCCACGCTTGGCTGTGCTGAAATCGTATTCTTCTTTCATGAGGTTCAACCTCCTAGGTACTGACGCAGTTCTTTTTTGGAGGCTAGTCGTGCGCTGATAAGGCGAACGAAATTTGGCTCACGGTAGGTGTATGCAACGACGAGTACACGACCGCAGGCGTCTTGCCCCATGATAATCCACCGTTTTTCATCGTGATCATTATCCTCTCGCTCAAGAGCCATTTCGTCATAAAACTCAGCTTCGGCATCAGCCAAACTCACCTTGTGTTTTTTCTTGTTCGCGACGTTTTTTGCTGGATCATATTGAATTCTGAATGTTGTCATTATGCATATTATATATGTATAAAAAAGACCCTGTGTCAGCCCTTTCGTTTGGCTTGCGGGCAGTACGGGTGCGTTCAACCATACGATGAAACCTCAGCTCTCGCTTATGGCGTTGCGCGCTCATTCGTATCGAAATCATTCTTGCGTCCCATCAACTGAACTACTGAGTCCAACGCCGGACACCCCCATCGGAAATTTCCCTCAAGACGCGTCGCTCTCCGCTGACTATCCACCCGATCACCCCATGCGCTAAGTTCTCTCCGTCGCTGCAAATTCAGCGGCAGGGTGTGGAAGCCCTGACTCAGAGGCGCGTAGCGCCGCAAAATTTAAAGCAGGCACTTTTCTTATGTCTGCTGTTAAATTACGGCGGCTGTACGCGGGGCGTCCTAGGGCGCGCCGGGTTCCTGAGTGCCGGTCTTCCACACCCGCGTACAGCTGCCACCCATCGTGTGGAAGTGATGCTGGCAGATATTTCTCTTACTCAGGAAGTTAGCCAAATGAAAAAGCTCACCCCCAACCCTCCGAAAACCACAACCAATCCAAGGTGGCTTTCGTCTAGCGTCACCCACGAACATCTCCTGCTAAATATCCGAAGCTCGATCCCGGATTCGCTCCCTTTGCCAGCGGCATCCCAATCCGCCACTGACCTCCCATCCCCGCAGGAGTAACCCCTCATGTCCCGCTACATGCCCATCACCGGTATCGAAAACAATTTCCACGCGCTCTTGATCGACACAGAAGCGCCGCTGGACGTGCTGCACGACACCGCCGCTTACCGCATTGCCGCTGTCACCCAGTTACTGGAAAACCTCGCCATGCGTTCCGACATCAGTACGGATGCGGTGGTACTCCATGATTTCGCCCAAGTGCTAGCGATTCCCCTGCGTGACGGGTGTGATTTGCTGGATGTGATTGGGCGGCGGTTGCAGGCGCAGATTTTGGCGTCGTAATGGAAGTGGGTGATCTCTTAAGGTCACCTGCCTGACTCACCATCCTTTGCAGCCAGCGATTTGTGGGAGCGGGCTTGCTCGCGATAGCGGTAGGTCAGTTGGTAGAGAGGTTGGATGTGCTGCCGTCTTCGCGAGCAGGCTCGCTCCCACAGTTTTTTCCGGGGTGTTCACAGACAGTGCGTACACCCTAAATCCACTGTGGGAGCGAGCTTGCTCGCGATAGCGGTGGGTCAGTTGATGAGTGGCTGGATGTGCTGCCGTCATCGCGAGCAAGCTCGCCCCCACAGTAAAACTTGTGAGCAGTGCTTGAGTAACGTTGATCAATTCGCCTCCGTGGGCGCAGAGGGCGCGCTGCCCGGCCGCTGCAACGAAGCCCCTTCCAACGTTTTCCACAGCTTGCGCATCGTCGGGTTGCGATTGGCAAGCGCACAGTACGAGCGAATCTCCAATCGCGTGCTCCATTGTTCGCCACCGGCCCGCACCAACAGCCCGCGCTCCAACTCGTCGGCCACCGCACTCTGCGGCAACCAGGCCACGCCGTAGCCCTCGATGGCCATGCGCATCAGTAGCATCGCCATGTCCGCTTCATAACAGCGCTCCAGCGCGATCGGTTCAGGGCCGTTGTTGATGACGATGTCGGCGACGCGACCGAGGAACGTCGTTGCCGTGTACGCCAGGTAGAGCACCGGTTTGCCGGCGCGGCCGGGCAGGCGGAACAGCGGTTCGCCCTTGCGGTTGGGCGCGCACAGGGGGATGAACGCATCGTGGCCGAGCACCAGGCTGCCGAACCGCTCGGGGTCCAGCAGGATGGGGGCGAGCGAGTGGTGGTAGACCATCATCAAGTCGCAACTGCCTTCCTCCAGTGCAATGACGGCATCATGAATATTGGCGGCCACCACCCGGGCGTTGAACTGTTCGTTGTGTGGCTGGAACTGCGAAAGCCACTTGGGCAGGAAGGTCATCGACAGGCTGTGGCCGGCGGTGATCTGGATCGAGCGTCCGGGCATGCGTTCCACGTCCCGCAGGGTCGAGCGCAACCTCAATAACCCGGCGAGCGCCTCTCGGCTTTCATCGCAGAAGGTGACCCCCGCGGGAGTGAGCTGGACAGGGTAAGTGCCCCGGTCCACCAACTTGACCCCCACCCATTCCTCCAGTGAACGGATACGCCGGGACAAGGCCGATTGCGTCACGCAACGTACCTCGGCCGCGCGGGAGAAGTTTTTCCATTCGCCAATCGCCAGAAGATCGTCCAGCCATTTGAGTTGCATATCGAGAACTCCCGCGGTGAGAGCACGATTTTACTGCGCGATCTCCCGGCATAGCGCGGCCTTTCGCTAACTATTCCAAAAGCGCATGGGGCTAGCTGGATTACTCATCATCTTCTTGAGTCCGCTCCTTAGAATCGATTCTGCCAAGTAAAAAACTCCAAGAACTACTTGAGGACAGCACCGTGAAGAAGAATAAGCTCCCACGTCGTATTGCAATGGGCATTGCCCTGGGCGTGCTGGTCGGTTGGGCGTGTCACCATTTCGCAGGGAGCGAGCAAAGTGCCAAAGAGATCGCCAGTTACTTCTCGATGGTCACGGATATTTTCCTGCGCATGATCAAGATGATCATCGCGCCCCTGGTCTTCGCAACGCTGGTGGGCGGTATCGCCAGCATGGGCAATTCCCGTTCCGTCGGCAGGATCGGGGCGCGGGCGATGGCCTGGTTTGTCACCGCCTCGGTCGTCTCGCTGTTGATCGGAATGGGGCTGGTCAACCTGTTCCAACCCGGTGCCGGGCTGAACATGGACGTGGCCCAGCATGCGGCTGTGGTCGTGCCGGTCAATACCGGTGACTTCAGTCTCAAGGCGTTCATAGGCCACGTGTTTCCCCGCAGCATTGCCGAAGCGATGGCCAACAACGAGATCCTGCAGATCGTGGTGTTTTCGCTGTTCTTCGGCTTTGCATTGGCGGGCGTGAAGCGGGCGGGCCACACCCGGATCACCGACTCCATCGAGGAGTTGGCGAAGGTGATGTTCAAGATCACCGACTACGTGATGGCCTTCGCGCCGATTGGGGTGTTTGCCGCCATCGCCTCGGCCATTACGACTCAGGGGCTTGGGTTGCTGGTGGATTACGGCAAGTTGATTGCCGAGTTTTATTTGGGGATCTTGATCCTTTGGGTGTTGCTGTTCGGTGCTGGCTACCTGTTCCTTGGCCGCTCGGTTTTCCACCTTGGCAAGCTCATTCGCGAACCGATTCTCCTGGCCTTTTCCACTGCCAGCAGCGAGTCCGCCTACCCGAAAACCATCGAGGCGCTGGAGAAGTTTGGCGCGCCAAAACGCGTGTCCAGCTTCGTGCTGCCGTTGGGTTATTCGTTCAACCTCGACGGTTCGATGATGTACCAGGCGTTCGCCATCCTGTTCATCGCCCAGGCCTACAACATCGATTTGAGTTTCACTCAACAAATGCTGATTCTCCTGACGTTGATGATCACCAGCAAGGGCATGGCCGGTGTCGCCCGGGCTTCGGTGGTCGTGGTCGCGGCCACGTTGCCGATGTTCAATCTGCCCGAGGCCGGGTTGCTGTTGATCATCGGCATCGACCAGTTCCTCGACATGGCCCGCACCGCCACCAACGTGGTGGGTAACAGCATTGCCACGGCGGTGGTCGCCAAGTCCGAACCCCCCGAAGAAGCCGACGAGGACGAGGATGTACATGCTCCTATTCGGTCGCGATCCGAGCCGGTGCCGGTGGCTTGAGGAGACATTCATGAAGGCTAAAGCGAAGTCGAGTCGCAAGGTTAGTGTGGTGCGCAAGTTGGGTATCGTTGGCGGGCTTGGGTCACTGGCCGGTGGCGATCTGTTCTACAAGTTGGTCAAGTCCCGGGCGGTGCTCGAGGATCAGGGGCGCTACCATTTCCTGTTCGAGCAGCACCCCTTCAAGGACGTGCTGCTGCCGCTGGACCAGGGCGCGAGCATGACGTCGCGCAAGTTCTATGTGTTCCAAGTGTGCAAGTCGTTCGAGGACAGTGGCTTCGATGCGGTGATGCTTCCGTGCTTCGCCAGCCATACCTTTCGTGCTGAAATCGAGGAGGAACTGGGCATTCCGGTGCTGGACATGATGGCGGCCTTGACCCGGCACGTCCGCCATACGGTGTCGCCCCGGACGACGTTGGGGGTGATCGCCTCCGACTTCGTGCGCCATTGCGGCTTGTTCGAGCGACATTTTGCCAAAGACTTCCAGATTGTTTACCCCGACGCAGACACTCAAGCGAAGTTGATGGAGGCGATGTACGGTCTCAACGGCATCAAGGACGGTCACCTCGAGGGCGCGCCGCTTGAAGCGGTCTACCAGGCGTGCCTGTCGTTGCAGGCCCAGGGGGCGACGGTGATCCTGCCTGGCATGACCGAGCTGTCCCTGGTGTGTGCCGACTTGCAGCGTCGCGGGATTACCGTGCTGGATATCAATGAGATCTACGCCGACTTCGCGACGCTAGACCAGCAGCCCAGGCGCCCACCGTTCAAGCTGGGCATCGTGGGCGGCGTCGGGCCTGCTGCCACGGTGGATTTCATGGCCAAGGTGGTGGCCAACACGCCGGCGGGAAGGGACCAGGACCACATCAAGATGGTGGTCGAGCAAAACCCGCAGATACCGGATCGGACGGCCAGCCTGCTGCGGGACGAGTCCGATCCGACGATGGCGATGTATGCCACCTGCAAACGTCTTGAAAGCGCCGGCGCCAACGCCATCGCGATTCCCTGCAACACCGCCCATGCCTTCGTCGAGCGCATCCAGGCGCACTTGAGGGTGCCCATCGTGAACATGTTGAGCGAGACGGTGGAGTGGATTGCGCGCACCTATGGTTCGGGCCAGGCGATTGGCCTGCTGGCGACGTCCGGTACGGTGCAGAGCCAGGTCTATCACCAGGCGGCGCGCCATGCCGGGCTCCAGGTCCTCACGCCCGGTGTCGATTATCAGGCGATGGTCATGGACGCTATCTACGGACGGCGGGGTATCAAGGCCGGCTTCACGCAAGGCCTTTGCAAGGAGCAGTTGCTACTGGCGACCGAGCATTTGTGTGAGTTGGGCGCGGGCGTGCTGATCCTGGGGTGCACGGAGTTGCCGCTGGTGCTGGGGCATTGCGAGGCGTTCGAGATCAACGGGCATAGGGTGGCGCTTGTTGATCCGACGATGATCCTGGCGTTGAAGTGTGTGGCGTTGGCGCAGGAGGCTGGCAAGCCTAATGTCTTGAACAGCCTGGAGCATGTTGCCGCGATTTGACGGGTGAAAGTTGGCCCTTGTGGCGAGGGAGCTTGCTCCCGCTTGAGTGCGAAGCGCTCACAAAAAAGCGGGCCGCTACGCAGCCCAGCGGGAGCAAGCTCCCTCGCCACAATGGATCAAGCCACAACGGATCAAGCCCGGATTAATCAAACCGCCTTGGTGTGATTGCCTAGCCCGCGCAACGCCGCGATGTCTCGCTTGGGCGGTGCACCAAACAAGCGGGCATATTCGCGGCTGAACTGGGAAGGGCTTTCATAACCCACTTTGAAGGCCGCGCTCGCCACGTCCACGTGCTCGTTGAGCATCAAGCGTTTTGCTTCGTTCAACCGCAGCCACTTCTGGTATTGCAGCGGGCTCATCGCCGTGAGCTGGCGGAAGTGGTGGTGAAACGTCGGCGCGCTCATTTGCACCCGCGCCGCGAGGTCGTCTACGCGCACGGGCTCGGTGTAGTTGAGTTTCAACCAGTCGATGGCCTTGGCGATCCGGTAGCCCTGGCTATCGACCGAGGCGATCTGCCGTAGCCGCGCGGCCTGGTCGCTGAGCAGCAGACGGTAGTGAATCTCGCGCTGGATCAACGGTGCCAGTATGGGGATCGCTTCGGGTTCTTCCAACAACGCCAGCAGGCGTGCGAACGGCGCCAAAAGGTCGGGCGTCACGGTGCCGATGCCCGCGCCAATCCCGACCGCTCGATCACGCGGGGGCGACAGGCTGCCTTGGGCGATCAGGTCGGCCACCATGCGCAAGTCGAGCTTCAGGACCAGACCCAGGCAGGGTTGTTCGGGGCTTGCCTGAAGCACTTCGGAATTGGCCGGGATGTCCAGCGAGGTCATGAGGAATCGCCCGGGGTCGTAGCCATACGCCTCGCCACCGATCCATACCTGCTTCACGCCTTGGGTCACCAGCACGATGCTCGGCTCGATCATGCAAATCACCGGCGGTGCCGGGGCCTCACGTCGGAAGAAGGCGAGGCCGGGGATGGGCGTTTCGACGTCGCCCGGGTGTGGGGTCCAGTCGTCGATGATGGCGGTCAATGTTTCTTGTATGGATCTGCGTTGGGTGGCCATGTCGGCTCCGGGTGTCGTCTCGGCTCAATCGCTATAGGCAGGACATTAACGCGCTAAGCGAAGCGTTGCCTATATGCGCGGGAACAACTCCCAGGATCAGGCAAGAATCTCATCGGTATGCACTACCTGCACATTGATCTGGACGATGAAGATAGCAGGCACGAAATAGGTAAACGCCGCCATTCGAGACGGTGGGAGCGAGCTTGCTCGCGATAGCGGTCTGCCTGGGACGGGAGGGTGAATGTGCCGTCGTCATCGCGAGCAAGCTCGCTCCCACAGGTTCATCAAGAAATACAGGATTGTCATTCAATGAGCGATAAATCATTGCCACAAGACCCGCCCGCCTGGGGCGCGGTATTTGCCATGGCCCTCGCCGCGTTCGTGCTGGTGGCTTCGGAGTTCATGCCGGTCAGCTTGCTGACGCCGGTGGCGGCGGATCTTCAGGTCAGCGAAGGGCAGGCCGGTCAAGGCATTGCCGTCTCTGGCGCCTTTGCCCTGGTCACCAGCCTCTTCATCGCCTCGATTGCCGCCCGGGTCGACCGCAAATGGCTCCTGCTGGGGCTGACCTTGCTGATGATCGTTTCAGGTACCGTGGTGGCGTTCGCGCCAAACTACGCGGTATTCATGGTCGGACGTGCGTTGATCGGCGTGGCGATTGGCGGCTTCTGGTCGTTGTCGGCGGCCACGGCCATGCGGCTCGTGCCGGAAGATAACGTCCCGCAAGCGCTGGCCATCGTCAACGGCGGCAACGCCTTGGCGACGGTGGTCGCGGCGCCGCTGGGCAGTTTCCTCGGGGCGATTATTGGCTGGCGTGGCGCGTTTTTCTGCATCGTGCCTGTTGCTGGCATCGCCCTGGTCTGGCTGCTGTTACGCCTGCCCGCCATGCCTACGCAGGGGAAGCGGGGCAGTACCAACGCCTTCAAGTTGATGGCCCGGACACCGGTCGCGCTGGGGATGCTGGCGGTCAGCACGTTTTTCATGGGCCAGTTCATGCTGTTCACCTACCTGCGACCGTTCCTCGAGTCGGTGACACAAGTGAGCGTATCCACGCTGTCCTTCATGCTGCTGGTGATCGGTGTGGCGGGGCTGCTGGGCACTTTCCTGATCGGCGCCTGCTTGAAAAACAACCTCTATCGGACGCTCATCGTCATTCCTCTGCTGATGGCCGCGATTGCCATTGCCCTGGTGGGGTTCGGCGGGTCGGTGACGGTCACGACCCTCTTGCTCGGCCTTTGGGGCCTGGCGGCCACGGCTGCGCCCGTCGGCTGGTGGACCTGGCTTTCGCGAACGCTGCCGGAAGATGCCGAAGCGGGCGGCGGCCTGATGGTGGCGATCGTCCAACTTGCCATCGCCGGGGGCGCGACCGTGGGTGGCGTTCTGTTTGATCTGAGTGGCTATCGCGCGACGTTCGAAACCAGTGCGGCCGTGTTGGGGATGGCCGCTGTGCTGACGGTGCTGGCTGCTCGTTCAGCGGTCCGAGAGCCTTCATCGATTTCGGATACGGCCTCTTATGGCGCGGCGGATTGAGGCCAGTCCTGTAAGCCAGGAGAGGGTGACCGTTGGGCGCCTGAGCTTGGTGGCACATTGATGGCTTGTTATGCTCGGGGTCTGTTTATCCAGCATGTTGGTTGATTGTGACTACCGAGCGAATTTCCCAATTAGAACAAGCCCTGATGGCTGTGATCGCTGCTGCCGGGAAGATGGGCATCAGCAGCGATGAATTGTGCGCACACGCCGTGGGCGGGCTGATATCCGATCCGTACTGGAGTTGGGCGGATGCCCGGTACGCCCAAGGCGCGGTGGACGAAATCGACCATGCCTTGAACGCTCTTGTAGGAAGGCCGGCGATGGAACTGACGCTACCAGTGCCCGGGGCAGATCCAACACGCGAATCTGCGCCGCAGGGCTAGTTCATCCCCCATGAAAAAGGGCGACCTCAAGAGTCGCCCATTTGCGTTAAAGGCCGAGGCCTTCTTCTATCAGCGAGAGCAAGGCGTCTTCGTCCAGAATGATAGGATCAGGACGCGGTTGCCCGGCCGATCGCAGGGCTTGGATATGCCAAAGCGATTCGCCATGCTCGCCGAGCGAGCGCACGATGCAGTGTTCCTGCCCCTTCATATGGACTTCAATGCAGCCCTCGCCCTGGGGCGAAAAACGCGCAATCGGGTCGAATGAAATGCGGCGATGATTGCCTTCGATCACCAGTTGATCGATCGCGTAGTTGTACGTCGAACCGCTGGAATGACTTTCAAATACGTGGGTGGGATTGCGCCGGATATCCAGGCCGGCCTCGCACACGGGCGCCAGCCAGATTTCGATCTGGCGATACAGTTCGTAGACCTGGGCGGGCCAGTGCTCGATCGCCAGGTCGGCACAGTTGTCGGTATCCGCGCGGGTCTGCTGGGTTTTCCTTAGTTTGGCCGCTAGCTCGTCTGCCTTGCTCATGTCGATTCCCTGTCGTGATGATAGGTTGAGCTTAGCTGATGGGCTGGGGTGTTCGTTTGCGCTGGGTCATGAGGTGGTGGGTTGCCGGAAGGTGGTGGTGACGGTAGCTGCTTAGCGTGGACGAGTTCGTCCATCTGTTGCACGCTTTCCATCAGCTCATCGAAAAAAATGCTCACGGTTATCTCCAGTGCCTGACGGTGGGACATGTTATTGGAATTCCATCCTCCTATTCACCCTGTCGGTTGGCCAAATTAGAGGATAACCAATAAATAGGAGCGAGCCCAAGCCATGCGTATGACAGCTCTAAGCAATAACCATCTGGAACCACTGCGCGATGCGCTTAGCTTGGCCGGCCTACCCGTGGACGACCTGACGTATCCTGGCCGACAGTTCTTCAGCTTCAGCCACCAAGGCGTTGAAGTGGCGTTTGCCGGCATAGAAGGAGAGGGGGCCGAGCGGTTGCTGCGCTCGCTGGTTGTGCTTGAGGGACTGCGAGGCAAGGGCACTGGTGCGGCGGTGCTGGCCGCTATTGAAGCGTTTGCAAAACGCGAGGGGGCAGACCGGCTTCACCTGCTGACCGAGAGCGCCGCCGCGTTTTTTACCGGCCAGGGCTATCAGCCGGGGGACCGCTCGCTGGCGCCCGCTTCGATCAGCGCAACGGCCCAGTTCAAGACCTTGTGCCCGGCTTCGGCGACGTACCTGAGCAAGCGCCTCGTCTAGCGCAGCAAATGCACCGCCAGCCCGGCCAGGCCGCACGCCAGCAAGACCTGGATCACCCCGCGCTTGTAGCGAAACAGCGCCACGGCCGCGGCAATTGCAATGATTGCCGATGGCCAGTCCAGGGCCCCTGCAAAACCGTTGGGCCAGAGCACGTGGTAACCGAAGAAGCACGCCAGGTTAAGGATCACTCCGACCACCGCTGCGGTAATCGCCGTCAGCGGCGCGGTGAATTTCAATGCGTTGTGGGTCGATTCCACCAGCGGGCCGCCGGCCAGGATGAACAGGAACGAGGGCAGGAAGGTGAACCAGGTCACCAGCGTGGCCGCGACGGCCCCGGCGAGAAAGGCCTGTTCGGGGCCGAACACCTGCATCACGTAGCCGCCGACGAAGCCGACGAAGGCCACGACCATGATCAGCGGCCCGGGGGTGGTTTCGCCCAGGGCCAGGCCGTCGATCATTTGTGTCGGGGTCAGCCAGCCGAAGTGTCCGACGGCGCCTTGGTAGACGTAGGGCAAAACCGCATAGGCGCCGCCGAAGGTCAACAATGCGGCCTTGGTAAAGAACCAGGCCATTTGCGTCAATGTGCCGTCCCAGCCAAACAACACGGTCAGCAGGCCCATTGGCACGACCCACAACAGCGCGCCGACGACGACCAGCCGGGCCAACCTGGTAGCGCTGAACCGGGCGTGGTCCGGGGTTGGCGTGTCGTCGTCGATCAAGGCGGGGCCGAAGGACTTGTGCTGGGTAGCGTGGCCGCCCAGGCTGAATTTATCCGGTGCCCAGCGACCGCCGAAATAACCAACGGCAGCCGCACCCAGTACGATCAACGGGAAGGGGAGATCAAAGGCAAAGATCGCCGTGAACGATGCCGCCGCGATCGCCCACAGCCAATTGTTCTTGAGCGCGCGGGAGCCGATCCGGTGGGCGGCATGCACCACGATGGCCGTCACGGCCGGCTTGATGCCATAGAAAATACCTGCCACCACCGGCACTTCACCGAAGGCGATGTACAACCACGACAACGCGATGAGAATGAACAGTGAAGGCAGTACGAACAACGCCCCGGCGACCACGCCACCCCAACTTCGGTGCATCAACCAGCCCAGGTAGGTCGCCAGTTGCTGGGCTTCGGGCCCCGGCAGCAACATGCAGTAATTGAGGGCATGCAGGAAGCGCCGTTCGGAAATCCAGCGCCGACGTTCCACCAGTTCCTGGTGCATGATCGAGATCTGCCCCGCAGGGCCGCCGAAACTGATGAAGCCCAGTTTGAGCCAGAACCAGAAAGCCTCCCGCAGGCTGACGGCGTCGGGTTGGGTCAGGGGCTGTTCGTCATTGGTTCGGGTCGATTTGCTCATGGGCAGCGGGGCACTTAAAAGTCGAAGGCGCCCATACGTTATGGGGCGTTACGCGATTTAGATAGCCCCCAGGAAGGTTTGCTTGTAGACACGGGTACTTCTTCATTCAGGAATGCGCATTTCAGTTAGCTGACGGGCGGTGTTTTGGATCCACTCAAGCCACCCATCGGCTCCGTTGCACAGGCAAATTGCCGCCTCACAAGCGGTAGGCTAAGCTCACGAATATTAAGGGTTATGGGCGAATTTGCTCATGCTTTTACCCTCTCCAGGAACTCGCTTGCCTATCTCCATTTACGACCCTTTCCATACCCCTGCCGGCGCCCTGAAACGCCTGCCGTTGCTCAAGGCCGCGGTGACGTTTATCGCGGCGGTGTGCCTGTGCCTGTGCGGTTTGCTTTTCCTGCAGTTGGAGCAGTCCCGTCGCCACGACCTGGAGTCGGCCCGCATCGCCTCGGCCACCCTTACCCGGGCCATGGCCCAGCAGGCCCAGGACACCTTCCTCCAGGCCGATCTGGTTTTGGCCAGCCTGGCGGACTGGATCCAGATCGATGGGTTCGGCCCTGCGGTATTGCCACGCTTGCAACAAACCCTCGCCCGCCGCGTGCAATCGCTCGAGCAGTTGCATGGGCTGTTCCTGTTCGACAAGCACGGTCAGTGGATCACCACCTCCTTCGACTACCTGCACAGGGGGGCAGGGGTGGCGGATCGAGAGTATTTCGCTTTCCATCAACAGAATGCTTCCCTGATCGCCCATATCGGCCCGGCGGTCCGCAGTCGGCAAAACGGCGACTGGATCATTCCGGTTTCCCGGCGCCTGAATGATAAAGACGGCAACTTCCAGGGCGTGTTGATGGCCGGCATCAAGATGTCCTACTTCGACCGGTTCTTTAAAAGCTTCAGCCTGGATGAGCAAGGCGAGATGGCCCTGGCTTTGTCTGACGGGACACTGTTGGCCCGTCGCCCCTTCGATGAGGCGCGGATCGGCCGCCCATTGGACGAGGAGCATATCTACAACCATGCCCTGACCGGCGGGATGTCTGGCGATGCGACCATCCGCTCAGCCATCGACGGCGTCATCCGGTTGTATGGGCACCAACATTTGCAGGCTTATCCGCTGGTGGTCACCGCCGCGATGTCCGAAGAATCGATTCTCGCGGGCTGGCATGACCGGGCTTTCCAATCCAGCCTCATCGTGGGCTTGGTGGTCCTGGGCATCTGCTTGTTCGGCTGGGTATTCGTGCGCCAGGTCCGCAACAGCGAAAAGATCGAAGCGGATTTGCGCAAGGCCCAGGAAGCCTTGGCACTGATTGCTACTCACGACAGCCTCACCGGGCTGGCGAACCGGCGGTTGTTCGAGCGGGCCCTGGATATCGAGTTCGGCCGGGGCGCCCGTCAGCGCAGCCCCTTGAGCCTGATCATGCTCGACATCGATTTTTTCAAGCACTACAACGACGCCTATGGGCACGTGGCCGGGGATCATTGCCTGGCGGAAGTCGCCAAGGTGCTCAAGAGTTGTTGCCATCGCAAGGCCGACCTGGCGGTAAGGTATGGCGGCGAAGAGTTTGCCGTGCTGTTGCCTGACACCAATCTTTCGGGGGCCATGGCGTTGGCCGAGCAAATCCGGCGCACTGTCATCGACAAGCACATCACCCATTCCGGCTCCCCGACCGGCTACCTCACGGTGAGCCTGGGCTGTTATGCCTTTGTGCCCAGCAGCCTGGACAGCATCGAAGTCTTCATCCAGCGCGCCGATGCGGCGCTTTACCAGGCCAAGCACAGCGGCCGCAACCGGGTGGCGGTGTTATCGACCGAAGGCGGGTTCGACAGCTTGGCGCGCTCGGATCGTTGAGATCGGTTGGAATCATCGGCAGCCTGCCACGGTCAACTATTCAGGCATCGCGCGGGCGGGTCTCCAGCAGCGTGTAGGCTCTTTCGCAAAACATCGTGGGCTCGCCAACGGATCGAGCAGTGGCTGCTAAGGTTACGAACGACTGGCCCCGGTCCTCATTTTTCCAGGCACCGAGGCCAGCGTTGACAGGATAGGAGCAGGTCAATGGATTCCACTGCCGATACCCCTTCAGGCACCGCACGTCACACCCCCATTACTCGTCGCCTGGTCGTGGCCGTCGCGGGACTGTTTGTCCTGGGCGTCCTGGTGGCGATCGCTGCGCTGTTCAACATCGCGCAAAAGCTGGACGCGGAGGACGTGCGCAAGACGCATTTCTATATCGAGCGCGCCCTCGAGAATCGCATCACCGCATCGAAAAACTACATTGCCAGTTATGCCTATTGGACCACGGCTTATGACCACCTCAACGGTGAAGTCAATGTGCAGTGGGCCTACGCCGAACAGAACATGGGCAAGACCCTGTTTACCAATGACGAATACGAAGGCGTGTTTGTCATCGATCGGCAACGCACCAAATATGCCGTGGTGCGTGGACGCAATGTCCAGGATGACGCCTCGGTTTATATGGACACGCCGCTGGCGGAGCTGGTGGACCAACTCCAGGCACAGCCCGACCTGACGATGTCGACGATCCGCTACACATTGTTCGAGGGTTGGCCGGCCGTCGTCACGGCGTCGGTGATCCTGCCCAACGACGAAAGGCCCCAGGTCGAGGCCAAAGGAACCTCGGTGTTGCTGTTCGTCGACCAACTGACCCCCGTCAAGCTGCGCAAGATGGGCAAGAGTTATGGCCTCACCGACTTGAATCTCAAGAAAGACACCGAGCTCGAGCCCGGCCAGCCGGCCGTGCCGCTGGACAGTACCGGCTACAGCCTGGTGTCCCGACTCGAGCGTCCGGGCCAGCAATTGCTCTGGTCCCTGGTGCCGCCATTGGGGGCCGCGCTGTTGATCCTGGCCCTGCTGACCGCTTACTTCTTTCGTTATGCGTTGCGCACGGCACGGCATGTGGACGCCAGTTACGACAGCCTGGAAAGGTCCGCGCACGCCCTTGAGGCCAGCGAGGAGCGCTTCCGGGCCGTGGCCGAGGCGGCTTCCGACTGGATCTGGGAAATCGACGGGCAGCAGCGCATCACGTACCTGTCGGCGCGTTTCAATACGGTTACCGGGTTTTCCGACCAGCAATGGCTGGGGCAGGACATCGAGCAACTGCTGTATTGCGACACCACGCCAATCGCCCTTTGGCTGGGCAAGCTGACGGAGGAGCAGAGCACCAGCAACTTGCGCTGCTCCTACCGCGATCATTCCGGGCAATTGCGTTTCTGTCGCGTGTCGGCACGCCCGATCTACACCAAGACCGAAGTGGTGGGCTATCGCGGTACGGCCAGTGACATCACCGATGAAGTGGCGGCCCATGCCCAGGTCCAGCATCTGTCGATGCACGATGCGCTGACCGGCTTGCCGAACCGCAACAAGCTGGCGCGGTACCTGGATGATGCGCTGGTGGCCAAGGAACATGCCGCCCCCCTGACGTTGTTGATGGTGGACTTGGACAACTTCAAACCGATCAACGATTCCCTTGGCCACCCGGCCGGCGACGCGGTGTTGCTGGAAGTGGCTCAGCGGCTGCGCGACAGCACCCGCGAGCAAGACCTGGTGGCGCGGCTGGGGGGCGACGAGTTCGTGGTGGTGCTCAACGGCATGGAGCACACCACGGAAATCGATCGATTCTGTGAGCGGTTGATCGACAGCTTGCAGCAACCGATTCTCTACGAAACCCATTCGCTGCACATCGGTGCCAGCATCGGTATCGCCGTCAGTCGCCGTCAGGGTTACGTGCCCGGTGAACTGATCCGCTGCGCCGACATTGCCTTGTACCAGGCCAAGTCCGAGGGCAAGAAAACCTGGTGCTATTTCGCCTCGCAAATGAACGATCAGATCCAGCACCGTCGCCAACTGGAAAGCGACCTGCGGCAGGCCGTGAAGAAAAATGAATTCGTCCTGCATTTCCAGCCGCGCTACACCGTCGATGGTCGGGAGATCGTGGCGGTCGAGGCATTGGTTCGCTGGCAGCATCCGACGCAAGGCTTGTTGGGCCCCGATGCCTTTATTCCGTTGGCCGAGCAAACCGACCTGATTGTCCCGCTGTCTCGTTGGGTGTTGCGTGAGGCCTGCGAAACCGCACTGACCTGGCCGGGGGAATTGATGGTGTCGGTCAACCTGTCGCCAGCGCAGTTCGAGCGCAGCGACGTGGTGGAGGATGTGCGACAGGTGTTGATCGAAACCCGTTTCCCGGCGAGTCGCCTGGAGCTCGAAATCACTGAAAACGTGATGCTCAACGACGTCGATGGCGCCCTGCAGGTCATGAATGCCCTGAAGGAACTGGGCGTGCGCTTGAACATGGATGACTTCGGTACTGGTTACTCGTCCTTGGGTTACCTGCGCACCTATCCATTCGACGGCATCAAGATCGACAAGCGTTTCATCGCCTCCATGAGCAACAGCAGCAACGACCGCGCCGTGGTGCAGGCGATCATCAACCTGGGCAAGGCCATGGGGCTGACGGTCACTGCCGAAGGCGTGGAAACCCTGGCCCAGCTCGGTTCATTGGGCTCGGACCAATGCCACGAGGTACAAGGCTATTTCCTCAGCCGACCGATCGATAAACAGGCCTTTGCACAGTTGCTGGAGAACGGTCGGGCCTTACCGAAAACCGGCTCTTGAAGACTCGTTGCAACCACCGCGACGGGTTGATGGTCACAGCCAGTAACGTGACATTTCGAGTACGGGTCCTATGAAAAACCTGCGGATCGCAACCTTCAACATCAATGGCATCCGGGCTCGGCTGCCCAACCTGCTGGAATGGCTGGAGCGGGAGAAACCCGACATTGCCTGTTTGCAGGAGCTCAAGGCGGCGGACAAGGATTTCCCGGCGGCGGAGCTGGAGTCGGTGGGGTATGGGGCGATCTGGCACGGGCAGGCGTCGTGGAACGGTGTCGCGATCCTGGCCCGCGGTGCGCAGCCATTGGAGAGCCGCCGAGGCTTGCCCGGCGGGGACGACGACAGTCACAGTCGCTATCTGGAGGCGGCGGTGCATGGCGTGCTGGTAGGGTGCCTTTACTTGCCCAACGGCAATCCGCAACCGGGTCCCAAGTTTGACTACAAGCTGGCCTGGTTTGAACGGCTGATCGACTATGCCCAAGGGTTGCAGGCCAGTGATCATCCCGTAGTGCTGGCCGGTGACTACAATGTGGTGCCCACCGACATGGACATCTACAACCCGCGCTCCTGGCTCAAGGATGCGCTGTTGCAGCCCGAAAGCCGGGAATGCTACCAGCGCTTGTTGGACCAGGGCTGGACCGATTCGCTGCGCCACCTGTATCCGGAGGAGCGGATCTACACCTTCTGGGATTATTTTCGCCAACACTGGCAAAAGAACTCGGGGCTGCGCATCGATCACCTGTTGCTCAACCCGGCCGCCAGCGCCTACCTGAGCGAGGCGGGCGTGGACGCCTGGGTCCGGAACCAGCCCCACCCCAGCGACCATGCACCCACCTGGATCCGGCTGGCTTCGCGTAAACGGCGCTGACCGGGGGCGATTGTTGTCTCTGTGAGGGGAATGCCTTATACCTGGCGCCCAATAGCAGTGCGCTTGTGAGCGCTGCGCCGACCCCGGAAAAGGACACCCTCATGAGTCATCCCCAACTGAGCGATACGGCTCGCTATCTGCGGCGCCTGGGTTTCGACGCACCACCGGCGCCGACCCTCGACACCTTGCGTCAGCTGCAATGGCGCCATACCGCTGAATTCCCCTTTGAAACCCTGTCGACGTTGCTGCGTCAGCCCGTGCCCATCGACCTTGAATCGGTCGAGCGCAAGGTTTTCGAAGAGGGGCGCGGTGGCTATTGCTATGAACTCAACCAGCTGTTCCTGGCGCTGTTGCAAGCACTGGGTTACGACGCTCACGGCATCACCGGGCGCGTGGTGATGAATGCGCCTGAGGGCGCCTGGACCGCCCGGACCCATCGGCTGAGCCTGGTGACGATCGAGGGTGTGCGCTACATCACCGACGTCGGCTTTGGCGGCATGGTGCCCACCGCGCCGCTGTTGCTCGATAGTCGTGAGACCCAGGTCACGCCCCATGAGCCGTACCGCATCGAGACCCACGCGGACGGTTACTTGTTGCGCGCCAACGTCGCCGACGAATGGCGACCGATGTACCTGTTCGACCTGCAGCGCCAGGAAGACATCGACTACACCGTCGGCAATTGGTACGTCTGCAATCACCCTGAGTCGCCGTTCATGGGCCGGTTGATGGTGGCCCGCACCGGCGACGGGTTGCGCAAGACCCTCAACGGCAACAGCTATGCCGTACACCGGATAGGGCAGGAGAGTGAACGGCGCGTGATCCTTGATGCCGATGAGTTGATCGATTTGCTGGAGCAGGAATTCAGCCTGCGCGTACCGCCGCGCGAGCTGTTGCGGCCCGCAGTGGTGGGGTTGCTGCAGTCATAAAAAGCGCTGGGTCGGGGCGCTGTTCCTGATGGGTATGCAACAAGTTGTATACAACTCTATGGACATTTGTCCTGAGTTTTGAATACAGTGTGCCCATAACAAAAAACAGGGAATCCCCGAACCATGAAAACGCCCCATGTTTCACTCCCACGGCCCGAGGACGAAAACCTCGGCGTCGGCGCGAATATGGCTTATGGCCTGCAACATGTGTTGACCATGTACGGTGGCATCGTCGCCGTGCCGTTGATCATCGGCCAGGCGGCCGGGCTTTCGCCGGCGGACATCGGTCTGTTGATTGCCGCGTCGTTGTTCGCGGGAGGCCTGGCCACCTTGCTGCAAACCCTCGGCCTGCCGTTTTTCGGCTGCCAACTGCCCTTGGTGCAGGGCGTATCGTTTTCGGGCGTCGCGACCATGGTGGCGATTGTCGGCAGTGGCGGGGAGGGGGGCTTTCAAGCCATCCTCGGCGCGGTGATCGCAGCGTCCCTGATTGGTTTGCTGATCACTCCGGTGTTTTCTCGCATCACCCGGTTCTTTCCGCCACTGGTCACGGGCATTGTGATTACCACCATCGGCTTGACCTTGATGCCGGTGGCGGCGCGTTGGGCGATGGGCGGCAACAGCCACGCCGCCGATTTCGGCAGCATGGCCAACATTGGCTTGGCCGCGGTGACCCTGGTGCTGGTACTGCTGCTGAGCAAGATGGGCAGCGCAACCATCTCGCGGTTGTCGATTCTGTTGGCGATGGTCATTGGTACGGTCATCGCGGTGTTCCTCGGCATGGCGGACTTTTCGTCGGTCAGCCAAGGCCCGATGTTCGGTTTCCCGACACCGTTCCATTTCGGCATGCCGACGTTCCATATCGCCGCGATCCTGTCGATGTGCATTGTGATCATGGTGACCTTGGTGGAAACCTCCGCCGACATCCTGGCGGTGGGCGAGATCATCGACACCAAGGTCGATTCGAGGCGCCTGGGCAATGGTCTGCGGGCCGACATGCTGTCGAGCATGATCGCGCCGATCTTCGGTTCCTTCACCCAGAGTGCCTTCGCCCAGAACGTCGGGCTGGTGGCCGTCACCGGGATCAAGAGCCGTTTCGTGGTGGCAACCGGCGGGGTATTCCTGGTAGTACTCGGCCTGCTGCCGTTCATGGGCCGTGTGATCGCCGCGGTGCCGACTTCGGTGCTGGGCGGTGCCGGCATCGTATTGTTTGGCACGGTGGCGGCCAGTGGCATTCGCACCCTGTCGAAAGTCGACTACCGCAACAACGTCAACCTGATCATCGTCGCCACTTCTATCGGCTTCGGCATGATTCCCATCGCCGCACCGAACTTCTACGATCATTTCCCGAGCTGGTTCGCGACCATCTTCCATTCGGGCATCAGTTCTTCGGCGATCATGGCGATCATGCTGAACCTGGCGTTCAACCACTTCACCACGGGCAATTCCGACCAGCAGTCAGTCTTCGCCGCCGGCACCGAGCGGGTGTTGCGCTATCAGGACTTGGCGGCGCTGCGCGAAGGCGATTATTTCAGCGACGGCAAGCTGCATGATTGTGACGGCAACGAGATTCCCGTGGTGGCAGAGCCTGTTCACGAACCGGCGGAACATGGGCCGACCCGACTGAAAAGCAGCGAGCACGTCTGACAAAGCCCTGTGGCGAGGGAGCAAGCTCCCTCCCCACATGGTTTATCCAGCGGACATGAAAAAGCCTGTGATCAATGATCACAGGCTTTTTTGTGTTACTCGGAGGCGGGTTACCAACGGCCGTAATGACCCCGGGGTGGGCCATAGTAGTAGCCCCGTGGTGGCCCGTAATACACCGGTGCCGGGCGATAGTAGATTGGCCGCTCTACATACACCGGCTGCGGTTGGTAATAGACCGGCGGTGGTGCCTGGTAGTAGACCGGTTGCGGTTGCACGTAGACCGGTTGCTGCACATACACCGGACGATCACGGTTGATGATGGCCGAGCCGACAATGGCCGAACCGACGATGGCACCAAACACGGCGGGCCCCTCCCAACCACCACGACCGTGGGCGGATGCCTGGCCGGTGACCGCGAGTGCCCCCATGAGCAGGGCGATGATGGGAAGTCTACGATTCATGGCTGTTCCTCGTTTCGGCCCCGGCGCCTGTGGTCTGCTACAGACCCGATGAGCATCGCGGGGATACTGCTATGACAGCGATTTTCTCAGGATTTGCGCCGCCGTTGGGTAAATATTGTGTAAGGTCTGTAGCGCTTTTTTTACCGCGCTGCGTCATCCAGCAGCCTGGATCTGGCCGGACCTGGCGGTATCATCATCCAATAGATCTTTCGGGGCGGCGTTCCGTTTGTCCGAAAGTGAATGCAAGGAGACACGCATGCAGATCAACCCCAACAAAGACACCCAGCTGTGCATGTCGCTCTCGGGGCGTCCCGGAAACTTTGGCCTGCGCTTTCATAACCATTTGTATGAGCAACTGGGCCTGAACTTCTATTACAAGGCGTTCAGCAGCCAGGACCTGCCTGGCGCGGTGGGCGGTATCCGTGCCTTGGGTATTCGTGGCTGCGGCGTGTCGATGCCGTTCAAGGAAGCCTGCATCGCCCTGGTGGACGAGTTGGACCCTTCCGCTGCCGCGATCCAGTCGATTAACACCATCGTCAATACCAACGGTCATCTGAAGGCCTACAACACCGACTACATTGCCATTGCCCAATTGTTGCAAAGCCACGCCGTGCCCAAGGACTCGACCTTTGCCCTGCGCGGCAGCGGCGGCATGGCCAAGGCGGTGGCCAGTGCCTTGCGCGATGGTGGCTACAGAAACGGGCTGATCGTCGCCCGCAATGAAGCCGCAGGGCGAGCCTTGGCCGAATCCCTGGGGTATGAATGGCAAGCTGAACTGGGTGCGCGACGGCCGCAGATGCTGATCAACGTCACGCCGATCGGCATGACCGGCGGCCCGGAAGCCGACCAGTTGGCGTTCGAGCCCGAGACCATCGCCGCCGCCGAGACCGTGTTCGACGTGGTGGCGATCCCATCGGAAACGCCCCTGATCGTGCGCGCCCGGGCCGAAGGCAAACGGGTCATCACCGGGTTGGAAGTCATTGCTATCCAGGCCCTGGAGCAATTCGTGCTGTACACCGGCGTGCGGCCCAACCTGGAGCAATTCGAAAAAGCCGTCGCTTTCGCCCGGTCCGCGTAGGCGCTGCTATTCCAGCCGCGCCAGGCGTTCTTCCAGTGCGGCGATCCGCGCTTCGAGCTCTTCGATGCGCTCCAGCGAGACACCGCCGCCCGCGCCACGCTCCACCGGATGCTGGCGGGCGGCGAGAATCGCTTCGATGTCCGCCGGATCGCCCATGGCGTGCACATAGCGGTCCTCGCGCTGGCCGGCCTGGCGTGGCACCAGCAGCGCCAGTCCCCGGGAGATCAGGCGTTCGAGCTGGTGCACCACTTGCTCGGCGTCTTCAAAATCGTGCATCCGTCCGCTGCGGGTCAGCAACTCATTGACCGTTTGCGGGCCACGCAGGAACAGCAAGCCCATCAGGACCACTTGGGCCGGCACCAGCTCCAGGGCTTTGTCGACCCGATGTTCCCAGCGGTCGGCGCGGCTGCCCATCACCAGTTTGGTAAAACCGCGACCTTCCAGCGCCCGCAGGCTCTGGCCGACCTGGCCGGGGTTGAGGTTCATCACCGGTTCGCGGCTGGTTTTCTGGTTGCAGGCCAGTACCAGGGCGTTGAGGGTCAGCGGGTAGGTCTCGGGGTTGGTGGCCTGTTTCTCGACCAGCGCGCCGAGGATGCGGATTTCCGTGCTATTGAGCCGTGGTTCTTCAGCCTGCTGTTGTTCTTCGATGCTCATCGCGCGTTCCCTATGCTGTGGAAGCCGCCTAGCCTAATCCTTGCGCAATAAAAGACAAGCCGTGCAACCAGCCGTGGCTATAATCGCTGCCGTTTGATTCATTCTTTCCTGCCACCTGCATGAGATTGCCATGACTATTTCCCTGTACGCCGCTTCCGTCCCGGTTTTCAAGCAGATGCTCAACGCGTTGAGCGACGTTCTGAACAAGGCCGAAGCCCACGCCACCGCGAAAAACATCGACCCGAACGCTTTCCTGCAAGCCCGCCTGTACCCGGACATGTTCCCGCTGGTGCGCCAGGTGCAGATCGCGGTGGATTTCGCCAAGGGTGTGTCCGCGCGCCTGGCCGAGATTGAAGTGCCGAAATATGACGACAGCGAGACCACGTTCGCCGAGCTGCAAGCCCTGATCGCCAAGGTATTGGCCTTTATCGATGGCATCGCCCCTGCGCAGATCGATGGCAAGGAAGGCATCGAAATCGTTACCCGTCCGGGGACGCCGAAGGAGAAACGCTTCAGTGGCCAGAACTACCTGCTGACCTACGGCCTGCCGCAGTTCTTCTTCCATGTCACCACCACCTACGCATTGCTGCGCCACAATGGCGTGGAAGTGGGCAAGCGTGACTACATGGGCGCGTTCTAACCCCGCCGGCATGAAAAAGCCCGGGACGGTTTGGGCCGTTCCCGGGCTTTTTTGTGGCTGCAGTCTAGGTGGTTAAGCATGCTAATTGGAGGTGAGCGATCTGGCGCTATCGCGAGCAGGCTCGCTCCCACAAGGTTTTGCGGCTGACACAGATCCACTGTGGGAGCGAGCCTGCTCGCGATGAGGGCAGCACCGACACCGCAAGATTCAGTTCCTTCCTGATTACGCCGTACGCGCCAGCTTCGCTTCCTCACCCAGGCACGCCGCCGCCGTGAACAGCACATCCGTCGACGAGTTCAACGCCGTTTCCGCCGAGTCCTGCAGGACACCGATGATGAAACCCACAGCGACCACTTGCATGGCGATCTCACTGGGAATGCCAAACAGGCTGCACGCCAGGGGAATCAGCAACAGCGAACCGCCGGCCACCCCGGACGCACCGCAGGCGCAAATGGCGGCGACAACGCTCAGCAGCACGGCTGTTGGCAGGTCAACTGCAATACCCAAGGTATGTACGGCGGCCAGGGTCAGTACGGTGATGGTGATGGCAGCGCCGGCCATGTTGATGGTCGCGCCCAGTGGGATCGACACCGAATAGGTGTCTTCGTGCAGGCCCAGGCGTTTGCTCAGTTCCAGGTTCACCGGGATATTCGCCGCCGAGCTGCGGGTGAAAAACGCTGTGATGCCACTCTCGCGCAGGCAGGTGAACACCAGCGGGTAAGGGTTGCGACGCAGCTTCCAGAGCACGATGAGTGGGTTGACCACCAACGCCACGAACAGCATGCAACCGATCAGCACAGTGAGCAGGTGCAGGTAGCCGAGCAGGGCGCCGAAGCCGGACGTGGCCAGGGTCGAGGCCACCAGCCCGAAGATCCCCAGCGGGGCGAAGCGGATCACCAGGCGCACGATCACGGTCACGCCGTTGGACAGGTCTTCGAGCACGGTGCGCGTGGTCTGGCCAGCATGGCGAATGGCGATGCCCATGCCGATGGCCCAGGCCAGGATACCGATGAAGTTACCGTCCATCAGTGCCCGGACCGGGTTATCCACCACGCTCAGCAACAGGCTTTGCAGCACTTCGCTGATGCCACCGGGCGCGGTGACTGCGACGTCTTGGGTCGATAGCACCAGGCTGGACGGAAACAGCGTACTGGCGACCACCGCGACCACCGCCGCGGCGAACGTGCCCAGCAGGTAGAGGAACAGGATGGGGCGGATATGGGTTTCCTGGCCGTGCTTGTGGTTGGCAATCGACGCCATGACCAGCACGAACACCAGGATCGGTGCCACGGCCTTGAGCGCGGACACGAAGACCTTGCCGATGAAGGCGGTGGACTTGGCCAGGTCGGGCGCCAGCCATGCCAGGACAATACCGGCGATCAGGCCAATGATGATTTGCGTCACCAGGCTGGTGCGTTTAAGGCGTTGCAAAGGGGTAACGGACGAAGCTGTCATAGCGGCATCTCTGATTTTATTGTGTTCAACGGTCGACAGATCAGGGCAACAAGCGGGCAGGCCACATGAGCGGACCGAGAGAAAGTACGGCGTTTGCAGGCCGCGGACTTTAGCACAGCCGGTGAAAAATCTGACGGACCTGTGACAGTCCGTCACCCTTATCCGGGCCATGCCGAGCGTTTGTATGACGCGCGCATTCTGTTAGGCTTTGTCACTCTCACTTTTTTTCCGCCAGCGGGCCCCAGGGCTAACGCTGGTGTCGTCGTTTTGCTGGAGTTCTACATGTTGCTACCCATCTTCCTGCTGTCGGCCGCCGGTTTCACCGTGCTGACCACGGAATTCGTCATCGTCGGCCTGTTGCCCTCCATCGCTCGCGACCTGCACGTCAGCATTCCCCAGGCCGGGCTGCTGGTGACGTTGTTCGCGTTTACGGTGGCGGCGTTCGGGCCGTTCCTCACGGCCTGGTTCGCCCGCTTCGAGCGGCGCAAGCTGTTTATCAGCGTGCTGGTGATGTTCGGCCTGGCCAACCTGCTGGCCACCTTTGCCCCCAACATTTGGGTAATGGCCCTTGCCCGATTGATCCCGGCCCTGGGCTTGCCTGTGTTCTGGGCGCTGGCCAGTGAAACGGCGGTGGACATTGTCGGGCCGCAACTGGCCGGGCGGGCTATCGCCCGGATCGGCTTCGGCATCGTCTGTGCCACCGTGTTCGGCATTCCAGTGGGCACGTTGATCGCCGATGCGTTTGGCTGGCGCAGTGCCTTCGCGATCCTGGCGGTCATTGCCTTCGCCAAGGCCTTGTTGCTGTTTATTTATTTGCCGAAAACCAACTTGCACCAGCATCAGGTGAGCTTCCGTTCGCAATTGAAGATCCTGCGCAGCCCGTTGATGCAAGGGCACGTGCTGTTGTCGATCCTGGTGTTCAGCGGCATGTTCACCGCCTACACCTATCTGGCGGATATCCTCGAACGCCTCGCCGGATTCGATGGCACCCTGGTGGGCTGGTGCCTGATGGGCTTCGGCGCCGTCGGGCTGTTGGGCAACTCCTTGGGCGGCCGTGCGGTGGACCGGCATCCGCTGATCGCGTCGATGGTGTTCTGCCTGTTCCTGATCGGCGGCATGGTGGCGTTGGTCCCAAGCATCCATTCACCCCTCGCGCTGGCGGCGGCGATGGGCATCTGGGGCGTGACCCAGGCCGCGTTGTTCCTGGTCAGCCATGTGCGGTTGATGAAGGCAGCCCCGCAGGCCCCGGCGTTTGCCGCCTCGTTGAACATCGCCGGGGCCAACCTGGGGATTGGCCTGGGGGCGATGATCGGTGGCCGGGTCATCGATACCCTGGGCTTGGGCAGTGTCGGGTTCGCGGCCGCCGGGTTCATCTTCGTCTCGATTCTGCTGGCGTTGCTCCTGATGACTTTCAAGCCCCGCGCGACTTGCCTGGATAGCTAAGCGCTGAACAACTCGCGACGGGCGCCTTCGGCAATCGCAACGATGCCAGGATGGCTGACCTTGCGTTCCACCGAAATGGCGTAGAAGGATTCACTCACCGCATCGGTCTGGCCGATCACTTCTACGCCGTACTGACGCTTGACCTCTTCGGCGATCACGCTCGGGCCGATGAAAATCCCACTGCCTGATTGACCAAAGGCCTGCATCAAGGCGCTGTCGTCGAACTCGCCGACGATGCGCGGTTGGATCTGTTGCTCGGCGAACCAGCGTTGCAAGCGGCTGCGCACCACGGTTTCCGGCCCGGGAATCAGCAGCGGAGCGTCATTGAGGCCATGGGGGAAATCCTGCCCGTAGCGTTCGGCCAGCGCGGCGGTGGCAAAAAAACTGATCCCGCATTCCCCCAGTTTCTGGCTGTAGCCCTTGATGTCCAGGTGGGTTGGCATCGGGCTGTCGGAAATCACCAGGTCCAGGCGCTGGATCGCCAGGTCCGCCAGCAGCCGTTCGAGCTTGTCCTCGCGACAGGTGATGCGCAGCGGCTCACTCAACTCCATGGTCGGCGCCAACAGCCGATAGACGATGGACTTGGGCACCACATCCGCCACTCCGACCCGGAACAGGGTTTGCTGCTCGTTGGGCTGGGCCCTCAGCATCAATTCCAGCTCACCGCCCAACTGGAACATGTGTTCGGCGTAGGGCAGTGTCTGGCGGCCGGCTTCGGTCAGTTCCAACTGCCGCCCGACACGACGAAACAATTTGATGTTATAGGTTTGCTCGAACAGGGAAATCTGCCCGCTGATAGTCTGTGGGGTCAGGTTCAACTGCTCGCACGCCCGCACGATGCTGCCGGTTTTCGCCACGACCCAAAAGTAATGCAGTTGTCGATAATTGAGCATGGGTTCACATTGCTTCGTAAAAACCGAAGTATAACCGCTGAAAATACGAATTTTCCTGAAGTATTCGTCTCTCTAGAATGCCTGGCCATTGGTGGGCCACTTTCGAGCTCCTTCTATTCTTCAAGAGGCATTTATTCCATGACCTATAAATCCCTGGGGCTTGCAGCCCTGTTGGTGATGTCGGCAACGACACTGGCGGGCTGTGAACAGGCTGAAAAAAGTGCCCAGCAGTTAATGGGGCAGGCTGCGGAAACCGCCAAGCAGGCCATCGACGATACCCATAAGGCCGCCGAACAGGCGATCAGCGAAGCCACCGGCGGCTTGATCAGCCCGAAGAAAGAGCCAGCGGACGAAGCTGACGAAACACAAACCCCTACCAAAACCATCTAACGCGTCACATCAGTCAGGACTGACCCATGGATTATCTTTTACAGCTCGCCGCCAGCCCCACCGCGTGGATCGCCCTGGCGACTCTGGTCGTGATGGAAATCGTGCTTGGCATCGATAACCTGATCTTCATTTCGATTCTGACCAACAAGCTGCCCGAACAGCATCGTGCCAAGGCGCGGCGGATCGGTATCGGCATGGCGCTGATCCTGCGCTTGGGCCTGTTGAGCACGATTGCCTTTATTGTGCAGTTGACCGAACCGGTCATCGAAATCCTCGGCCAGGCGTTCTCCTGGAAAGACATGATCCTGATCGCCGGCGGCCTGTTCCTGCTGTGGAAAGCGACCACTGAAATCCACCACAGCATGGACCCGGCGCCGAATGATCCCAAGTCGGCCACGTCCGGTGTGACCCTGGGCTTTGCCGCGGCCATCGGTCAGATCCTGATGTTGGACCTGGTGTTCTCCATCGACAGCATCATCACTGCCGTGGGTATGACCGAGCATTTGCCGATCATGATCATCGCCGTCGTCGTATCGGTGCTGGTGATGCTGCTGGCGGCCGAACCGCTCGCCAAGTTCATCAATGACAACCCGACGGTGGTCATGCTGGCCCTGGGCTTCCTGATCATGATCGGCATGACGCTGATCGCTGAAGGTTTCGGCGCCCATGTACCGAAAGGCTATATCTATGCGGCCATGGCGTTCTCGGCGGCGATCGAGGTGTTGAACATGTTGTCCCGCAGGGCCAAGGAAAAGGCGCTGCCCGACAACGCCTGATTCCAGGCAGCAGGCAGAAGCCACCCGGGTCCAGGCCCGGGTGGCTTTTTTTTTGGATTTGAGAACGATGGGTTTGAAGGTGATGGGTCAGTGCGCGGCGGCGTGGTGCCGGGCAGGTTTGGCGGTTTTTCCCGATGGCGCAGGTGGCGCGTGATGGTGGCGTCGAGCGATTCGAAGCACCCCCCACAGCATGGCCGTGGCTACGCTCAGCCAGCCGAATATCAGCATCAGGATTGTCGTCGTCAGGCTCATTTGTGCCTCCTTCTATCCCCGGTTCGGGATAACGCACTCAGTACAATGGACAGTCTAGTCGCTCAAGTGTTGCAGCTTGTCGATGTATGGCGCTGGGGTATGGATCGGTTCGTTCTATCGCCCTTTTAAAACGATTGTTATGGCTATACCCAGGGCTGTGCGCACCTTATGATCGTCGACCCACGCCTGGCCCGGATGCCGGGTACCTGAACAAGAGAGTCATCATGTCGCCAGTCATTCCATCGTTTCGATCATTGGTACTGGCGGTGTCCTGCCTCGTCGCCCTGGCGGGTTGCGCGGGCAGCGTATCGCCGCAGATCCAGCGCCTGCCCGAACGGGTAGAACTCAACAGCGTGCCGTTCTATCGTGGCGAAATGCACCAGGGCGCCCCGCAATCCCTGGCCGCCTTGCTGACGTTGCAAGGCACCGTGATCACTCCAGGTCTGTTGGAAAAACCCCTGCACCTACCCGGTGGCGAAGCCCATTTGCAGAAAAATATGCAAACACTGGCGCGCGAGTACGGGCTGCTGGTGTATCCCCTCGACGCCAAGCTGCCCGCGCTGTTGGAGCAGGTCGCGGCGGGTTATCCGGTGCTGGTGCGCTATGTCGATGGTTCGGCGTTTTGGGCCGCGCCTCGGTATGGGATTCTTGCCGGCTACAATCGCCAGAAGCAGACGGTGTTGTTGCGTGCAGGCATGAATCGTCGGCAGTTGATGAGTTTCAGTGCCTTCGAGTCGGCCTTCCAGAGCGCGGGTGGCTGGGCGGTGCTGGTTCAGCGCCCCACGCAGCTTCCGGCCAATGTCGACTCACAGCGTTGGTTGAAAGCGGCGGCCGATCTGGCCGGGGCAGGGCAGGAGCAAGCGGCGGCGCGGGCCACCAAGGCGCTCAGCGCCGCCCATTGATCGTTCATCCCGTTCGTCACTTGCCGGGCACGACCTGGCAGGGCTGGGGCTCTTATCGTCAGGGTTGGGCATTTTTCCGACCGTGATAGGAGGAGGCACGCATGGCACAGTCGAAAACACCTACGGGGCCACATTCATCCGAGCATTCCAGTGGTGATGATTTGGGGTTCGATCCGGACTCGCCGGACCTTGAGGATCCCCAGGTCGATCCGGTCGGGCCGGCCAAGGCGCCGCTGGATAAGAAGGATGAGCGAAAGCCTGAGCCTTATGATCCGCTGGGTGACTTGAAGCCATAGATTAAAAGGTCCCAGCGAGTTGGGTAATGCTGTTCATGGACGCGTAGTTTGGTGTGTAGATCCGTTTCTGCGGTAACGGCTACTGGCGGTTCCGCTCTTAAAGCGGGTCACTTTTGGAAGAGCGTCCAGATCAGGATCCAAAGCAAGAGCAAGAGCGGGGCACATGCCGGCATCTATGTGGCTGAGCCACCGCTATCGCGAGCAAGCTCGCTCCCACATTGGATCTTCAGCAGGCACAAAATTCATGTGCACCGCTCCCACAATGGGCCTTCAGTGAACACAAAACTTGTGAACACCCAAGATCATCTGTGGGAGCGAGCTTGCTCGCGATGAGGTTGGCATTACGACGAATCGGAGCTTTTTTGATTCGTGGATTACTTGGAGGCTTCCACCACCCCACTCTGGCGGCTCTTGAGATTCTTGGCGGCCTTGTATTGCAGGGCCACCGCCGGCACGGCGGCGCTTTTTCCGGTTTCCACCCAGCTACGAATCCGGCTGGCATCGGCGAAGTGCGTGTACTTGCCAAAGGCGTCGAGGATCACCAGCGCCATCGGGCGATTGCCCATCTTCGTTACCAGCACCAGGCAGTGGCCGGCTTGGTTGGTAAAGCCGGTCTTGGTCAACTGGATATCCCAGTTGGCCTTGTGAACCAAATGGTCGGTATTGCGAAACCCCAGGCTATACACCGGTTTGCGGAAGGTAACGGTCTTTTCCTTGGTCGTACTCAATTCGCTCAGGAGCGGGTACTTGCGGGCGGCGATCAGCAACTTGGTCAGGTCCCTGGCAGTGGAGACGTTGTTGATCGACAGGCCCGTCGGCTCGACGTAATGCGTGCTGGTCATGCCCAGCGCCTTGGCCTTGGCGTTCATGGCGGCAATGAACGCCGCATAGCCGCCCGGATAGTGGTGGGCGAGGCTGGCGGCGGCGCGGTTTTCCGAAGACATCAGGGCGATCAGCAAAACGTCCCGGCGTGACAGTTCGCTGTTGAGCTTGACCCGCGAAAACACCCCCTTCATCTCCGGAGTGTTGGCGATGGTGATGGAGATGTATTCATCCAGGTTCTGTTTGGCATCCAGCACGATCAGACCGGTCATCAACTTGGTCACCGAAGCGATCGGCACCACCACGTCGGGGTTGCTCGAATAGACGACTTTATCCGTCTGCAAGTCCAGCAACATCGCGCTGCCCGAGGCGACTTGTAGCTTGGTCGTGTCCCGAGGGGGCGCGATGGTTTCCTGTGCAACGACGTTTTGCGTGATAAAGCTGCCTGCGAAAGCGATGAACAGGCTGATGATCGAAAGATGGATTTTCACGCGAGTAGACTCGATGGAGTTGAAGGTGCCGTTGAGCAACGACTTAAAAAAACGTCGCATTCTAGGAGTATGGGCGACAGCAGCGCTATATGCCTGTACCGCCAGGGGTTGTGAATAAATAAAGTTTAATGAAGGGGGATTCTGGCGAATCGAATCTGAAAAATTCGTAGTTTGCGCGAGCCATGCAAGCGACCGACACCTGGCGGCTAAATCCCAATCACCAGAAACACTTGTGGGAGCGAGCTTGCTCGCGATAACGGTGTGTCAGTCAACCTGGAGGTTGGCCGGTCTACCGCTATCGCGAGCAAGCTCGCTCCCACAGGGGCTTTGTCGAGGGCTATCAGCTGTGCAGTGTTTCGGCCGCGTACAACGTGTTTTCCAGCAGGCAGGCGCGGGTCATCGGGCCTACGCCGCCAGGTACCGGGGTGATCCAGCCAGCGCGGGGCAGGGCGGTCTCGTAGACCACGTCGCCCACCAGCTTGCCGTCGTCCTGGCGATTGATGCCCACGTCGATGACGATGGCGCCCTCCTTGATCCACTCACCCCTGACCAGGCCGGGTTTGCCGGCGGCCACTACCACCAGGTCGGCACGGCCGACATGGCCGGCCAGGTCCTTGGTGAAGCGATGGGTCACGGTCACGGTGCAGCCGGCCAGCAGCAACTCCATGGCCATCGGGCGACCAACGATGTTGGACGCACCCACCACCACGGCATCAAGGCCATACAGGTCCACGCCAGTGCTTTCCAGCAAGGTCATGATGCCCTTGGGGGTGCAGGGGCGAAGCAGTGGGATACGCTGGGCCAGGCGGCCGACGTTATAAGGATGGAAGCCGTCGACGTCTTTGTCTGGACGGATACGCTCCAGCAGCTTGGAGGCGTCGAGGTGTTCAGGCAGCGGCAACTGGAGCAGAACACCGTCGATGTTCGGATCGTCGTTCAGGCGATCGATCAGATCGGCCAACGCTTGCTGGGTGGTTTCGGAAGGCAGGTCGTAGGCCTGGGAAAGGAAGCCGACCTCTTCACAGTCTTTACGCTTGTGCGAGACATAAACCTGAGAGGCAGGATCGCTGCCGACCAGGATCACCGCAAGGCCGGGCGTGCGCAGGCCTTGCTGGCGGCGCTCGGTGACTCGTTGGGCGATCTGCTGGCGCAGGCTGGCGGCGATCGATTTGCCGTCGATAAGTTGTGCAGTCATTGCGCGTGGTTAACCATCGAGAGGGGAAAAAAAGAGAGCGCATTCTCGCACGCCGGGGCGTGAGGGCAAAGGCGCTTGGTCTGCAAATTCCCCTAACCCCTTTAATTAAATGAATTTTTTTTAAAAAAGAGTTGACGACCTATCAGGCCGTCTATAACATTCGTCGCACTTGTCGGGCACAGCCTAGCACTGGTTAAGAAGGTCGAGCGGAGTTGGTTGTTTCAACTCGGCAAAACTGAAAGCACTTAGTTTGTAATCGTCCAAGAATACAGATTAAAAAGGCGCCCGTAGCTCAGCTGGATAGAGCATCCGCCTTCTAAGCGGATGGTCGCAGGTTCGAGTCCTGCCGGGTGCGCCAATTAGGCAGCTTTGGCACAAGTAAGGCAACAAGGCAATATGGTGGGCGTAGCTCAGTTGGTAGAGCACGGGATTGTGACTCCCGTTGTCGTGGGTTCGATCCCCATCGTCCACCCCATATTCTAGAAAGGCGCCAGATCTAACAATCTGGCGCCTTTGCTTTAAAAGCTTGATACGCGGATGTGGTGGAATTGGTAGACACACTGGATTTAGGTTCCAGCGCCGCAAGGTGTGAGAGTTCGAGTCTCTCCGTCCGCACCATACAAGTCGCTATTTAAATAGCAGAAAACGGCGCAGTACCTGAAAAGGGCTGCGCCGTTTTTGTTTTCGGTGGTTCTGTGTCTGGCGTCGGCGCTGTTTTTTTGCGGTTGAGCGCAGCGGACGGTTTGTCGCGAATATGTTTCGTGATGATGCGTAGCATGCCCGTCGGTCTCCTTGTGGGGCGGGGCGCTGCGCGATCGGACAAGCCGCTTCTATATATAGAAGCGTTGGCGCAGAGCCCTGGACTGAATCGACTGTATTTGCAATCCGGGCGGGGCATGACCGTTTGTCCCGTCCTAAATCCGGCGCCTGTTTCCAGCGCGTTTTCAGTAGGGTGACTTCTTGAGTTTGACCTACTAGAATGCATGCCCTTGATTCTGGGGTCGGAAACGCCCGGCCAACGTCTGTGCAACGAGGAATATCCATGCAAGTTTCTGTTGAAAATACTTCTGCTCTTGAGCGCCGCATGAGCATCACCGTGCCGGCTGAGCGCATCGAGACTCAGGTCAACAAGCGTCTGCAGCAGACTGCCCAAAAGGCCAAAATCCCAGGTTTCCGCCCAGGCAAAGTGCCAATGAGCGTGATCCGTCAGCGTTACGAAGCTGATGCGCGTCAGGAAGCCGTGGGCGACGTGATCCAGTCTTCGTTCTACGAAGCGGTCGTCGAGCAGAAGCTGAACCCGGCCGGCGCTCCGTCCGTCGAGCCTAAAGTGCTGGAAAAAGGCAAGGACCTGGAGTTCGTCGCTACTTTCGAAGTGTTCCCTGAGTTCACGGTTGCCGGTTTCGAATCCATCGCCGTCGAGCGCCTGAGCGCTGATGTGTCGGATGCCGACCTGGACAAGATGCTGGACATCCTGCGCAAGCAGAACACCCGTTTCGAAGTGACCGAGCGTGCTGCCCAGAACGAAGACCAACTGAACATCGATTTCGTCGGCAAGGTCGACGGTGAAGTGTTCGCTGGCGGTTCCGCCAAGGCTACCCAGCTGGTACTGGGCTCCGGTCGCATGATCCCTGGCTTCGAAGATGGCCTGGTTGGCGCCAAGGCCGGTGAAGAGCGCGTGCTGAACGTGACCTTCCCTGAGGACTACCAGAACCTGGACCTGGCTGGCAAAGCCGCCGAGTTCACCGTGACCGTCAACAGCGTTTCCGAGCCGAAACTGCCTGAGCTGAACGAAGAATTCTTCGCCCAGTTCGGCATCAAGGAAACCGGTCTGGAAGGTTTCCGCGCCGAAGTTCGCAAGAACATGGAGCGTGAACTGCGCCAAGCCATCAAGTCCAAGGTCAAGAACCAGGTCATGGATGGTCTGCTGGCTTCCAACCCGATCGAAGTGCCAAAGGCCCTGCTGGACAACGAAGTGAACCGTCTGCGCGTGCAGGCTGTTCAGCAGTTCGGCGGCAACATCAAGCCGGACCAGCTGCCTGCCGAGCTGTTCGAAGAGCAAGCCAAGCGCCGCGTCGTGCTGGGCCTGATCGTCGCCGAAGTGGTCAAGCAGTTCGAACTCAAGCCTGACGAAGCCCGTGTTCGCGAGCTGATCCAGGAAATGGCCTCGGCCTACCAGGAGCCTGAGCAAGTCGTGTCCTGGTACTACAAGAACGACCAGCAACTGAACGAAGTCCGTTCGGTTGTGCTGGAAGAACAAGTTGTGGATACTGTTCTGCAGAAAGCTAGCGTGACCGATAAAGCGGTCTCTTACGAAGAAGCGGTCAAGCCGGTGGAAGCTCCACAAGCCGATTGATGGTTCTGCGGTAAGAAATAAACACCCATAAGCCAGCCTTCGTGCTGGCTTATGCGTATTCAAGACATAACTATTTGGGAGTGACTGCGAGACATGTCCCGCAATTCTTTTTATCAGCAGAGCTCTGACATCCAGGCCGCAGGCGGCCTGGTCCCGATGGTTATCGAGCAGTCCGCCCGTGGCGAACGTGCCTATGACATCTACTCGCGTCTGCTCAAGGAACGCGTCATCTTTCTGGTGGGCCCGGTAGAGGACTACATGGCCAACCTGATCTGTGCGCAACTGTTGTTCCTTGAAGCCGAAAACCCGGACAAGGATATCCATCTCTATATCAACTCCCCGGGCGGTTCGGTGACGGCGGGCATGTCGATCTACGACACCATGCAGTTCATCAAGCCTAACGTTTCGACGACCTGTATCGGTCAGGCGTGCAGCATGGGCGCGTTTTTGCTGACTGCTGGTGCCCATGGCAAGCGTTATTGCCTGCCGAACTCGCGCGTGATGATTCACCAGCCACTGGGCGGTTTCCAGGGCCAGGCATCGGATATCGAAATCCATGCCAAGGAAATCCTCTTCATCCGCGAGCGCCTCAATACCTTGATGGCCAAGCACAGCGGGCGCACGCTTGAAGAAATCGAGCGCGATACCAATCGCGATAATTTCATGAGCGCTGAAGCCGCACGTGAATATGGTCTGATCGATGAAGTGATCAGCCAGCGCCCCGCTTAAAATAAGCAGCTCAAAATGAGGTTGATCGGCAGGTCCGATCACCTGCGGGCTTGAAAAAGCCCGCAATTGCCTTCATCTTGTGTTGCAAGCCTATCGGATTTGGATCGATCGAATGACTGACACCCGCAACGGCGAGGACAACGGCAAACTGCTTTATTGCTCCTTCTGTGGCAAAAGCCAGCATGAAGTACGCAAATTGATTGCCGGCCCCTCGGTCTTCATTTGCGACGAGTGCGTCGACCTGTGCAATGACATCATCCGCGAGGAGGTGCAGGAAGCCCAGGCCGAGAGCAGCGCGCATAAATTGCCTTCGCCTAAAGAAATCAGCGGCATCCTTGATCAGTATGTGATTGGTCAGGAACGTGCGAAAAAGGTACTGGCCGTAGCGGTGTACAACCACTACAAGCGCCTGAACCAGCGTGACAAGAAGAATGACGAGGTCGAACTCGGCAAGAGCAACATCTTGCTGATCGGCCCGACAGGCTCGGGTAAGACCCTGCTTGCCGAAACCCTGGCCCGCTTGCTGAACGTTCCGTTCACCATCGCCGATGCAACCACCCTCACCGAGGCGGGTTATGTCGGTGAAGACGTCGAGAACATCATTCAGAAGTTGTTGCAGAAGTGCGACTACGATGTGGAAAAGGCCCAGATGGGCATTGTCTACATCGACGAAATCGACAAGATTTCCCGCAAGTCCGACAACCCGTCCATCACCCGGGACGTTTCCGGTGAAGGCGTGCAGCAGGCCTTGCTCAAGTTGATCGAAGGCACGGTCGCTTCCGTTCCACCCCAAGGTGGTCGCAAGCATCCGCAGCAGGAATTCCTGCAAGTTGATACCCGTAACATCCTGTTCATCTGCGGCGGTGCGTTCTCCGGCCTTGAAAAGGTTATTCAGAACCGTTCCACCCGCGGCGGCATTGGTTTCAACGCCGAAGTGCGCAGCAAGGAAGAAGGCAAGAAGGTGGGTGAGTCCCTGCGTGAAGTCGAGCCTGACGATTTGGTCAAGTTCGGTCTGATCCCGGAATTCGTCGGTCGTCTGCCGGTCCTGGCAACGCTGGATGAGTTGGATGAAGCGGCGTTGATGCAGATTCTGACCGAGCCGAAGAACGCCCTGACCAAGCAGTATGCCAAGCTGTTCGAAATGGAAGGTGTAGACCTGGAGTTCCGTTCCGACGCGCTGAAATCGGTCGCCAAACGTGCCCTGGAGCGTAAGACCGGTGCTCGTGGGTTGCGCTCGATTCTCGAAGGCGTATTGCTCGACACGATGTATGAAATCCCCTCGCAGTCCGAGGTGAGTAAAGTCGTGATCGACGAAAGCGTTATAGAAGGCAAGTCCAAGCCATTGTATATCTATGAAAACAATGAGCCGGCTGCCAAGGCCGCACCGGACGCTTAAGCGTCCCGCTGCCGGAATAAAGAAGGGGCCTTCGGGCCCCTTTGCTTTTAGCGCGTTTTAGACGTGTCTTAGCGCTTGTTTTTTTTCAAGGCTGCCCCCATCTTGGTTTCAAGCTTACTTCCATCTGTTTCCGGCCCTAGGGCCGCCGTAGAGGCGAAATCATGAAGACAACCATCGAATTGCCTCTCCTGCCATTGCGCGATGTCGTGGTGTATCCGCACATGGTTATCCCGCTGTTCGTGGGGCGCGAGAAGTCCATCGAAGCCCTTGAGGCTGCGATGACGGGTGACAAGCAGATTCTGCTGCTGGCTCAGAGAAATCCGGCCGACGATGATCCCGGCGAAGACGCACTTTATCGCGTAGGTACGATTGCAACGGTTCTGCAGTTGCTCAAGTTGCCCGATGGCACCGTCAAGGTCCTGGTCGAAGGCGAGCAGCGCGGTACTGTCGAGCGTTTCAGCGAAGTGGACGGCCACTGCCGGGCCGAAGTGTCGCTGATCGAAGAAGTCGATGCGCCCGAGCGTGAATCAGAGGTGTTTGTCCGTAGCCTGCTGTCACAGTTCGAACAATACGTGCAATTGGGCAAGAAGGTGCCTGCAGAGGTCCTGTCGTCGCTTAACAGCATCGACGAGCCTGGACGACTGGTTGATACGATGGCGGCCCACATGGCCCTCAAGATCGAGCAGAAGCAGGAAATTCTCGAGATCATCGATCTGTCGGCCCGTGTCGAACACGTGCTCGCATTGCTCGATGGCGAAATCGATCTGTTGCAGGTCGAGAAACGCATTCGCGGTCGCGTCAAGAAGCAGATGGAGCGCAGCCAGCGCGAGTACTACCTGAATGAGCAGATGAAGGCCATTCAGAAAGAGCTGGGTGATGGCGATGAAGGCCACAACGAAATCGAAGAGCTGAAAAAGCGCATCGATGCCGCCGGCTTGCCCAAGGATGCCTTGGCCAAGGCCCAGGCTGAACTGAACAAGCTCAAGCAAATGTCGCCGATGTCTGCCGAAGCCACCGTGGTGCGCTCCTACATCGACTGGCTGGTCCAGGTGCCGTGGAAAGCCCAGAGCAAGGTGCGTCTGGACCTGGCACGGGCCGAAGACATCCTCGATGCCGACCATTACGGCCTGGAAGAGGTCAAGGAACGCATCCTTGAATACCTCGCCGTGCAGAAGCGCGTGAAGAAGATTCGCGGTCCGGTCCTGTGCCTGGTCGGTCCTCCCGGGGTGGGTAAAACCTCCCTGGCGGAGTCGATTGCCCACGCGACCAACCGTAAATTCGTGCGCATGGCCCTGGGTGGCGTGCGTGACGAGGCGGAAATTCGTGGTCATCGCCGTACCTACATCGGTTCGATGCCGGGAAGATTGATTCAAAAGATGACAAAGGTCGGCGTGCGCAATCCGCTGTTCCTTCTGGACGAAATCGACAAGATGGGCAGCGACATGCGCGGCGATCCCGCCTCTGCATTGCTCGAAGTGCTCGATCCGGAGCAGAACCACAACTTCAACGATCACTACCTGGAGGTCGACTACGACCTGTCGGACGTGATGTTCCTCTGCACCTCCAACTCCATGAACATCCCGCCAGCATTGCTGGACCGGATGGAGGTGATTCGTCTGCCGGGCTACACCGAGGACGAGAAGATCAACATCGCCGTGAAGTACCTTTCGCCCAAGCAGATCCAGGCCAATGGCCTGAAAAAAGGCGAGCTGGAATTCGACGAGGAAGCGATTCGCGACATCATCCGCTACTACACCCGCGAAGCCGGTGTGCGTGGTTTGGAGCGGCAGATTGCCAAGGTTTGCCGCAAGGCGGTCAAGGAACATGCGCTGGAAAAACGCTTCGCGGTCAAGGTCACTGCGGACCTGCTGGAGCATTTCCTGGGCGTGCGCAAGTTCCGCTACGGCTTGGCCGAGCAGCAGGACCAGATCGGCCAGGTGACTGGCCTGGCGTGGACTCAGGTCGGTGGCGAGTTGCTGACCATCGAAGCGGCCGTGGTACCGGGCAAGGGGCAACTGATCAAGACCGGTTCCCTGGGCGACGTGATGGTCGAGTCGATCACCGCGGCACTGACGGTGGTTCGCAGCCGCGCCCGGAGCCTGGGCATTCCCCTGGACTTCCATGAGAAGCGCGACACGCACATCCACATGCCTGAAGGGGCTACGCCCAAGGACGGCCCAAGCGCGGGTGTAGGCATGTGCACGGCCCTGGTCTCGGCCTTGACCGGTATTCCGGTGCGCGCCGACGTGGCCATGACGGGTGAAATCACGCTGCGCGGTCAAGTGCTGGCGATTGGTGGATTGAAGGAAAAACTGCTGGCGGCACACCGTGGCGGGATCAAGATCGTGATCATTCCCGAAGAAAATGTCCGCGATCTGAAGGAAATTCCTGACAACATCAAGCAAGATCTTCAGATCAAACCGGTTAAATGGATTGACGAGGTCCTGCAAATTGCGCTGCAATACGCGCCGGAGCCCTTGCCGGATGTGGCTCCGGAGATTGTCGCGAAGGAAGAAAAGCGAGAGTCTGACTCTAAGGAAAGAATTAGCACGCATTAATACGCATTTGCCTGGGGGGCCTTCCTTGACAGTTTTTTAGAGCCCTTGTTATAAAGCGGCTCTTAAGTGTCTGCAGGCCATTCAGCACTCGTTTTTGCTTTCACCAAAAAAACTTAGAATCATCTCAAATAGATATAAGGGGACTTAGAGTGAACAAGTCGGAACTGATTGATGCTATCGCTGCATCCGCTGATATCCCGAAAGCTGCTGCTGGCCGTGCGCTGGACGCTGTAATCGAATCCGTCACTGGCGCTCTCAAGGCTGGCGACTCCGTTGTTCTGGTTGGTTTCGGCACCTTCTCCGTGACTGATCGTCCTGCTCGTATCGGTCGCAACCCGCAGACCGGTAAGACGCTGGAAATCGCTGCTGCCAAAAAACCAGGCTTCAAAGCTGGTAAAGCACTGAAAGAAGCCGTTAACTAAGGTTTCGTTGAGTTTATCCGGGTCGGGGTCATGCCTGGCTTGGCAGCGGAGCGGTAATACGACCGGTTGCTACCGGTCTGGCACGCCAGGGCTTGCAGGTTCGAGCCCGGTCCGCTCCGCCAGTTACGAGAAGGCGCATCCTCGGATGCGCCTTTCTTCTATCCGGATTCTACCCACGCTCCACGGTTGCCTAAATTTGAAGTTCAACCGTTTCTGGGGGACGCATGCTGCAGAATATCAGGGACAATTCACAAGGCTGGATTGCCAAGACCATCATCGGGATCATCGTCGCATTGATGGCGTTGACCGGTTTCGAAGCCATTTTTCAAGCCACCTCGAACACCAATGAGGCGGCCAAGGTCAACGGCGAAGAGATCAGCCAGAACGAGCTGAGCCAAGCGGTCGACATGCAACGCCGTCAGCTCATGCAACAGTTGGGCAAGGATTTCGACGCCTCCCTGCTGGACGAAAAAATGCTGCGCGATTCGGCACTCAAGGGCCTGATCGATCGCAAGTTGCTGCTGCAAGGCGCACACGATGCGAAATTCGCTTTCTCCGAAGCTGCGCTCGATCAAGTGGTCCTGCAAACGCCTGAGTTCCAGGTCGATGGCAAATTCAGCGCCGAGCGTTTCGATCAAGTGATCCGCCAGCTGGGTTACAGCCGTATGCAATTCCGCCAGATGCTGGCTCAGGAAATGCTGATCGGTCAGTTGCGCGCCGGCCTGGCAGGCAGCGGTTTCGTCACCGATGCCCAGGTGCTGGCATTCGCCCGCTTGGAAAAGCAGACCCGTGATTTCGCCACCTTGGACATCAAGGCCGATCCTGAGTCGGTGAAGCTGACCGATGATGAGGTCAAGGCTTACTACGACCAACACGCCAAGGAATTCATGACGCCTGACCAGGTGGTCATCGATTACCTCGAGCTGAAGAAAGCCTCTTTCTTCGATCAGGTCAGCGTCAAGGACGAAGACCTGCAAGCGGCTTACCAGAAAGAAATCGCCAATCTGTCCGAGCAACGTCGGGCTGCGCACATCCTGATCGAAGTGAACGACAAGGTCACCGAAGCCCAGGCCAAGGCGAAGATCGAAGAGGTCCAGGCTCGCCTGGCCAAAGGCGAATCGTTTGAAGCCCTGGCGAAGGAGTTTTCCCAGGATCCGGGTTCGGCGAACAACGGCGGCGATCTCGGCTATGCCGGCCCAGGCGTCTACGATCCGGAGTTCGAAAAGGCCTTGTACGCCTTGAACAAGGATCAGGTCTCGGCACCGGTGCGCACCGACTTCGGTCTGCACCTGATCAAGCTGCTGGGTGTCGAAGCACCTGAAGTGCCGAGCTTTGCCAGCCTCAAGGACAAACTGACCCGCGATCTGAAGACCCAGCAGGTGGAGCAGCGTTTCGTGGAGGCGACCAAGCAATTGGAAGATGCCTCGTTCGAAGCGTCCGACCTGGCGCAACCGGCCCAGGACCTGAAGCTGACCGTCCACACATCGGCCCCGTTCGGTCGTGAAGGCGGCGAAGGCATTGCGGCCAATCGCGCGGTGGTGACTGCGGCGTTCAGCCCGGAGGTGCTGGAGGAGGGTGCCAACAGCACCGCCATCGAGCTGGACCCGGAAACCGTCGTGGTGCTGCGTGCCAAGGAGCACCGCAAGCCTGAGCAACTGCCGCTGGAAAAAGTGGCTGGCCCTATTCGTGCTCAATTGACCAAGGAACACGCCAGCGCAGCGGCCAAGACCCGCGCCGACGAGTTGATCGCCAGCCTGCGTGATGGCAAGACGCCGCTGGACAAACCGGTGGACGGCCAGGGCTGGAAAGCCACCGAGGCGGTCACCCGCAACCAGGAAGGCATCGACCCGGCGGTGCTGCAAGCACTGTTCCGCATGCCCAAGCCTGAGTCCAAGGACAAGCCGACTTTCAGCAGCGTGACCTTGCCTGACGGCAGCCTGGTGGTCGTGCGTCTGAACGGTGTAAACGAAGCGGCGGCACCGACTGACGAAGAGAAGGCGCAATATCGCCGCTACCTCGCGTCCCGCGTGGGTCAGCAGGACTTTGCGGCGTACCGCAAGCAGTTGGAGAGTCAGGCGGATATCAAGCGTTTCTGATTGCTTGATGCTTTTTCAAACTTGGTTGTAATGCTGCTCATTTAGAGAAACGGCGCTTCTGCAGAAATGGGAAGCGTCGTTTTTTTTTTGGTTTTTTGAGAGGGGGCGGGTTTTGTGTGTATATCCGTTGCTGCGGTAACGGCCACTTAGGGTTCCGCCCTGACGGCGGCTCACTTTTTTTCAAACGCCAAAAAAAGTAAGCAAAAAAGGCTTGCCCCACCACTCGGTGCCTCGCCTAGGCTCGGCATGCCCTCTCTCCGGCATTGCTCCGTGGGCCCGCCGCGAAGGGCCATCCATGGCCCAGCGCGGCTATCCCGGCATCCATGCCGGGATGCCCACTCCACAATGCCTGCGTTCGGCCAGCGTGGTTAACGGGGCCTCAAGATCAAAAGCAAAAGCAAAAGCAAAAGCGAGGCGGCCTGATAGCCGACCTGGTTCTTGGTGAGACCGCGTTCCCCCTGTGGGAGCGAGCCTGCTCGCGAAGACGGTCTTTCAACCGACCTGCTCTGACAGTCGTACTTCGATCCCATTGTGGGAGCGAGCTTGCTCGCGATGGCGGTGGGTCAGCTTGCCTGGGTGTTGAATGTGCTGATGCCTTCGCGAGCAAGCTCGCTCCCACAGGGTATTGCGGTGTGAACTGACTGGCGGCGCTTGTCAGGAAAACCCCGGAAGAGTACAAATGTACTCCATGACGACTCTCACTCCCCGCCGCACCGCCATCCTGACGTTTATCCGCGAACGCATCGCCGATCAGGGTCAGCCTCCAAGCCTCGCTGAAATCAGCGAGGCATTCGGTTTTGCCTCTCGCAGCGTGGCGCGCAAGCATGTGCTGGCGTTGACCGAGGCTGGTTTCATCGAAGTCAATCCGCACCAGGCCCGGGGCATTCGCTTGCTGAACCAGCCGTCGCGGCCCGAACTGCTTGACGTGCCGGTGCTGGGGCGAGTGGCTGCCGGCCTGCCGATTGGCGCCGATGCCGAGGTCCACAGTCGCCTGATGCTGGACCCGGCGATTTTCACCAAGGCGCCGGATTACCTGCTGCGGGTCCAGGGCGATTCGATGATCGAGGACGGCATTCTCGACGGTGACCTGGTGGGCGTGCAGCGTACGCCGCAGGCTGCCAACGGCCAGATCGTCGTGGCGCGCCTGGACGGTGAAGTCACCATCAAGCGCTTCGAGCGCACCGGCGAGCGGGTGCGTTTGCTGCCGCGCAACCCGGCCTACCAGCCGATCATCGTCGAGGCCGACCAGGACCTGGCGATAGAAGGGGTGTTCTGTGGACTGGTGAGGCAAGGCTGATGGGCGCTGTCGTTGCGCTGGACACGCTGTTCAATGGCGGCCAGGTCTGGAAGGGCCGGCCCGCGCCGCCGGCTGCCAGCCCGCAACCCACTGGCCATGACGCACTGGACGCGGCGTTGCCCAGTGGCGGCTGGCCGGAAGCGGCATTAACGGAATTGCTCATCGCCGCGCCGGGCGTGGGCGAGTTGCAATTGGTTTGGCCGACCCTGGCGCGGCTGGCGGCGGCGGGGGAGCGGATTGTGTTGGTGGCGCCGCCATTCGTGCCTTATCCCCAGGCTTGGCAGAACGCCGGCATCGACCTACGTCAGTTGTCGATCATCCGTGCCGATGAGCGTGAGGCCCTCTGGGCCACCGAACAATGCCTGCGGTCGGGCAGTTGTGGCGCGGTGCTGTGCTGGCCCCGCCAAGCGGACGACCGGGCCTTGCGCCGCTTGCAAGTGGCGGCGGAAACCGGCCAGACCCTGGCATTCGCCTGGCGCCCGATCCAGGAGGCTATCAACCCGTCGCCGGCGGCCTTGCGCATCGCCATCGATACCCGGCCGGCGCAATTGCGCGTGCTCAAGTGCCGGGGCGGGCTGGCCCGTTCGGCGCCGATTGCCTTTGCCACGCTCGCCCCACAAACCGGGCATTGAGGTTGCGATGCGCTGGGTCTGTATTCTTTTCCCGCAATTGGCGCTGGACGCCGCGCTGCGTCAGCGCCCCGATCCCGACCAGCCCCTGGCCTTGCTGACCGGTCCGGCCCAGCGCCGGGTCCAGCAAGCGGTGAACGCGCCGGCACGGGCCCTGGGCTTGCGTCCCGGCCAGACCATGACCGCCGCCCAGGCCTTGAGCAAAGGCTTTGCCACCGCCGAGTACGACGCGGCGCAGATCGAGTATTGGCAACAGTTCCTGGCGGCCTGGGCCTACCGTTTCAGCTCCCAGGTCAGCGTGCATTACCCGCGTACCCTGCTGTTCGAGATCGAGTCGAGCCTGGGCCTGTTCGGACCCTGGCCGGTGTTCGAGGCGCGCTTGCGCGCCGAATTGACCGAGCTGGGCTTTCGTCATCGCATCGTCGCCGCCCCCAACCCGGTGGCGGCGCGGGTGCTGGCCAATGCCTATGACGCCCTGGTGGTGCCCGATGCCGAGACCTTGCAGCACTGCCTGGGCCACATGCCCGTGGAACGAATTGGCCTGGAGCCCGACGTCGCCACGGCGCTGTCGCGCATGGGCCTGCGCCGCCTGAACCAGGTCCAGGCCTTGCCCCGACAGACCCTGGCTCGGCGTTTCGAGGCCCAGGTGCTCAAGCACCTCGATGCGTTGACGGGCAGCCGCACCCTGGCGCTGTCGTTCTACCTGCCGCCCGACCGTTTCGATGTGCGCATCGAACTCAACTATGACGTGCAATCCCATCAGGCGCTGCTGTTCCCGTTGCGCCGCCTGACCGGTGACCTGTCGGCCTTCCTCTGCGGCCGCGACAGCGGCGTGCAGCGCTTCGACTTGCACCTGGAACACGCCGGGTTGCCGGATACGGTGATCAAGGTCGGCCTGCTCAGCGCCGAACGTGACCCGGCGATGCTCTTCGAACTGGCCCGCGGTCGCTTGGAACAAGTCCAGGTCGAGGCCCCGGTGCGGGGTTTTCGCTTGTGCGCAGAAGACCTGCCGAGTTTCGTGCCCCAGCGCCTGGAGCTGTTTGACGAACGCCCGCAACAGTCATTGCCCTGGGAGCAACTGCGGGAACGGCTGCGGGCCCGCCTGGGGGATGATGCCGTGCAAGGCTTGGGGTTTCGCGACGACCATCGGCCTGAGTGCGCCTGGCAGATGACGGCCCAACCCCGTTCCCAGGTTTGTCCGGCGCGCGAGGGCGTGCAGCGTCCCGGCTGGCTGTTGGATGAACCCCAGGCTTTGCCGCAAGGCCAGGCACAGATCCTCATGGGGCCCGAGCGCATCGAGACCGGTTGGTGGGATGGCGCGGATGTGCGCCGCGACTATTACCTGATCGAAACCCGCAGCGGACAACGGGGCTGGGCCTATCGACCGGTGGGCGAGGGCGGGCCGCTGTGGCTGCAGGGCTGGTTCGCATGAGCGTTGAATATGCCGAGCTGCATTGCCTGTCGAACTTCAGTTTCCAGCGCGGCGCCTCCAGTGCCCTGGAGTTGTGCCGTCGCGCCAAGCAGCAGGGCTATCAGGCCTTGGCGATCACCGATGAATGCACCCTGGCCGGGATCGTCCGGGCCTGGCAGGCGGCCAAGGAGTTGGCGCTGCAATTGATTGTCGGCAGCGAAATCCAGGTCGAGAACGGTCCGAAACTGGTGCTGCTGGTGGAAAACCTGGACGGCTATCAAGCCTTGTGCCGGTTGATCACCCGCGCCCGTCGCCGCAGCGAGAAGGGCCACTATCGCATCGTGCGGGAGGACTTCGACGAGCCCTTGCCGGGGCTGCTGGCGTTGTGGGTCGCCGAGGGCAAGGACGCCGAGGAGCACGGGCGTTGGCTCCAGCCGATCTTTGCCGGGCGCTTGTGGCTGACGGTCCAGTTGCATTGTGGACAGGACGACCGCCGACGGCTGGCGGACTGCCTGGCACTGGCCGAACGCTTGGATCTTCCGGCCGTGGCCAGCGGCGATGTGCACATGCATGTGCGCGGCCGTCGTGCCTTGCAGGACACCATGACCGCCATCCGCCACCACGTCACGGTGGCCGAGGCCGGCCAGCGCCTGCACCCCAACGGCGAGCGCCACTTGCGCAGCCGCAAGGATCTGGCCGAGCTCTACCCGCGGGCCTTGCTCGATGAAACCCTGGCCATCGCCCGGCGCTGCACCTTCGACCTTGGCCAACTGCGCTATGAATATCCGCGTGAGCTGGTGCCCGAGGGGCATGATCCTGCGTCCTGGCTGCGGGAACTGACCGAGCGGGGCATGCACGAGCGGTGGAAGGATGGCGTGACAGACAAGGTGCGGGCACAGATCGACAAGGAGTTGAGCCTGATCGCCGAATTGGGCTATGACAGCTATTTCCTCACCGTGCAGGACATTGTCAGCTTTGCCCGCAGTCGCCATATCCTCTGCCAGGGGCGCGGTTCGGCGGCCAACTCGGCGGTGTGCTACGCCTTGCGCATTACCGAAATCGACCCCAGTCTCACCAGCCTGTTGTTCGAGCGTTTCCTGTCCCGGGAGCGCAACGAGCCGCCGGACATCGACGTCGACTTCGAACACGACCGTCGCGAGGAGGTGCTGCAGTACGTATTCCAGCGCTACGGTCGTCATCGTGCGGCCTTGACGGCGGTGGTCAGCAGTTACCACGGCGCCGGGGCGGTGCGCGATGTGGCCAAGGCCCTGGGCCTGCCGCCGGACCAGGTCAATGCCCTGGCCGATTGCTGCGGCCGTTGGAGCGACGAGGCGCCGCCGGTGGAGCGCTTGCGTGAAGGCGGCTTCGACCCGGACAGCCCGGTGTTGCGCCGGGTCTTGGGCCTGACCCAGCAATTGATCGGTTTCCCCCGGCACTTATCCCAGCACCCTGGCGGCTTCGTGATTTCCGAACAGCCCCTGGACACCCTGGTGCCGGTGGAAAACGCGGCCATGGCCGAGCGCACCATCATCCAGTGGGACAAGGACGACCTGGACGCGGTCGGGCTGCTCAAGGTGGATATCCTGGCCTTGGGCATGCTCAGCGCGATTCGGCGTTGTTTCGACCTGATCGAGCAGTACCGGGGGCAGCGTTATGCCTTGGCGTCGTTGCCCCAGGAAGATCCGGCGACCTACCAGATGATCTCGCGGGCCGACACCATCGGTGTCTTCCAGATCGAATCCCGGGCGCAGATGTCGATGTTGCCTCGGCTGAGACCCGAGAGGTTCTACGATTTGGTCATCGAAGTGGCGATCGTGCGGCCCGGGCCGATCCAGGGAGGGATGGTGCACCCGTACCTGCGGCGCAGAAACAAGGAAGAGGCGGTGACGTATCCCTCTGAAGCGCTGAAAACAGTGCTTGACCGCACCCTGGGTGTGCCCTTGTTCCAGGAGCAGGTCATGCAGATCGCCATCGTCGCGGCCGACTACACCCCGGGCGAAGCCGACCAATTGCGGCGCTCCATGGCTGCCTGGAAACGTCACGGTGGGTTGGAGCCCCATCGGGAACGCCTGGCGCAGGGGATGAAGAACAATGGCTACACCGCTGAATTCGCCGCGCAAATCTTCGAACAGATCAAAGGCTTCGGCAATTACGGTTTTCCCGAATCCCACGCTGCCAGTTTCGCCTTGCTGACCTACGCCAGCAGCTGGCTCAAATGCCACGAACCGGCGGCGTTTGCCTGTGCCTTGATCAACAGTTGGCCGATGGGGTTCTACAGCCCGGACCAGATCCTCCAGGATGCCCGCCGGCATCAACTGTCGATCCGCCCGGTGGATGTGCGCGCCAGCGATTGGGAGTGCAGCCTCGAGCCCATGGACGGCCGGCAACCGGCGATCCGCATGGGGCTGCGCCTGGTCAAGGGGTTTCGCGAAGAGGATGCCCGCCGTATCGAAGCGGCGCGCCGGCAGCGGCCCTTCAGCGACGTGGCCGACTTGGGTGAACGCGCGCAACTCGATGCCCGGGCCCAGGCGCAACTGGCGGACTCAGGGGCCTTGCAAGGCTTGGCCGGGGATCGCCATCGGGCTCGCTGGGAAGTGGCCGGGGTGCAGAAGCAACTGGGCCTTTTCGCCGGTTTGCCCAGCCAGGAAGAACCGCCCGTGACCCTGCCCGAACCCACGCTGGGGGAAAACCTGTTTGCCGATTACGCCACGCTGGGCACGACACTTGGCCCTCATCCGCTGGCCCTGCTGCGTTCCGAACTGCGCGCCCGGCGCTGCCGCAGTTCACGGGAATTGCAGGACGTGGAGCATGGCCGCAACGTCAGCGTCGCCGGGCTGGTCACCGGCCGCCAACGCCCAGGCACGGCCAGCGGCGTGACCTTCGTCACCCTGGAAGATGAATTCGGCAACCTCAACGTGGTGGTCTGGCGCGACCTGGCCGAGCGCCAGCGCAAGACCCTGGTGGGCTCGCAATTGCTCAGGGTCGACGGGCGCTGGGAAAGCGTCGGCGAGGTCCGCCACTTGATCGCCGGGCGCTTGAGCGACCTGACTGAATTGTTGGCGGGTATCCAGGTGCAAAGCCGCGATTTCCGCTGAGGTTGCTATAACACCACAACCCTGTGGCGAGGGAGCTTGCTCCCGCTCGGCGGCGCAGCCGTCGTAAACCAGCCGGCCCGGTGTGCCTGAAGGATTGCGTCAGCCTTTTTTGGGGCTGCTTTGCAGCCCAGCGGGAGCAAGCTCCCTCGCCACAGGGATCGTGCGCAAACCGGTCAGCATGAAACCAAACGCCAACCCGACGCTCGAAGCTCTGATCGCAAGGGATTTGTGTATGCCGATTCCCTGCAGGTATTTTGAGGCTCAGAGTCGACCATGCAGTTTCTATCCCAGAATCACGGGTGCCCTGGGTGGGGCGGTGAGATGGCCGGGCGTATCCGGGCGTTCGATTGGAGCCGAACCGAGTTGGGCGCCATCGAGCACTGGTCCGCCAGCTTGCGCAGCGCTGTCCAATTGTTGTTGGCTTCGCCCCTGCCGATGGTGATGTTGTGGGGCCGCCAGGGCTTCATGATCTACAACGATGCCTACGCCGAGTTCGCTGGCGGCCGCCATCCCTACCTGCTGGGGTGCGCGGTGGAGTTGGGCTGGCCGGAGGTCGCTGAATTCAATCGCCATGTCCTGGACGTCTGCCTGGCCGGCGGCACCTTGTCCTACCGTAGCAAAGAGCTGGTCCTGCTACGCGATGGCAAGCCTGAAGACGTGTGGATGGACCTCTACTACAGCCCGGTGCCCGATGACGACCAATCTCCGGCGGGGGTGTTGGCGATTGTGGTGGAAACCACCGAGCACGTATTGACCGAGCGCGCCCGGCAAGCGGCCGAACGCAGTTACCGCGCGGTCAATGAACGCATCCAGCTGGCGCTCTCGGCCGGGCCCTTGCTGGGGTCGTTCGTCTGGGACATCCAGGCCGACACGTTATCGGGCGATGAGCGTTTCGCCCGTACTTTCAACTACCCACCCGACTGTTCGCTGGACGCATTGCCCATCGAAATTGCCCGCCAGGGTATCCACCCGGACGACCTTGAAGAGGTCAACCAGCGGGTCGAACTGACCGTGCGCACCGGCGTGTCTTACAGCGCTGAATATCGGGTTCGCCGCCTGGACGGCAACTATCGCTGGGTGCTGGCCAGCGGTCGATGTGAGTTCGATGGGGCGGGCAAGCCCCTGCGTTTTCCGGGGGTGCTGATTGATATCGATGAGCGCAAGACGGCCGAAGCGTCGCTGCTCAAGTTCACCCGCGATTTGGAGCAACGCGTCGCCAACGAGGTGCAGGCGCGGCTGGCAGCGGAAGAACAGTTGCGCCAGTCACAGAAGCTGGAGGCCATTGGCGGCCTCACCGGTGGTGTGGCCCATGACTTCAACAACTTGCTGCAGGTGATCGCCGGCAACCTGCATTTACTGGCACGCCACGAACGAGACAATGCCAATGTGCAACGACGGGTCAGTGCTTCCATCGAAGCCGTGGAGCGGGGGGCCAAGCTGTCCTCGCAGTTGCTGGCATTTGCCCGGCGCCAGCCCTTGTCACCGGCGGTCTACAACCCTCGGCGCATCTACGAGGGCATGGGTGAGTTGCTGCAACGGGCCCTGGGCGAAACCATTCAGATTGAAGTGAGCCTGCCCCAGGCGCCATGGTGCATCCACGTTGATCGCAACCAACTGGAAAACGCCCTGTTGAACCTGGCAATCAATGCCCGTGACGCCATGGATGGCGAGGGCACCATCCGCCTGCTCGGCGAGAACATCGTGCTCGATGAAGCGTTCTGCGCAGGCAAGGGAATCCCGGCCGGCGACTATGTTCGACTGTCGGTGATCGATTGTGGTGCCGGCATGCCGCCCGATGTCCTGCAGCAAGTGTTCGAACCGTTTTTCACCACCAAGACCGATGGCCAGGGCACTGGGCTTGGATTGAGCATGGTGTTCGGGTTCGTCAAGCAGAGTGGCGGCCATATCGAGATTTCCAGCGACCTGGGTGAAGGCACGCGGGTGCGGATGTATTTCCCTCGAAGCCTTGCGCCCGAAGTAGGGGAAACCGAGCAACACGACGCGCTTCAGTCCGGACGGCAGGAGACGATTCTGGTGGTGGAGGACAACGACGAGGTGCGCAGTGCGTCGGTGGACCTGCTGGAGCAGTCAGGCTATCGGACCCTCACGGCCGCCAACGGCGATGAGGCGATGAAACTGCTGCTGGACGGCACCGCGGTGGACCTGATTTTCACCGACGTGGTCATGCCTGGCCTGATCAAGAGTTCCGACCTGGCCGCCTGGGCCAAGGTGCAGAGCCCGCCGGTCCCGGTGCTGTTCACCTCGGGCCATACCCGGGACATCATCTCCCGAAACCATCAATTGAGCCCCGACACCCATTTGTTGAGCAAACCCTACGGCCCGGACGCATTGGCCCGGATGATCAGGAGTGTGTTGGGCGGTTGATCGCTGCGTTTTAAACAAATGGAACCGAAGCCGTTGCGTCACCTTCGAATGTTCAAGACCGGTCAACCATCCGGCCCTGCCATGAACGAGGTGCCTATGAACGACGATCCCGCAAACACCCAGCCACAGACGCCGTCTGCGCGTAATGATCCGGCCATCGACCCCCAGGTTCCGGGCAAAGCGTCTGATGCCGAGCCAGTCAGTCCTGCCGGAACGGACCAGGCTGATAGCGCCGCCACTGAGGTCGATCAGAAGCAGCACCACCAGGACAATGACAACACCTTCAGCCCCGGCTTCAAGCCTGATCCGGACCGGCCGAAATCCGGTGACAGCACGGATGCCGATATCGATACCGATGGGGGCTAGGTTGGTCGCCAAACGCGTGAGGCAGGTTGGGCTCGATGTTGACTGTGCCGCCGCCATCGCGAGCAAGCTCGCTCCCACAGTGGTCTTGTGGTGAATGAAAACTCATGAACACCCAAGACTCCTGTGATGAACATGAGATTCATGAACACCCACGATCCCTGTGGGAGCGAGCTTGCTCGCGATAGCGGTGGTGCTGCCTGCGTTTATTCAGCCTTGAAGCAATACACCGCCAGCTTGTTGCCATCCAGGTCCCGGGCATAAGCGGCGAAGGCGTTGTCCGCCCAGCCACGCGGGCCTGGCAGGCCTTCGCAAACGCCGCCGTTTGCCAGGGCGGCCGTATGGAACGCCTGGACCGCCGCGCGGTTCGGCGCTTCGAAGCTCACCGTGACGCCGTTGCCGATGGTGGCCGCACTGCCGTTGGCCGGGTTGAGGACAAAAAACGACGGCTTGTCGACGCCCCAGATGGAGCCGGCCTCGTTGAGGTCGGCGACACGCTTGAGGCCGATCTCTTTCAGGGTGGCGTCATAAAATGCGCGTGCTTTTGCCAGGTTGTTGGTGCCGACGGTGACATGGGTAAAAACGGACATCTTGGTTTCCTTTCTTTGGGTCATTGGGTTTACGAGCGGATTTCAGAAATGAATGACGGTACGAATGCTCTGCCCGGTGTGCATCAACTCGAAGGCTTCGTTGATCGCTTCCAGGGGCATGTTGTGGGTGATGAAGGTTTCCAGCGGGATCTCCCCGCGACTGGTCTTCTCCACATAACTGGGTAGTTCGGTGCGGCCTTTCACGCCGCCGAAGGCACTGCCGCGCCACACCCGACCGGTGACGAGCTGGAACGGGCGGGTGCTGATTTCCTGGCCGGCGCCGGCCACACCGATGATGATCGACTCGCCCCAGCCCTTATGGCAGCACTCCAGCGCTGCGCGCATCAATTGCACGTTGCCGACGCATTCGAAGGAGTAATCCACGCCACCGTCGGTGAGTTCGACGATGACGTCCTGGATCGGCCGGTCATCCTCCTTGGGATTGATGAAGTCCGTCGCGCCCAACGACAGGGCGACATCGCGCTTGGCTGGGTTGATGTCGATGGCCAGGATGCGCCCGGCGTTGGCCATCTTGGCGCCAATGATCGCGGCCAGGCCGATCCCCCCCAACCCGAAGATCGCCACGCTGGCACCGGCTTCGACTTTCGCCGTGTTGAGGACCGCGCCAATCCCCGTGGTCACTCCGCAGCCGAGCAGGCAAACCTGCTCCAATGGTGCGTCCTTGGATATCTTCGCCAAGGAAATTTCCGGCAGCACCGTGTATTCGGAAAAGGTCGAGCAGCCCATGTAATGGAACAGTGGCTGGCCTTCGTAAGAGAAGCGCGAAGTGCCGTCGGGCATCAAGCCTTTGCCTTGGGTGGCCCTGACGGCCTGGCAGAGGTTGGTCTTGCCCGAGAGGCAGAATTTGCATTGCCGGCATTCCGCGGTATAGAGCGGGATCACGTGGTCGCCGACTTGCAGCGAGGTCACGCCTTCGCCGATGGACTCGACCACACCACCGCCTTCATGCCCCAGCACGGTGGGGAAAATGCCTTCGGGATCGCTGCCCGACAGGGTGAAGGCGTCGGTGTGGCAAACGCCGGTGGCGACGATGCGCACCCGGACCTCACCGGCCTTGGGTGGCGCCACATCGATGGTGACCAACCGCAACGGTTCGTTGGGTGCGAATGCGACCGCAGCCCTTGATTTCAAGGTCTGTACTGACATGGAAAAGCCTCGTGTTAGTTGCAGCGCTATCTACTTGAGAAACGATGAACCTGTGGCGAGTGAGCTTGCTCCCGCTCGGCCTGAGCTGGTAGGAGCTGTGTAGGAGCTGTCGAGTGGAACGAGGCTGCGATCTTTCCGCAGCCACTTGAATCTCAAGCGAGAGATCAAGATCAAGATCAAAAGATCGCAGGCTTCGCCAGCCCCTACAGAACCCAGCGGGAGCAAGCTCCCTCGCCACGGGGTTACCGAATTGCTTAAGTGAGCAGCATCACGGGTTGAGTGGAGAAATGGCCCTGATCCACAAGATCAGGGGCATGACTTCAAATGTCTTTCACCAACCGCAACGCATCGTAGATCGCCGCGTGGGTATTACGTGCCGACACTGCGTCGCCGATCCGGAACAGCTGGAAGCGACCTTCAGGGTTGGTCACGATGTCCTGGGTTTTCCCGGCGATCAGGTTGTGCTGTTCGACCGCGCCGTTGTTGCTCGAATGCGGGCGCAGTTCGAAGTACAGGTCGTCCAGGGGCAGGGTGCCGTGGTTGATCACCACCTGATCGACCACGCGCTGTTTGTGCACCTGGCCGTAGTCGCTGCCGAAGTTGGCGATCAGTTGACCGTCGCGCTTCTCTACGGAATCGACCCGATAGGTCACTGTGAAGGTGACGTTCAGGTCTTGCAGGCTGCGCATGTACGGCACCAGGTTCATCGCCATCACCTCCGGCGAAAACGACCGATCCGGCGTGACGATTTCCAGTTTCGCACCGCTGTTGGCGATGACCTCGGCCGCCTGTAGCGCCGCGTGGTCGCCCGCGTCGTCGAAGATCAGCACGTTCTGGCCGGGTTTGACGTCGCCGGAAATGATGTCCCAGGTCGACACCACCAGTTCATTGCCGTGCTTGAGCACCTCGGTATGGGGCAAGCCGCCCGTGGCGACGATCACCACGTCCGGCGCCTCGGCCATCACGGTCTCGGTTTCGGCCCAGGTGTTGAAATGGAACTTCACCCCCAGCCGTTCGCATTGCGCCATGCGCCAATCGATGATGCTGATCATCTCGCGCCGCCGCTCGCTCTGGGCGGTCAAGCGGATCTGTCCACCGGGCTGATCCGCCACTTCGAACACCGTGACGTCATGACCGCGTTCGCCAGCCACCCGCGCCGCTTCCAGGCCCGCCGGGCCGGTGCCGATCACCACCACTTTGCGCTTGACCGACGCCTTCGGGATCTCATGGGGCATGGTGGTTTCGCGGCCGGTGGCAGCGTTGTGGATGCAGTAGGCGGCACCGCCCTGGTAGATGCGATCCAGGCAATAGTTGGCGCCGACGCAGGGGCGAATCTCTTCTTCGCGTTTTTCAATGATCTTGCGCACGATGTGCGGGTCGGTCATGTGCGCGCGGGTCATGCCGATCATGTCCACCTTGCCGGAGGCGATGGCGTGCCGCGCCGTGGCGACGTCCGGAATCTTGGCCGCGTGGAACGTCGGGAAACCGGTGGCCGAGCGAATCTCGCCAGCAAAATCCAGGTGCGGTGAATTGCGCATGCCCTGGATGGGGATCACGTCGGTGAGGCCAGCATCGGTATCGATGTGCCCGCGCACCACGTTGAGGAAGTCCACCAGCCCACTGTCCTTGAGCATGTGGGAGATCTGCAGGCCGTCGCTGGCACCGAAGCCGCCGGGCAGGTCTTCATCGCCGGTGTAGCGCACCCCGAGCAGGAAATCTTCGCCACAACGCTGGCGAATGCCACGCAGGATGTCGAAGGTGAAGCGCATCCGGTTTTCCAGCGAGCCGCCGTAGGGCCCGTCGAGATCGTTGGTCAGCGGCGACCAGAACTGATCCATGAGGTGCCCGTAGGCCTGCAGTTCCAGGCCATCAAGACCGGCGGCCTTCATGCGTTCGGCGGCGTCCACGTAATCCTTGATGATCCGGTCGATGTCCCAGTCTTCCAGTTTTTTCGGGAAGGCCCGGTGGGACGCTTCGCGGCGATGGGACGGCGAGACGACCGGCAGCCAGTCAGCCTTGTCCCAGCGCGTGCGCCGGCCCAGGTGAGTCAGTTGGATCATCACTGCCGCGCCGTGTTCGTGGCATTCGTCAGTCAGGTCCTTCATCCATTTGACCACTTCGTCCTTGTACGCCAGCACGTTGTTGAACACCGGCGGGCTGTCACGGGAAACAGCGGCGGAGCCCGCCGTCATGGTCAGTGCCACGCCAGCCTTGGCCCGTTCGACGTGATAGGCGCGGTACAAATCCTTCGGCATGCCGTCGACAGGATAAGCCGGCTCATGGGAGGTGGTCATGATCCGGTTCTTGAGGGTCAGGTGTTTGATCTTATAGGGCTGCAGCAGAGGATCGCTGGACATGGTGTTGCGCTCCGGGAACAGAACATCAGGCTTGGTTTGACATAACGGTATGTCGAATGTTCATGTGTGTCAACGATTAGGACACAGGTGTACATTTTTCTTGCGTGGCGGAAAAACCAGGATTACCATCCAGTCGAAACAGGGGTGGTCCGGCTCGTGCGGCCGGCCATCTCGCATCGATCCACAGTGCAAGGGGGCTATGGGAAGAACCATGAAAGTGCTCGTTGCGGTAAAGCGCGCTATCGATCCGAATGTGAAAGTCCGGGTAAAAGCCGACGGTTCAGACGTCGAACTCAATGGCGTGAAGATGGCCTTGAACCCGTTCTGCGAGATCGCTGTGGAAGAGGCGATTCGCCTCAAGGAGAAGGGGCTGGCATCCGAAGTGGTGGTGGTCTCGGTGGGCACGTCGGCGGCGCAGGAACAACTGCGCACGGCCTTGGCACTCGGTGCGGACCGGGCGTTGCTGGTCGAGACGAATGGGCTACTCGAACCGCTCAACGTCGCCAAGTACCTGAGCAAAGTAATCGATCAGGAACAGCCGCAATTGATCCTGTTTGGCAAACAGGCGATCGACCAGGAGAACAACCAGGTCGGGCAAATGGTCGCGCAGTTGATCGGCAGCGGCCAGGCCACTTACGCCTCGGCCGTCAATCAGGTCGACGGGCAATGGGTCGTCGAACGTGAAGTCGACGGGGGCAGCCAGGTGGTCGCCCTCGCCATGCCGGCCGTGGTGACCTGCGACTTGCGCCTCAACCAACCGCGCTATGCGTCGTTGCCGAACATCATGAAAGCCAAGAAAAAACCGCTTGAAATCATTGCCGCCGACACCTTGGGCGCGAGCGTGAAGGAACACGCTCGATTATTAGGCGTAGTGCCGCCGGCGGTGCGCAAAGCCGGGATCAACGTCGGTTCGGTGGCCGAGCTGGTGGATAAATTGAAGAACGTTGCGGGGGTGATTTGATGCGCACATTGGTGATCGCCGAGCACAGTGCAGGTCAACTGACGTCAGGGACATGGAGTGCCGTGACCGCCGCCCTGGCGTTGGGCGCCAAGACGGATTTGCTGGTGATGGGCGGGGCGGATGCGTCGGCAGTGGCGCAACAGGCAGCACTGGCCCAGGGCCTGGACCGGGTGCTGCTCGCACACGGGGCGATGTTCGAACATGCCCTGGCGGAAAATGTCCAGCCACTGATCACTTCGCTGGTGGCCGATGGGTATACGCATGTCGTTGCCGATGCCAGCAGCATGGGGCGCAATGTGCTGCCACGGGTCGCGGCCAGCCTGGATGTCGGCATGCTGTCCGACGTCACCCACATTGTTTCGGCGGACACCTTCCAGCGGCCCATTTATGCCGGCAATGCCATCGCCACCGTGCAGTCCCTCGATCCGATCAAGTTGCTCACGGTCCGCGCCTCGGCGTTTGTCCAAGCCTTGTCCCATGAACATCGCTGTGAAGTGGTGGCGGTGGAGGGCGGGCAAAGCGCAAGCAATGTGCGTTTCGTGAGCGAACAACTGACGGCCAGCGAACGGCCGGATTTGTCGAGCGCCCGTGTCGTCGTGTCCGGTGGTCGCGGGATGCAGAGTAAAGAAAATTTCGCCCTGATCGAGCGAGTGGCGGACAAGCTTGGCGGCGCCGTCGGGGCCTCCCGTGCCGCGGTGGATTCGGGTTTTGCCCCCAACGATTTGCAGGTCGGGCAGACCGGGAAAATCGTCGCGCCAGAGCTTTACATCGCGGCGGGCATCAGTGGCGCCATTCAACATCTGGCGGGCATGAGTGGTTCAAAAGTCATCGTCGCGATCAACCAGGACGCTGAAGCACCCATCGCCCAAGTGGCGGATTACATGTTAGTGGCGGATCTGTTCGAAGCATTGCCGGCACTCGAAAAAGCGTTGTGAGTGGCAAAACGCTGAACCCGTGGCGAGGGAGCTTGCTCCCGCTTGACCGGGCTGGCGCTCCAGTGCGCAGCGCTCACAAAAGGGCTGCTACGCAGCCCAGCGGGAGCAAGCTCCCTCGCCACGGTCTGTCGACAATCTTAAGGGAATCTGCATTACCAAAAGAGTTTCGCCAAAGGGCGGAGGAGGGCCGAGCGACCGAAATACATGAGCTGTTCCCATAACTAAAACTTATCCATGCATAACATTAAATCCCTTGAGCAGGGTGATGGCACTCTGCTCTGATGAGGGAACGTTAATTCTTCTGCTGCCCTGCCAATAACTATTAATACAGTACGCGGAGATGCACCATGATGACGTTGTCCAGTAAGACGTGTATCGGCTGGTTTGCCGGCCTGGCGATGGCCGCCAGCAGCCTGATGACCCACGCCGAGGAACCCACGCCTATCCGCATCGGATGGGTGAATTGGTCGGATACGGAAATTGCCGTAAAGCTGGCGGATACCGCATTGCGCGACCACCTGAAGCAACCGGTCAAATTGGTGCTCGCCGATATTGGCATTCAGTTCCAGGCCTTGGCCAACGGCAATATCGACCTGATCCCGATGGTCTGGCTGCCGAGCACCCACAAGGCGTTCTACGACAAATACCAGGACAAGCTCGAAGACCTTGGCGTGCTGTATGAAGGTCGGATCGGCATGGCCGTGCCAACGTCCATTCCCACCAGCGAGATTGCCAGTGTAGAAGACCTGAACAAGCCTGAAGTACGGGAAAAACTCGGCGGCAAGATCCTGACTTCGGAAGTGGGCAATGGCCAATACAAACTCACGGAAAAGGCCATCAAGGAATACAAGCTTGAGGGCTACAAGATGGTCGCCTCTTCGGAGTCCGGCATGTTGAGCGAGCTGGATCGCAACCTCAAGCGTGACAAATGGGCCTTGATCAACGCCTGGAGCCCGCACTGGATGTTCGCCAAGTGGCCGCTGCGCTACCTGGACGATCCGAAGCAGATTTTCGGGGGCGCCGAGCAGATCCATGCGGTGGCTCGCAAAGGCTTCAGCGCCGAACATCCCGATGTCGCCCGGTTCTTCGCCAACTTCAAGATCCCAAAGGCCGACCTCGAGAAGTTGATGGCGACCGCTCGTGACAGTTCGGCGGACAAGGTCGTTGCGGAGTATTACGCCGCCAACAAGCCGCGCTTCGAGGCGATGTTCGGCAGCCAGACCGCTTCCGCGACACCGGCCCAGTAATGGCCGTCATCCAATAGTTGTGTTGCCGTCCGATGCCCTTGTGAGGGGCATCGGCTGCATCGAATGAACATTCAGGCGATCCCCTTGAAGACCACCGCTTACCGTCGCTTTACCCTGGATGAAGCGGTCGGCTGGGTGAAGCGCCTCTGCGAAGCGAAGGGCTGCTCAGCCGCGGTTGCCCTCTCATTGGCCCACGCCACAGTGGCTGCGCAAGCGCGCGATAACCAGGCCGTGGGGTTCCGGCATCTTGCCGATTACTTGTCGGGCTTTTCCTCCGGACGCATCGCTCCACGTGCCGAGCCACGTATCTCCCGCGCCGGCGCGATGATCTTCAAATCCGATGCCCAAGGCGGAATTGCCCAGTTGGGTGTCGATCGCTGTTTCGATTCGCTGTGCCATGCCGCGCACGCCAATGGCATGGCCACGTTGAGCCAATGCAACAGTTTTACCAGCGGTGAGTTGGGCGACTACACGCTGCGGTTTGCCCAGGCCGGGCTGATTGCCTTGGCGGTCGCAAACGGACCGGCGCTGGTGGCCGTTCCTGGCGCCAAGGGCAAGACCTACTCGACCAACCCGCTCTCGTTTGCCGCGCCCTCGGCCGATGGCATTCCCTTGCTGTTCGACCAGGCCAGCAGTGCTGCGGCATTCGTGAACATCGCCCACGCCGCTTCGACGGGCAATGATATTCCCGAAGGTTGGGCGGTGGACCAGGAGGGCAACGGCACACGTAATGCCCTGGCGGCACTGGGCGGTGCGCTGCTGCCTTTTGGCGGTCACCGTGGGGCCAACTTGATGCTCATGGTCGAGGTGCTGGCGGCGGGGCTCACAGGCGCCAACTGGTCGCTGGATGCGCCGGACTTCAACCAGGGAAACCAGACGCCTGGCTGTGGCCTGTTGGTCCAGCTGCTGGCGCCGGATTTCTTTTCGACGGGATTCGAGCTGCGGCTCTCAAGTCAACTGACCCGCCTGGCGCAGATGGGCGTCCACAGGCCGGGATGGGAACGGCAAAATTCAACGGTCACCGCGCAGAATGATGGAATCAGTGTTCCCGTTGACCTGCTGGAACAACTGAGTTGTCTGTAAGCCGCTCCGATACGTCGCTCGGGAAATGGGATCGAAACGATGATGAATAGCACTGAAAATCCAGCGTGGGGTCAGGACATGCTCCGCAGCGGCGACTCGCTCAGGTGTTCGCTTCAAAACATCCTGTCGGGCAGCGGCTGCGATGAGGCGCAAGCGCATGTCGCGTCTCTGAAGGCGGCCCAATGGACGATCAGGACGGCTACGCAAGCTTCAAATGCACTGCCAGGCTTTTTGGAGTCCCACTTATCCGAGGCACTCGAAGCTGCGCCCAGGACCGATGATGGCCTGCTGTCGATACGGGAGGCGTTAGGCACGCTCTTGCCCCATCTCACCTGGATGAATCGCCAGGCCCGGGCCGACCAGGACAGCGCTTTCGTGGAGCGGCATCGCCACGGGATGATCGCCGGCCCCGGAGGGTTATTGGAATGTTCCACCCTGACCTTGGGATTGGCGCTCATGCTGCCCGAAACCTGCTACCCCTATCACCAACACCCGCCTGCCGAGTTCTATCTCGTCCTGTCGCCGGGCGAGTGGTATCGGGAGGAGGTGGGGTGGTGGAGTCCTGGCGCGGGAGGTTTGGTTTTCAACCCGCCCTCCTGTGTCCATGCAATGAAGTCGAGGGATGTTCCACTTCTGGCCCTGTGGGGCTTGATGCACTAATGCCTCGTTATAAGAAACGATGAACTCGGGTAATGATTGAGAGGAAGAGAGATGGCGGTGACCACGCAGGGCATCAAGTTGGACGAAGAGACGCGGGCCAGGCTGAAGTCCGCGTCGGCTAAGTTGGATCGCACCGCCCATTGGTTCATGAAAAAGGCCATTCTGAGTTTTATTGAAAGAGTTGAAGGTGGGGCGGGTATCGAAGCGTTCATGGCGGTCGAGCTTTTAGAAAAAGACACGCGGCGCCACAGCATCGCACGTCGGCAGTGCAAGGATTGCAACGCTGATGAATTAACTTGATGAGGTACCTTGGATCCGCCAAGTCGTATGATGGTTGACGAAACCTGACGGTGACCACCATTCAATGCCATGCACAGGGCATCGAAATATAGCCTTGTTCTCATGATTGATTTTTTCTCATGAGCATTGAATGAAAAGTGGTTTGTGAGTGCCGATTCAATCCTGAACAATAACTTCAGCATAAGCGATCAAGATCAACGCTCTTGGTCCCGACGCTGCAACTCGCTTCAGGATAATTAAAATACGGCGCTCTTGTTGAGGTTCACCGATGATTCAGCTGACCGATACCCGGCTTGCAAGCAAACAGACCACATTCGAAGAAATCCCTTTTATTGATATTGCGCCGTTACTCGATGGGAGCGACCCACAAACAGTCTCGCGCCAGATCGGCGAAACTTGCGAGAAAGTTGGTTTTTTCTATATCAGGAATCATGGCGTTTCTCGTGCCTTGATCGACGCGATGTACGCCCAGACGAAAGGCTTCTTCGCCATGCCTTTTGATAAAAAGAATAAGCTGAACGTCATCAATTCAGGTCCTACGCTTCGTGGCTACATTCCCATGTACGCGGAAAACGTCGATCCGGAAAACACCCGGGATTTCAAGGAGTGCTTCGACTACGGTGCCCACGATGATGAAGTGTCCCCGTTCTTCGGGGCGAACCTGATGCCAGCGGAGCCGGCGCAATTTTCCGAGGTCTGCGAGGCCTACCACCGTGCAATGCTTGACCTGGCGCGTAAGCTCATCAGCGCCATTGCGCTGAGCCTGGATCTGCCGGCGGACTACTTTGAAAAACTGCAACGCAAACCGATCACCATCCAGCGCTTGTTGCATTACCCCTCGCAGAGTGGCGACATTTCACAAAAGGAAATCGGGATCGGCGCACACACGGACTATGGCTTCCTGACGATTCTTTTCCAGGACAAGGTCGGTGGCTTGCAAGTACGCAATCGTGCGGGCGAATGGGTAAGCGCGCCACCGGTGGAAGATACGTTCATTGTCAACATTGGTGATCTGGTGCAAACCCTGACGAACGATCGCTATACATCGACCATGCACCGCGTCATCAACACCAGCGGTGTCGAACGGTATTCCATTCCTTTCTTCATTGACTTGGACTTCGAGGCGACGGTCGAGACCGTCGCCACGTGCATCAGTGCCGATAACCCGGCGAAATACGCGCCTTATACCTGCGGTCAACACAAGTACAGTCGCTTTGTCGCCAGCTACACACACTTGCAGGCTGTCGAGGCCGTGTAACGATAGTGCCCTTGACTCAACCGAGTTGACTCGCCGACTCAACTGCACATTTGGGCTTGCGAAGGTGGGTCAACGGGTAGGCAATTGCCAGCCATACAAACCACCCTGGCATGACCATCAAGGCAATACGGGTGTCAGGTCTCAATGCCAACAGGCCCAGCACAAAACCCAAGAATGCCAATGAGATCCAGGCCATCGGCACCCCACCGGGCATCTTGTAGGCAGATTTCATATGAAGCTCAGGGCATTTTTTGCGATAGGCAATGTAAGACGCGAGGATGGTTGACCAAGTGAAAATAACCAGGATCGCCGACACGGTAGAGACGATGGTGAACGCTGTCATGACCTCCGGTACGATGAACAGCACGAGTACACCTGCCAGCACCAACAGCATGGTAAACACCAGGCTCAGCAGCGGTACGCTATTGCCCGATAGTCGCCGGAAAACGCCCGGAGCGTTGTCTTGGTTGGCCAGCCCGAAAAGCATGCGGCTGGACGAGAATACGCCACTGTTTGCCGAGGACGCGGCGGATGTCAGTACCACGAAGTTGACGATGCCAGCCGCTGCGGGGAAGCCTGCCACCAGAAAAAGTTCTACAAAGGGACTCTTGACCGGCGAAACCTGTTGCCAGGATGTCACGGCAATAATGCAGCTCAATGCGAGTACGTAGAACAAGATGATTCGCAGCGGGATGGAGTTGATTGCCTTGGGCAGGGTCTTCTCCGGAGATCGGGTCTCTGCCGCCGCGGTGCCGATCAGCTCGGTGCCCGCGAATGAGAAAATAGCCATCTGAAAACCGGCGAAGAAGCCGAGTAAGCCGTTTGGAAACGCAGCCTGCTTGTCCACCAGATGATTCAGGGATGCGGTGACGCCACTGGGGGAAGCGAAGGAACTGGCAATCATTACAATACTGACGCCAATCAGGGTCACGACGGCGATGATCTTGATGATTGCGAACCAGAATTCGACTTCACCAAACAGCCGGACCGTCAGCACGTTCAAGGCGAACAGTGTCGCCAACATCCCTATGGCCGGTATCCAGGCAGGTAGACCGGGGAACCAGTATTGAAAAAAACCGCCGACCACTACGGCATCGCCTATCACTGCAACGCTCCAGCTCAGCCAGTAAGACCAGCCGAGAAAAAATGCTGCGCGAGGGCCCAGGTAGGCGCCGGCGAAATCCGCAAAGGTTTTGAAATTCAGATTGGAAAGTAGCATTTCGCCCATGGCGCGCATGACGAAGTAAACGAACAACCCGATGATCATATAGATGAGGATGATCGACGTGCCGGAGAGTGCAATGATCTTTCCGGAGCCCATGAACAGGCCTGTTCCAATGGCCCCTCCCATGGCCATTAACTGAATGTGGCGATTGCTGAGGGTGCGCTGCAGCGCAGGCTGTTCAACCAGCTCTGATGAACTCGATTTCATTTCAAAACCTCTTGATCTTATGTTTTTTGAGTTTTGGCAGAAAGGTGGACGTCTAGCGTTGTTGTTGGAGACGCAATGGCTAGCGACGGCGGTGTGTCTGTCTGGACGGTGAGGGGCCCCTTGATACACGGTCTCGGGGCGTCACCATTGGGTCAATTGGCTGCGCGCAATCGCTCGGCTTTGGCCGGCGGTTGATCAATCAACTGGTAAAGGTTTTTTATGTTCTCGGGCTTTGGCACCAGGTGAATAGGCTTGCCGGCTTGATGCTCCTGCGCCATGGCGTGCAGATAGCGAAGTGACGAAAAGTCCTCCAGGGCAAAGCCCACCGAGTCGAATACCGTGACCTGTTCGTCGCTCTCGCGTCCCTGAACTTCACCTTGCACAATCCGGAAAAACTCAACGACGGGTGAATCGGCTTCCAGTTGCTGGATGTCACCTTCAATCCGTGTTTGCGGTTCGAACTCGACGATGACTCGGGCATTACGCAGGATGTCGGCGTGCAGTTCGGTTTTGCCCGGGCAGTCACCGCCGACGGCGTTGATATGCATGCCGGGCTCAATCATCTCGGGCGTCAGAATGGTTGCGTAGGTTTTGTCGGCAGTGACGGTGGTGACAATGTGTGCACCCCTGACCGCCTCCTGTACGGAGTTGGCCAGCGTCACTTTGATCGTGGGAAAGGCCGCCAGGTTGTGCTTCAACTTGTGTGACGCGTCGCGATCGATATCGAAGATTCGGATTTCATCGATGCCCAACATTTCATGGAAAGCCAGCGCTTGAAACTCACTCTGGGCGCCATTGCCGATGATCGCCATAGAGCTTGTACCTGCACGGGCAAGCGATCGCGCAACCAATGCCGAGGTGGCTGCGGTGCGTACAGCGGTTGTCAGTGTCAGTTCACTGAGCAGGATTGGATAGCCACTGTGAACATCGGCCAGCAGGCCGAAGGCCATGACCGTCAGCAAGTTTCTCTGGCCATTGTCCGGATGGCCATTCACGTACTTGAATGAATACTGCTGGCCGTCGTCGGTAGGCATCAACTCGATCACACCGTCCGCAGAATGATTGGCCGTGCGCGGCGATTTATCAAATTGCGTCCAGCGTAGGTAGTCCGCTTCGATGTACGCCGCCATTTCACTGATCGCCCGGCGGATACCGACCTTGGCAAACAGGCGTGCGGCATCATCGACATCAATAAAAAGAGTCATGTTCTTATTCTCCAATCCAGTCATGAAACGCTGTAGGGCGGGGGGATTCTCAAGCGCGTTTGCTCTCGAAACCATGCAGTACGTTCACCGCATTGATGCCGATTTCATCGACCATATAGCCCCCTTCCATCACGAAGAGGGTGGGGCAGCCAACGCTCGCAATCAGCTCGCCAATCCCGATGAAATCATCGCTTTCCAACAGAAAGTGGCTGATGGGGTCGTCTTTGAACGTGTCGACGCCCAGTGATATCACCAACACTTCGGGCGCGAATTGCTGGAGCTTTTTACAGGCATGGAGCAGGGCGTTGCGGTAGCTTTCCCAGGTAGTGTTCTTCGGCAAGGGGTAGTTGAGGTTGTAGCCTTCGCCATGGCTGGCGCCGACCTCGTGGCTGAAGCCCGAGTAGTACGGATAGGACACGGTCGGTTCGCCGTGCAGCGACACGAACATGACGTCACTTCGCTCGTAGAAAATATTCTGGGTGCCATTGCCATGATGGAAATCGACGTCCAGTACCGCGACACGTCTGGCGCCTTGGGTGATGGCCTGTTGTGCAGCAATGGCCGCGTTGTTGAGATAGCAATAACCCCCCATGTATTCACGTGCCGCGTGGTGGCCCGGCGGACGACAAAGGGCAAAGGCACTGTCGTGACCTTCATCGATCAGTGCCAGGCCTGTCAGGGCGATATCGGCGCTGGTTTTTGCCGCTTGCCACGTGGTGGCGGTAATCGGTGAGCCGGCATCCATTGCATAAAAGCCGAGCTTGCCGTCGACGAAAGTGGGTACGTGTTCATTGGCCAGATCACGCACCGGCCATACCAGTGGCAAGGCGTCATGCGTACGTCCTGTCGCACACCATTCTGTCCAGGCGCTTTCCAGAAAACTGACGTAGCGCTCACTGTGCGCGTTGACGTAACACGATCGGTCAAACATACGCGGTTCGACGATCTGGCCAAGACCTACCTGCTTGACGCGGTGGTGAACGGTGTCGGCCCGACTGGGTTGTTCGAACGACGGCTTGAGCACGCCGTCTTTCAATTCGGTGCCGTGGTGCAAACGGTGGGAATCACTGAAAACTGTAAACATTCTGCGCATCCGTCAATTTAAGCCAGTGCAAATATTCTGTTCTGGTATTGAGGCGATTTCTTTGCTTTGTTTTCGTGCTTTGCTAGATTAATCGGGCGCTTTGACTCAGGAATGCCAAATTGAAGAAAAATCTATCCAAACGCATCAGCCTCGACGAGACCGATCTGGCGATTCTTGAGTTATTGCAAGAGGACGCGAGTATTTCCAACGCTGAACTCAGCGAGCGACTCTCATTGAGCCTTACGCCTTGCTGGCGACGGCGCAAACGAATGGAAGAGGCGGGGGTGATAAAGGGCTATCAGGCAAACCTTGACCGAAGAATGCTCGGGCTGGACATCATGGCTTTCGTGCACATCCGCTTTTCCACCCACGCCGATCACGCACCGGATGCCTTCGAGGCGGTGATTGCGCAACTGCCGCAGGTGCTGTCCTGCCACAAGATCACCGGGGACGCCGATTACGTGCTGCAAGTGCTGGCGGAGGATCTTGATAGCTACAGCGACTTTATCGAGCAGGTGCTCAGGCGTCAGGTCGGTATTGCCTCGATTCAGTCGAGTCTGGCTTTGCGCGAGGTAAAGTCCAGCAACCGGATTGCGATCCCCAAACCGATTAGGCACTGAATGGGAGACGTGCGCCTCGTCCTTACCCTAGGCCCAGCTTCGCAGCCCTCATAATTCGTGGCGACGTTCCCTCGACGGCGGGTATCCAAAAAAGGAGCTGTAGCATTTACTGAAGTGCGGGGTTGAGACAAAGCCGCAGGCAATCGAAACATCGATGATTGCCAAGCGTGAATTCTGTATCAGGTGTTGGGCGCCTTTAAGTCGCAGTTCCAGGTAATAGCGCTGGGGAGGGACGCCCAATTGTTCCTGGAAAAGACGTTGCACCTGACGTCTTGATAATTGAACACACTCGGCGAGTTGATCCGGGCCCAGCGGTTCTTCCAGGTTACTCTCCATCAAGGTGATGATTTCTCGTAGCGGGGCGCTGACCTTGCCGTCTTGAACCTGTACTGAAGTCCGAAACCTGGATTGGTCATGATCCAACAGGTCAAAAACTGCGTTCGCGACGTTCTGATCAAGCGCTTTGTAAAGCCACTTCATCATCATTTGAAAAGCGCCCGCGGGGCTCGCCGCCGTGAGCCGGTCTCGATCGAATACCACGGCGTCCAACGTGACGTTCGTGTTGGGCGAAAATTCGGATAACGCGATCCGTTGTTCTGCGTGAATGGCACAGCGGTAGCCATCCAGCAGCCCGGCCTTGCCCAGATACCAGGCGCCATTCCATAGCCCTCCGAGCGCGATGGGCATGCTGGCGAGTTTGTTCAATAGTTTCACCAATCCATCAGGCACGACTCTAGGCGTGCGCAACCCCCCGCAGACAATCATCAGATCCAGGGCGGCGATCCTGATGTCGGTCAGGGGGGTATCCGGCCTGATGGGGATGGCCAGGTCGCTGACGACTTCGGAGTCGTTTCGACTGAATGTATGAACTTTTACCGAGCCTGGCCGGATCAGATTGGCCGTCACGAGCACGTCCAGGCATTGCGTGAAGCACGTAAGGGAAAAGTTCTCAAGCAAGAGAAAACCGATGCTTGATGGTTTATGGCCTTCAATTAAATGGCTCATCAATCAAGCTTCATATGTGTAGAAAGCTGTCGTCGAAGGGGTAATGCGTCAACAACTCATAGCCGGTTTCAGTGACCAGTAATTGGTTCTCCAACTTGATGCCATCGCGGCCACCCACTTCACCCACATACGCCTCGACACACAGGGCCATCCCCGCTTGCAGCTCGCCCTCGTATCCGTAGGACTCCAGGTCCTCTGGATAGCGAATGCTCGGGTATTCGTCGCACAGGCCGACGCCGTGATAAAGCACACCATAGCGTTGAGCGCGGCAGGACTCGGGCAGCCGATGGGCCTTGGCGGTCAGTTCCGTGAAGCGCACGCCCGGCTTGATCAACTCGGTGTTATGGACGATATGGTCATGGGCAATTCGATACAGGCGTTTCTGTTCGGCCGAAGGTTCCAGTCCTCCACAAATCCAACTGCGGGACATGTCCACGCACATGCCGTAGGTGCCGATCAGATCCGTGTCGAACGACAACAGGTCGCCATCGCTCAACACCCGTGGGCCTGACTCCTGGAACCAGGGATTGGTGCGAGGGCCGGAACTGAGGATTCGCGTCTCGATCCATTCGCCGCCGCGGCGGATATTGCCGGAATGCAGGGCGGCCCAGACGTCGTTTTCGGTCGCACCGGCGCGCATTGCCTGATGCATTTCGGCCACTGAGGCTTCGCACGCGGCCACCGCGCAGCGCATCGCCTTGATTTCATCCGGGCCTTTGATCATGCGCGCGAACTCGGTGACTTCCTGGCCGCTGCAAAGCTCCATCGCCAGGGCATCCAATGCGCGTACGCCGGCGACTTCGATTCGGTCTACCGCCAGGCGTCGGTTGGCCCCGGCGTGCTGGCGCAGCAACTCGTCGATTTGCGCGGCGAAATGCCTGGCGTGTCGATCCGTGTGCTCGCCGGTCTCGAAAAAGAAAAAAGACGCGCCGCTGCGCAATTCTGTAACCAGCGGCAAATGGGCGGAAAGGTGATCGCAGCCATGGAAGTCCCACAACACGACGTGCCCACTGGCGGCGACGAAGCAGGCCCGTGCGGGGTTATGGGTCGTCCACAGCTGCATGTTGGTGGTGTCGGTCGCGTAGCGAATATTCAGCGGATCGAATAACAGAATGCCGCCCAGGTCACGGGCGACCAGTTGATCGACAATTCGTTGCAGCCGGTACTTGCGCAGGGTGGGCAAATGGGGCGGTTCCAGGCCCAAACGCTCCCACTCCGCGAACGCCAGGGGAGTGGGGCCTATTTCGACGCGGTCGTTGTCATCGACGGAGCCATCTTTTTTTAATGCGGTTGCGCGCTGCCTGGCCGGGTCGATGCGCCGAGCATTGGGTGGAATCGAAAAAGGTGAAGTCTTCATGATGGCGTCCAGTGTTCAGTCTGCTTGAGGTATTGCCCGCTGTGCCGGCCTCATCGCGAGCAAGCTCGCTCCCACAGGGTCATGTGTACGCCGGAGGAATGTGGGAGCGAGCTTGCTCGCGATGAAGCCAGTACAGCCGCCACAAAATCGCGATCTCGAACAGGTTACGAAGCATCTATCCAGATGGTTTTCAGCTCGGTGTACTGGTCGTGTGCCCAGACCGATTTGTCGCGACCACCAAAGCCAGACTCCTTGTAGCCGCCGAACGGCGTGGAAGCGTCGCCTTCACCGAAACAGTTGACCGTGACCACGCCCGCCCGAATCTCCCGCGACAGGCGCAAGGCATTGCGCAGGCTGCCGGTATAGGCGGAGGCCGCCAGGCCGTAGACCGTGTCGTTGGCCAGCTCGATGGCTTCGTCGATCGTGCTGAAGCTGGTGACGCTGAGGACCGGCCCGAAGATCTCCTCGATAAACAGGCGACTGTCACGTTCGACGCCATCGATGATGGTCGGCTGCACGAACACGCCGGACTCGGTCTCGCCCCCTTGCATCACATTGAGTTTGTGCTCGGCTGCGTATTCCAGATACGAACGTACTTTGTCGAAATGGGTTTTGCTGATCATGGCGCCGAGGCGATTTTCAGGATCGAGCGGGTCACCCATTTTCCAGTCGCGCAGATGCTTGCCGATCAGTTGCAGCAGCTCATCCTTGACGTCTTCATGGACTATCAGCCGCGAGGAGGCCGAGCAGTTCTCGCCCATGTTCCAGAACGCGCCGGCGGTCACATACTGGGCCACCTGATCGAGGTCTTCGCAGTCATTCATCACCACGGCAGGGTTTTTACCCCCCAGTTCCAGCACGACGCGCTTGAGGTTCGACTCGGACGCGTACTTGAGGAACAACCGGCCCGTGTCGGTCGAACCGGTGAAGCTGACCATCGCCACATCCATGTGCCGACCGATTGCCTCGCCAGCCTCGCGGCCGCCGCCCGGGGTAATGTTAAATACGCCTGCTGGAATACCGGCCTGATGGGCCAGCTCGGCCACACGCAGCGCGGTCAGGGTGGTTTCCTTGGCCGGCTTGACCACGATGGAACAGCCTGCGGCCAAGGATGGACCGATTTTCCAGGCCAGCATCAACAGTGGGAAGTTCCACGGCAGGACCAGGCCGACGACGCCGATCGCTTCGCGCACCACCAGTGTGACCGCACCGTGGCCGGTCGGCGCGGTGCTGTCGTACACCTTGTCGATCAACTCCGCATGCCAGCGCAGGGTATGGATCGTGTCGGGCACATCGACGTTCTGGCATTCGCTGACCGGCTTGCCGCTGTCCAGGCTTTCCAGCACGGCGAGCTCGTGGGCGTTGTCTTCCAGCAATTGAGCGAAACGCAGGAGCACCTGTTTGCGTGCGCCGGGTGACAGCTTATGCCAGCGACCATCCTCGAACGCTTGCTTGGCGGCCGCCACGGCAACGTCGACGTCACGGCTATCGCACGCCGCTATCTCGGCAAGCTGTTCACCCGTGGCCGGGTTCGTGGTGATGAAGGTTTTTCCAGAGAGGGCATCACGGAACTCGCCGTTGATGAACGCCTGGGTCGGGAATTTCAACTGGGCGGCGATGGCCGCGTACTGTTCTTTGCTCAGTAAATCAGCCATTTCAGGCACCTCCAGTGATCTGCGCGATGTTGCGCTTGAGCTCGGTGACGACGCCTTGCAGCGCCTGCTTTTCCTCAAGGTCCAGGCCATGCAGGGGCGCGCGCAGGCCACCGGTGCTCAAGCCGTTCAGTTCACAGCCGTACTTGATGGACTGGACAAACTTCCCGCCTTCCAGGAAGTCCATCAACGGCATCATTGCCGCCATGATACGGCGGCCTTTGTCGAAGTCCTTTTCCACAACGCAGGCCTCGTACAGCGCGACGTGCTCGCGGGGGATGAAGTTGGAGCCGGCGCACACCCAACTGCGGGCGCCCCAGGCGAAAAACTCCAGGGCTTGATCGTCCCACCCGCATGACAGGGCGATGTGCGGGTACTTGCAGGCCAGACGGTGCATCTGCGCCATGTCACCGGAGCTTTCCTTGATGGCGACGATGTTTTTCACATCGCTGACTTCGTCGAAGAACTCCTCGCCCATGCTCACGCCCATGCGGCCTGGATAGTTGTAAAGCATGATGGGCAGACCGGCGGCGCGGTCCACCGCCTTGACATGCAGGGCGATCTCTTTTTGCGTCGGCAGTGCATAGGGTGGCGAGCCCACCAACAACGCATCGGCCTTGATGGCCTTCGCCGCTTCGGCGTAGGCGACCGAGTCTTCGGTGCGGATGGCGCCGGTACCGACGATCAGTGGCAGACGCCCGCGCAATACGTCCTTGGCCTGGGCGGCCAGGTCGAAACGCTCCTGGGCGGTGTGTGCGTAATATTCGCCAGTCGAGCCGCCGATAATGATGCCGTGGACCTTGGAGTCGACCAGATACTCCAGGACTTCGGCGAAGGCGGTCTTATCGATACTGCCGTCAGAGGTCAGCGGCGTAACGGCCGGTGTGTAAATGCCTTCAAACTTCATTGATCTCGCTCCAGTTAGTGTCAATGCCTATCAAGCGGCGCTAGCCAGTCAGCGCAGCCTTTTTAACCAAGAGAACCGCTCGCAGAAGATCGAGCGAGCAGCTCCAACGTCTTCAAGTTTCTTCGATATGATTAACTTTCTTTACCAGCGCGGTATTGCCCCCAGCGCAAACTTATATTGACGCCCGCTGAAACCAGCGGCGCGGGTGGGTTAGGGCAGGGGCCGGGTGATTTCAAGACAAAATCAATGAGCTCGGATTGTTCTCCAGCCAGCCAATCCGCCAAGAGTTTGCCGGTGGCCGTCCCGCGGGTAACACCTAATCCGTTGCAGCACAGAGCTCCATAGACGTTGGGTGAAAGTTCGCCGAAATAACCCATATGGTTACGTGAAAGAGCCAGTGCGCCGCCCCAGGTATAGTCGAAGTTCATTTCAGGCAGCATGGGAAAGCGTTGTTCGAAAGAGGCCTGGTGCCTGGCGACAAAACGTTTCAAGTATTTTGCATCGCTGCGGCCGTCCGGGTTGAAGCTGAAACTATTACGGATCAGAAGACGGTTATCCGGTGTGCGACGTACCGTAGTACCGAATGGATCCGCAGGAATGACGCCCCAATAAGGCCGGCCACCGAGGCGAGCCTGTTCTTGCTCGGTCATGGGGCGGGTCAGGCTGGCGTAGGTGAACACCGGCAGCATGCGGCCCTTCAGGAAGCCGAAACTCATGCCAAAGGCATTATTGGTCAGGATCAGTTTGTCCGCGGTAATTGAGCCCGCGGCATGCGTGAGTACCGTCTTGGTGCCGTATTCCACATGGGTGATCGCGGTGTTTTCGTATAGCGTCACGTTGCTGGGAAGGCTGTCGGCCAAACCTTTGACCAACGCCGAAGGCTGAAGCAAGGACGTCCCCGGCGTAAATAAGGCCTTGCGGTAGAAATGCGTGCCGATATGTTCGGGCAGTTCGCCAGCCTCGATCATCTGGTAGGGCTGATCGAGTTTATCGAGCCCGCGACGGTAGGCCTCCAGGACGGCGATGCCCCGTGGTTCAACGGCTGCCTGGTATTTGCCGCAATGCTTCATTTGGCAATCGATGCCGTGGCGTTCAACCAACTCTTTTAAATAATTCAGGCCACTCAGGTTAAGTTTCAGTGTAGTTTTCGCCGTGGCGATATCGCCGATGTAGTCCTCGGCAGCGATGTCATGGGGCAGGTCGATAGCGAACCCTGCATTACGACCGGAAGTGCCAAAGCCCACTTCCTGAGCGTCAATCAACACGATCTGATCGTCGGGGAAGTGAGTCGCGAGCTGCCGGGCGGCGGCAAGGCCGGTGAAGCCGGCACCGACAATCACCCAACGGGCACTGCCATGGCCTTGATGGGCGGGCTTGATCTGGCGCCCCTTGCTCAAGTGGTACCACCCGCAAGATTGATCATCGGCAGGCAATGAAGATACTTTTAACATTTCAAGATCCTGTTCATTCAACCGATCCGATGCCAGTCATGCAAAAAAAGCTGTTTGGTAACTTCAAGTGAACTGAGTATTTAACGGCCGTAACGGTTAAGTTTTTTGCAGTTTTAATTGGCTGTAGGGCCAGCGCCAAATTTATTCTGGTGATTGCTTGATATCCAACAACATTTAATAGAGGAAACAGATAATCCTCCGTTATAAGTAATCGAAACGGGCCTTTCGGTTGGCTTTTACTGATTAAATTCTACGTGGAACGGAACGTCATTAAAGGGGCGGGGCAGTCATCGACTTGTCCCGCCTCTTATCTGTATTAATTTTTTGTTTGTGTCGCCGCAGCGCGAGCGGTTTGCAACCATGCATCAAATTGCTGGCGATGGGCTGCCACCCACTCCTTGGCGTGACGGCGGATATCCGCTGGCTTTTTCTCACCTTCTTGCATTTTCAAGTTCTGGGCGCTTTCGTCAGCCGTGGTAATTTGCATCACCGAAAGGAACTTCAAGGCCGCCGGGTTTTTCTCGGCGAAGTCTTTGTTCAGCACGGCCTGGACTTTGTCTACCGCAAAGCCAAGGTTCTTGCCCTTGTACATGGTGTCGACAGTATTGTTGCCATCAGGCAAGTCGGTTTTCGGTACTTCCAGCCACACCACGTCCTTGTCTTCGACCAAGACAGTGGCGATCCACTGTGGGACCCAGGTGAAGTACAGAATCGGCTGCCCTTCCTTATAACGAGTGATGGTGTCCGCCATCAGTGCGAAATAAGAACCCTGGTTGACGGTGACCGTCTTTTCGAGGCCGTAGGCCTTCATGTGGTGCGCGATGACCAACTCGCAGCCCCAGCCAGGATTGCATCCCGTCATGTCCGCCTTTCCGTCGCCGTTGGTGTCGAACAGTTTGGCGATTTCCGGTTTTTTCAGGTCGGTGATGTATTTGATGCCATGGGCGTCGGCGGTCTTTTTGTCGATCAAATAACCTTGGAGTACGCCGGGCATGATGTCGCCCGCCTTGACCATGGTCTTGTCGCCCCCGGCCTGCTGGTAGAACTTATCGTGCAACTTGTCCCACAAGTGCACCGTAAAGTCCGCGTCACCGCTACTCAGCGCCATCATCATGACGCCGTACTCGGTCTCCTTGGGTTCCTGCACCTTGTAACCCAGCTCTCGAAGACCTTCCATGGCCACTTCACCGCGGAATCGTTCCTCTGCGATAGAAGGGAAGATGGGGGTGATTTTTACACCGTCGCCCGGTTGGTTGGCCGAGGCGTTTGCGTAAAGCGACATCGCCGCTATGGCGAGGGCTGTAGCGCAATTGAGAATGCTGCGGGAAAGCTTGAATTCAGACATCTTCGCGTACCTTTTTGGTTTTATCTTCGTGTGCGGCAGATCGAATACGGGGGTTTAAGCTGTCTTGCTCCTTCCCACCGGTTGTTTCGCCCCGAACAAGCGCAGAACAAAGCCGACAGGACCGGTGTGATACCAGCGCAGGCTCGGGTCGGCCCCGGTGCGAGCGCCCATGGCCTGGGTCAGTCGGTCAAGGAAGATGGCGAGCAGCACCAGGCCAGTCCCGCCGACCGTGGCCAAGCCCATGTCCAGGCGACCGATGCCGCGCAGGACCATTTGGCCAAGGCCGCCCACCGAGATCATCGACGCGATGACCACCATCGACAGCGAGAGCATCAGGGTCTGGTTGAGTCCAGCCATGATGGTGGGCGTCGCCAGGGGCAACTGGACGCGGGTCAGCATCTGCCGCGGCGTGCAGCCGAACGCGCGGGCCGCTTCTATCTTGTCCTCCGGGACCTGGCGGATGCCCAGGTTCGTCAGGCGCACCAGAGGGGGGAGGGCGAAGACAATGGTGACAAGGATGCCCGGCACGTTGCCGATGCCGAACAGCATGACGACAGGGACCAGGTAAACGAACGCCGGCAATGTCTGCATGGCATCGAGTACGGGCCGCAAGATTCTTTCCAGGTTGTCGCTACGGGCGCAGAGAATACCCAGGGGTATCCCTAGCAAGGCGCAAAAGAAGACTGAAGTCAGTACCAGCGCCAAGGTGGTCATCGACTCGGACCAGACACCGATAAGGCCCAGCAGGGTGAGCGTCACAAAACACAGCAAAGCCATGCGTTTACCGGCCAGCTGCCATCCCAGCAAGGAAGACAGAATGATCCCGATGCTGGGTGGGATGCTCTGCAACGTGTACTCGACGCCGTTCAGTACCTGGTCAATCGGCCAGCGGATGGCGCGGAACACATCGCGAAAGTTGTGTACCAGGAAATTGAGGGTGCTTTCCACCCAGTCACCCAATGGAATAGTGAGGACTTGAAACGGGTCGAGAAAACTGAACTCGGACATCAGGGTTTACCTCTTCATCATCACCGCAGCGGCGTTATGAAGGCCGCAGGTACTTCAGGTCAGGGACGCGCCAGCGTAGAGGGGCGCGCCTGGATTAATGGCGGCTCAGCGTTTGCAGTAACTCGCTCTTTGATAGCGTCCCGGTGAGGGCGCCCGAACGGTCGAGTACAGGGACCGGGTAGGGCAGGTTGGCTGCGATTTCCAGTACTTCGTGCAGGGGGGTATCGGTAAAGACGGGATGCTGTTGGTGCTGGGTGTAATGCGTGCTGCCACCTGCGCCGCTGGTATCGATATCCACGACCCCGAGCAATTGCCCGCCTTCATCGATCAAGTAACCGAACGGGAGGCCGGCCTTGAACTGTGGCGCTTGGCCGTTCAGCTTGCGAACCCATTCCGGATCGAGCCTGGCCACGTCGCCTGCCTTGAGGATCCGGGAGCTGTCGAAGCCTTTGAAGAACGTGCGCACATAGTCATTGGCCGGTTGACTGATCAGCTCTTGAGGCGTGCCGATCTGTACCACCTGGCCGCCCTCCATGATCGCGATCCGGTGACCGATGCGGACGGCTTCCTCGATGTCGTGGGAAATGAAGATGATGGTCCGCTTCTGCTCGGCTTGCAGGCGAATGAGCTCTCCCTGCATCTCGCTGCGGATAAGCGGGTCCAGGGCGGAAAAGGCTTCGTCCATCAAGAGGATGGTCGGGTCGTTGGCCAGCGCGCGGGCCAGGCCTACCCGTTGTTGCATGCCGCCGGAAAGTTGATGCGGATAACTGTGCTCCTGTCCGGCAAGACCGACTTGGCTGAGGGCTTCCCTGGCACGGCTATGCCGTTCCTTTTCACTGATGCCGGAAATCTCCAGGCCAAAGGCGGTGTTTTCCAGGACGCTCATATGCGGCATCAAGGCGAAGGACTGGAACACCATGCCCATCTCTTTGCGGCGGACGTCGAGAAGCGCTTTGTCAGCCAGCCCGGTAATTTCTCGACCGTTAAGATAAATGCTGCCGGAGGTGGGTTCGATAAGGCGGTTGAACAAGCGCACCATCGTCGACTTGCCAGAACCTGAGAGCCCCATGATCACAAAGATCTCGCCACGCTTGACGGCAAAGCTGGCGTCGAAAACACCGATGACTTGGCCTGTTTTTTCAAAGACTTCTTTTTTGCTTGCCCCGGCGTCGAGCATTTTCATCGCCGTTTCAGGTTGTGCGCCAAATATTTTAAAAACGTTCTTAACAGAAATGATTTCGTCTGAACTCGTCATTGCGTCCCTCCTTTGCGTGTAACGCTACAAGCGCACGAAATCGAATTGAGCTCGAGCGTTGGTAATTTAGGCGGGCAGGAATAAAAGATAGATATGCGCATGACGTGTACCTGTTTTTTATTGTTTGCCCTTGGGCTCGGGCTTTTTTTCAATCTATAAGTATCCTGATTTTAAATCCAACAACATTTACAGGGCTTTATGGATAACCTAACGTTATCCAGACCCGCCGAAACGACCGCCTTGGTCCAATCACGACGCGTTGGTATGGCCTGGGCTAGGCTATTGAGTTAGGCTCCGCCGCTTCCGCGGATGACAGGAGGATGAGGGCTTACCATGCTCAGCAGACACGTAGACCCTGATACATTGCTGCTTAGAATGCCTTCCCTTCGGGCTGTCAGAGCATTTGTCGCCGCCGCTAAATATGAAAGCTTCACGCGGGCAGCGGAGGCGCTGTGCGTATCGCAAGCCGCGATCAGTCGGCAGATTCGAGAACTGGAGGACTCGTTGGGCGCTCAACTGTTCATGCGTGCCGGGCGCACGGTAGAACTAACCGCCGAGGGAAAGATTTTTTTCGAGGCGGCGCAACTGTCCTTCGTTAATATCGCACAGGCGGCTGAAAGGATTCGTACCGCGCAGACGCAGAAACATATCCTGACGGTTTGTTGCTCACCGGCCTTTTCTGCATTGTGGCTGTCAGAGCATCTTCCGGAGTTTCGTGCGACTAACCCGGATATTGAGTTTAACCTGATTACCACTCAGAACTTTGTGAATATGGAGCCGGGCGTAGAGCCGGACATCATCATTTCAAAAATTCGCAAAGTGGGAGACGGGTACAAGAGTTATCAGTTGTGCCACGATATTATTTATCCTGTTTGCTCTCCAGCGTTTTTGGACGCGCATCCCGAACTGACCTCGCTGGAAGGGGTGCGCGATTCTTCGCTGCTCAACCTGAGTCCCTATGGACGGTCGGGCGTGGCTGAACATGTGGATTGGGGGGTATGGCTGGCCTTTCTGAACGTTGATATCGATGAGCGTCCTTCCGACTGTCCGCCTATTTTTCATGCCAATGATTACAACCTGATCATGAACATGGTCCTGACCCATCAAGGCGTCGCACTGGGCTGGAACCAGCTGGTCGGGGCAATGGTCGAGCGAGGGCAGCTCGTTCGCCCTGTCGAGCATCAAGTGACGCTTCGAAACAGCCTTCATTACGTGGCCTGCAATGAACGGACTGAATACGAAGATGCCTGCCGGAGAGTGCGCGACTGGATCCTTTCGAAATTTTCCAGGTGGAGCGTATAAATTCCCCCGCTTCCTTCAAGTCTTCTCGGTCGGTAGCGATGGTCGGCACGGTATTTTCTGGATTCGCTGGGTCATAACGCTAAGTTATCAGTTGAACGACGAAAATGTAGTTTTGCCGGCTGGGCAGGCTACCGTACCCTTCGTGTTAAACATGGTTGAAAAATATTAATTCAACGGCGGCGTTGGACATTCCAGCGCGCAGGATCCGTTGGCCATGACACCGTTTTCTGGGCGTACTTGCCATTAACCGTCAGGTTGATGTGAAGAGGATAATAATGAATACCAAGGCATCCGTGATCGGCCTGATTGAAAAACGTAAGGCGCGCCACGCGCTTCCCCGTGAACTGTATATTGAACCTGAGGTTTTTCGTCAGGATCTTGAGCAGATTTGGCACAAGGATTGGATCTTTGCGGGGCATACTTTCGAGCTTGAAAAGCCCGGGCAATACTTGACGCTGCAAATCGGCGACTATCCTGTCTTGATCATCAGGGATAAAATTGGCCAGGTCCGGGCTTTTCATAATGCCTGTCGTCATCGTGGTTCTAAAGTTTGCGAACACGCCCAGGGTAAAGTCGCGAAACTCGTCTGCCCTTATCATAAGTGGACGTTTGAACTGGATGGCAATCTTTTGTTTGCCGGTAATATGGGCGCCGATTTCGACAGGTCTCAATACAACCTGAAAGCTGTTCATTGTGAAATTGTTCATACCTATATTTATGTCTGCGTCGCTGACGAGGCGCCTGAGTTCGAAAGTTTCAGGCACTCTGTAAGCCCTTTCATCGCCCCCCATTTCCTCGATAACTGCAAGGTGGCTTTCGAGTCAAACCTCATCGAAAAGGGTAACTGGAAGCTCGTATTTGAAAACAACCGCGAGTGTTTCCACTGTGACGGTACGCATCCCGAGTTGATGAATTCTTTTGTCGAGAACCTTTCGGTGGCCGGGGTCGGGGGCGAAGATGATCCAGAACTGACCGCCCACTGGAATCGCTGCGAAACCGCGGGTATGCCCAGCAAGCTGGTCATGGATCCGAATGGCCGTTTTCGTATGACGCGCATTCCACTGTCCGCAGGCGCCGTGAGTTACACCATGGACGGTAAACCTGCCGTGGCGGGACGCTTGGATAAAAGCGGCGAGCCGGATATTGGCGCCTTGCTCTACTTTAACTATCCGTCTACCTGGAACCACTTTCTCGGCGATCACGCCTTGAGCTTCCGGGTGCTTCCGATCGGCCCCGGCGAAACGCTGGTGACGACCAAATGGCTGGTGCCCAATACTGCCGTTGAAGGTGTGGACTATGAGATTGACCGGCTGACGAAGGTCTGGCTGGCCACCAACGATCAAGACCGTCGTTTGGTAGAAGGCACGCAGGCCGGTGTGACCTCGCCGACTTACGAGCCGGGACCCTTTTCGGACATTGCGGAAAATGGCGTGTGCCAGTTCGATGATTGGTACTGCGAAACCATGCTGACGCGCCTCCAGGCCCAGATTCCACTTGAATCGGTGAGCTGATTTTCCTGAGACGATATGTGTTGCCACTACTGCGTGCAAACAGCCCGGGAAGGGCTGTGGGTGCGTCCGATCAGGAAACAAGAAAGGGGGCACGACCCAATGTCCGCATTCGCTTTTTCCGGCCTCAACCTGGCCGTGACCACGCCGTTCGATGCCCAAGGCAAGATTGACTATCCACGCTTCGAGACGTTGCTCGAGCGCTATCTGGCTGCTGGCGTCCAGGGTTTTGTCCTGAGCTCGGGGACTGGCATGCATGTCTACCTGAGCCAGGAAGAGTCCCGACAACTGGTGGCCTTCGGCGCCAAGGTCCTCAAGGGGCGTGCTCGCGTTATTGTGCAAACCTCTGCCTTGTTGGCGGACGAAGTGGTACAGCGCACCCGTCATGCCGTTGAATGTGGCGCCGACGGCGTCATGGTGTTGCCACCGTTTTTCGAAGGCCCGACCGACGACCAGGGCATCGTCGATTTCTACTCGACGGTGTCGGAGGCCGGGTTGCCGATCATAGGCTACAACGTGCCCCAGGCGGTGGGCGTAGAAGTGAGCCCGTCGCTGTTTCGCCGGCTGAGCGAGATACCCCACTTCGTCTCGGTCAAGGACAGCAGTGGTGACCTTGCCGCCCAAGCCTCGTTGATCCGCACGGGTCTGCCGACGATGAATGGCGCCGACGCGCTGGTGCCCTACGCGCTCTTCGCCGGTGCCGCGGGCTTGATCTGGGGCGGGGCGAACATGGCCCCGCGCGCTTGCGTTGCCGTGGTGGAGGCTGCCATGAAACAGGACTGGGCACGTGCCCGGGAGGTTTGGCGGTCGATCGAGCCGGTGATGTCGTTGATCTGGCAGGGTGACTATGTGCAGTCGGTCTACGCCGCTGCCGAGATCACTGGTTATGGGGCGGGGAATCCGCGTCGGCCCTTGGCGCGTTTGTCCGCCGATAAAATCGATGTGCTCAAGGTTGCCCTTGCGCCGTTGATCGCGCTCGAGTCTGAGCTCGCCTGACAACCGGGCCCAGGCTTACGATGACGTGAATGGCGTGCCGGGCATGGATGATGCCCGGCGTCACGAAGCAGCAATTCCTCTCCAGATGGAATGATCCATGAGCAATCAGTTGGACCGCGCTGCACGAGCGTATGACGTTCCCAGGCCCCAGTTCGGCATTCTCCTGTGCCTGCTCTCCATGCTGGTGTTTGCCAGCCAGGATGGGATCACCAAGGTGCTGGTCAAAGACCTTCCCGTCGCGCAGTTGGTGATGGTGCGTTATTGGGCGTTCCTGGCTTTTGCTGTCGGTTATAGCGTCTATCAGGGCAGCCTGCGGACCGCGTGCCGAAGCCGCCATCCTTGCCTGCAGGTCATCCGTGCATTGGTCGGGGTGGGTGAAATCGTGCTGTTTGGATGGGGGCTGCGCTATTTGGGACTGGCGGAGATGCATGCCCTGTATGCGGTGTTCCCTTTGATGACACTGGCGTTGGCTGGGGTGTTCCTGGGTGAGTTCATCGGCGTGCGTCGATGGGTTGCCGCCGCCGTGGGCTTCGCGGGGACGCTGGTCATCCTTCGGCCTGGCACTGGTGTCTTCGAACTTGTAGCGCTGATTCCGCTGGCGTCTGCCTTGGGATTCGCGGTTTTCAGCGTGCTGACGCGTCGGATCAGCCAGCATGATTCGTTCGCCACGAACATGCTGTACATGGGCTTCTTCGGCGCGATCACCATCACTTCGGTAGGTCTTCCTGAATGGGTGGCGCCGAGCCCGACGCAATGGGGCCTGATTGCGGTACTGTCCACGACAGGCGTGGTGGCCCAGCTGTTATTTCTCCAGGCGCTGAAGTATGCAACCGCGGCCACGCTCCAGCCGTTCAACTACACGCTGCTGGTGTTTGCCACGCTGATTGGCCTGTTGGTATTCGGCGAACTGCCAGACACCTGGACGGTGGTGGGGGCGTGTCTGGTGATTGCCGGTGGCATGTATGCGATCAAGGCGAAAGGTTAGTGGCCTGGCAGATACCGAGCAACACAGACATGCGTACCGCTCAAATCCACTGTGGGAGCGAGCTTGCTCGCGAAAGCGGTATGCCTGTCACTGGGATGCTGGATGTCCCACCGCCATCGCGAGCAAGCTCGGCTCCCACAGGGTTTTGTGGTGAGTGCGGATATTGCTGACACCACAAGTCCATTGTGGGAGCGAGCTTGCTCGCGAAAGCGGTGTGCCTGTCACTGGGATGCTGGATGTACCGCCGCCATCGCGAGCAAGCTCGGCTCCCACAGGGTTTTGTGGTGAATGCAGATATCGCTGACACCACAAGTCCACTGTGGGAGCGAGCTTGCTCGCGAAAGCGGTATGCCTGTCACTGGGATGCTGGATGTGCCGCCGCCATCGCGAGCAAGCTCGGCTCCCACAGGGTTTTGGGGTGAATGCAGATATCGCTGACACCACAAGTCCACTGTGGGAGCGAGCTTGCTCGCGAAAGCGGTGGGCCTGTCACGGGAATGCTGGATGTCCCACCGCCATCGCGAGCAAGCTCGGCTCCCACAGGGTTTTGTGGTGAACACAGACATTGCGTACAGCTCAAGTCCACTGTGGGAGCGAGCTTGCTCGCGAAGAGGCCGGCACATCCAGCCTATTCATTGGCTGTGACAACGCCTTCGCGAGCAAACCGCCGCCACATTTGATCTTCAGTGGACGTAAGTCCGGTTTAGAACTTGAAGCGTCCCACCAACCCCTTGAGCTGTCCGGAAATATCCGTCAAGCGCCCCGAGCCGGTCTGCGCCGTGTGAGCAAACTCTTCAACCAGCTGCGCATCGGCATGAATCTGCGCGATGTGCCGGTTGATGTCCTCGGCGACCTGGTGCTGTTGCTCTGCAGCCGTGGCGATTTGCGTGTTCTGGTCGCGAATCGAGTCCACCGAGTTGCGGATCTTGTCGAAGCTGTCCCGCGCCTGCTGGATGCGCTCGACGCTGGTGTGTGACACCTGCAGGCTGCTTTGCATCTGCTGGGTCACTTCCTGGGTGCGCCGTGCGAGGTTGCCCAGCAGGCTGTCGATCTCGCCAGTGGAGTCGGCGGTGCGGCGGGCCAGGGCCCGTACCTCATCGGCTACCACCGCAAAGCCGCGACCCTGGTCACCGGCGCGCGCGGCCTCGATGGCGGCGTTGAGGGCCAGCAGGTTGGTCTGCTCGGCGATGGAACGAATGGTGTCGAGGATGGTGTTGATGTTCTTGCTGTCCTGTTCCAGCGCCTGCATGGTCTGGGTCGACTGCTGCAGGTCCTCGCTCAGTTTCAGCACGCTGCCCGTGGCTTCGCCGATATGATGCTGGCCATCATGTACATCGCGATAGCCCTCGTCCGCACTGGTGGCGGCCTGGCTGCACGAGCGGGCCACTTCGTTGGCGGTGGCGACCATTTCGTTGAACGCGGTGCTCACCAATTCCACGGCCTGGCGTTGGCGCCCGGCGGCGTCGTTCATGTTCTGGGCCACGTGGCTGGTATCGGCTGCGGCGGTCTGCAAGTCGGAAGAGGCGCTGCCGATGCGCTGCATCAGTTGCGCGATCATGCCCAGGAATTGGTTGAACCAGCCCGCCAGGGTGGCCGTTTCGTCCTTGCCTTGCACCGAGAGTTTACGGGTGAGGTCGCCTTCACCCTCGGCGATTTCCTGCAGGCCGTTGGCTACGCCGCGAATCGGCCGCACGATGACGCTGGCGAAACTGGCGCCCACCACAGCGAAGACCACGGCCAGCGCGGCGGCGATGACGGCGATCAGCCAAGTCAGGCTCGAAGCCTCGGCCATCACTTCATCGCGCTTGATCAGGCCAATGAAGCGCCAGCCCAACCCTTTGGAACTGACCACGTTGGCCATGTAGGGCACGCCGTCGATCTCGATCTGGGTCACGCCATCGCTGCTTTTGGCCAGTTCGGCATAGTTGGGGCCCAAGTCGGCCAGCGGCTTGAAGTTGTGCTTGGCATCGGCGGCGTCCACCAGGACGTTGCCGTTGGCTTCCACCAGCATCAGGTAGCCACTGTCGCCCAGCTTGATGTTCTTCACCAATTCGGTCAGTTGCTTGAGCGACACGTCCAGGCCGACCACGCCCACCAGCTTGCCGGCGGCATCGGAAACCGTGTGCACGATGCCGATCAACGACACATCATCCGGCGCCCAATAATAAGCGTCGGTGCGCACGGTGGTACCCGGCGCGGCGATGGCCGCCTTGTACCATGGACGCACCCGTGGGTCGTAGTTGGAGATTTTGGGGTCGTCAGGCCAACTGGCATACCCGCCGTCGGCCAGGCCCAGGGAAAGGTAGGCGGTCGTCGGGTGACTCTTGGCGAATCGGTCGAAGATCTCCAGAAGCTGTTTGTTGTTCTCGGTAAGCGGGATTTGTGCGGCGTCGGCACCGGCGTAGTTTTTCAGATCCTTGGCTGCGACGATCCGTGGATCCTTGGCGAAGTATTCGACGTTCTGGCTGATGCCATCGAAGAACTGCTTCATGCCGTTGTCGATCTGGCGGATTTCTCGGCCGCTGCTGTCCAGGAAGTTGGCTTTCGCAGCGTCGCGCAGGTTCAGTACGACAAGCACCGCCACCAGGATAACGGGAAGGCAGGCGATGGTCGCGAACGCCCATGTCAGCTTCTGTTTGATATTCATGACTTCTCCCGCGGAATATTTTAAGTGTTGGGACGGCGGAAACAGCTGTGGTTGGCGTTGCGAGTCTCTGGAAGGGAAAAGCGCCCATGCCTACTGCCAGTGTATCGACCAAAGTCGTAGGCACTTGAGGCTCGCCTTTTTGGCGCGGGCCGACCGGTAGACGGCGCAGGTGCGAATGCAGCCGGCTTGACTTGCCTGGAAGATAACGTGGTCTGTCCTGCGCCTTCGCCCTGCGGCAGGGCACCCACGTGCAGCCAATCCTCATCTTTAATGTACTAACGAGGCCCTATGCCAAGCGCATTCGAGAGCGTACTCAAAAACAAGAACATGGCTTATCGGCCACTTGGATCGGCACCCGCCAGCCAGGCGCCGATCCGCGTCGCGTTTGTATTGATGGACAACTTCTCGATGATGTCTTTCACCGGCGCCGTGGACGCGCTGGTGACCGCCAACCTGATGAGCGACATGCCCCTCTACGAGGTGCTGACGGTGGGGGTGTCGGGTGGGCAGGTGACGAGCGACCTGGGCATTGTCATCTCGACGGACATCGAACTGGCGCAGATACCGGAAAACCAGGATGTGCTGATCGTTGCCGGGGGCTTTCGCGTGAAGTTGCAAGGCCATCCCTTGCTGCGCCGCAAGCTGCGGGCCAATGCAACGTCCGGGGCGATCCTGGGCGGGCTGTGGAACGGTGCCTTCTTTGTGGCGGATGCCAATCTGCTGGATGGTTTCGAGTGCGCTGTTCACCCCGAAAGCCGCGCCATGATGGCGGAGGTGTTCCCCCATGTGAAGGTGTCCAATCGAGCCTATGTGGTTGACCGGGAGCGGGTCAGTTGCGCGGGTGCCAACAGTTCGCTGCGCATGATGCTCCAGTTGATCCGCCAGACGGGCGGGGCGATGTTGGTGGGGGCTATCGAGGAAATCCTGCGTTGCGATGAGTCCGGCGAGGATGCGACAGACCTGCCGCCGGTTTTTGTCGAGACCGACCCGACGCTGCCGGAAAGCCTCAAGTTGGCGTTGGAACTGATGTGGCAGAACGTAGAAGAGCCCTTGACCATCGATGAGCTGGCGGCGTGCGTAAAGATTTCCAAGCGCCAGTTGGAGCGGCGTTTCTGCAGTTTTCTCGGTGCGACCCCTACACGTTATTACCTGGAGCTGCGCCTGACGCGCGCGCGCCAACTCATCCAGCAGACCAATCGGTCCGTGACCGAAATCGCCGTGGCGACAGGTTTCGTCAGTTCGCCGCACTTCCAGCGTCGTTTTCGGGATTTCTTCGGTGTACCGCCTGGCAGCTACCGTTCGAAATCGGAGCGCAAGCAAGCCTTGCGATGAAGGCGCTGGTTGATCAGAGATGAATATCTAGGGCGGGGAGAGGGCGTTGCCGGAGCTGTGCGGGAGCCAGGTGGAGCAAGCCTTGCTCCCACACAGCTCCCGCGTCACCGACACAAATCAGCTGTTATCGTCGGTTTGTGTTTCGGTAGGCAGGTCTTCGGTTTGCGGAGCGGCTTGCGATGCGGTCAAGGTCGTCTCCTTGCACAGCGTCTTGCCGACTTCGTCGGCGATCGAGCCGTCGATGATTCGTCCTTGCATCTGGTCGAACTCGGCTTCCTCCACCCCTGCGAGACTGTTGTACATGCCCATGTGCCGTACATTGCGGCTGGCACAGTCGAGTTCCAGTTTCGTGTAGTTGGTGAAGTAAGTGCCCTTTCTCTGCACGGTGGCCTGGATGGCTGAACCGCTGTCGACAGACGAGACGATGGAGTACACGGCATCCGAATCATCGTATAGGTATTTGATGTTCTGGACGTCCGCGGTCGCACTGCACGCAATCGAGATTAAAGCGAAGGATATGGCGGTTTTCATGCTTTCTTCCGTGAATAAGCAAGTCAGGAGAGAATTAGTGGCAAAGTGAAATCATTTTGCCTAGGCTCTAGCGTTGGGTCAATTTGCTTTGGGCAGTATTAATGACCGTCGGTCAGAAACGAAATATTTTCGGGAACTTTATAGGTCGACGTACCTCGTGGCAACAGACGAGCGCGTTCAGATTAGACGATGATGCTGTCCGAGGCGTGCTGTAGCTCCACTAGATCAAAGCCTGAATTTGACCCATCGGCTGACTTTTTTTAGACGTTTTTCGTCTGAGGTGCATTGTGGGAGCGAGCTTGCCCGCGATGGCGTCAGGTCAGTTGATACTCATGTGACTGACACTCCGCCATCGCGAGCAAGCTCGCTCCCACAGGGGTTAGAGGTTGATCCATGTCATCTGTGGCAGTTCTCCCACGGTGCTTCACGGCATCTGCGGCAGTTCCTGCGGCCGCAGATCGAACACCAGCACCTCGGCATCCTGGCCATGGCTCAAAGTCAGGGCCTGCTCCTCGCGCACCCGCACGCCATCCCCTTCCTGTAATTGCACGCCGTTAAGCTCGACAGCGCCCCGGGCGACATGCACGTAGGCATAACGATCCGCTGCCAGGGTCAGGGTGGCGCGTTGCTCGCCATCGAACAACCCGGCGTAGACCCGCGCGTCCTGGCGCACCTGGAGCGAGCCGTCGGCGCCATCCGGGGAGATGATCAATTGCAGGCGTCCCAGTTTCTGCTCGCGGCTGAAGTGCTCCTGTTGATAGCGGGGTGTGGCACCGCTGACGTCGGGCACGATCCAGATCTGCAGGAAGTGCACCTGCTCGTCCGCGCTGTGGTTGAACTCGCTGTGGGCCACGCCGCTGCCAGCGCTCATCAACTGCACGTCACCGGGGCGAATGACCGAGCCCGTGCCCAGGGTGTCCTTGTGTTCCAGCGCCCCTTCGAGCACATAGGAAAAGATCTCCATGTCCCGGTGCGGATGCTGGCCGAAACCCTTGGCGGCGGCGACCCGGTCGTCGTTGATGACCAGCAGGTCGGAGAAGCCCTGTTCGTTGAGGTTGCGGTAGCTGGCGAACGAGAAGGTGTGGAACGAGGTCAGCCAGCCGTGGCGAGCGATGCCGCGGTCCGAAGCTTTGCGAAGGGTCAGCATGATGAATTCTCCTGATGTCTTGGGCGGCGGCTGGGGCCGTTCGCCGGGTTCAGAAGAAGGTTAATGGTTGCCGAGATATTCAATAAGTAGGTGGAAAACGAAAGACTGTCCGTTTTGAGTGGACAATGGAGAATGCCTACCGGCGGATGCTTCGCTTCGACATAATGCTGAAGCTTTGACGCTACACAAACCTGTGGGAGCGAGCTTGCTCGCGATGGCGTCAGGTCAGCCAATACTCATGTGGCTGATACTCCGCTATCGCGAGCAAGCTCGCTCCCACAGGGGCACTTACAGTTTCTGGATTTTTTTGGCGTCTTTCTTGATGAAAACCGTTGCAATGGTGCTGTTCCCGGATTTCTTGCTGCTCGACATGGCCGGGCCGCTGGAGGTGTTTTCCATCGCCAATCGTTACCTCGACACGAACCAGCGTTATCAACTGCTGACCCTGGGGACCGAGCGCGGGCCGTTGCGCACATCCAACGGCGTGGCGGTGCAGGCCGATATCCATATCGACCAAGCCTGGGCGGCCTATGACGTGTTGTTGGTGCCGGGCGGGCCGGGGGCCTATAACGACCAGCATCCGGGGCTGCACACCTGGCTGCGCGCCGCGGCGCAACGGGCGACGCGCTACGGTTCCATCTGCACCGGCGCCTTTGTGCTCGGTGAGGCGGGCTTGCTCGACGGTTATCGCGTCACTACCCATTGGCATTACACCGAACGCCTGGTCCAGCGTTTCCCCGAGGCCTTGGTGGAAACCGACAAGATCTTCCTGCAGGACCGGCGCCTGATTACCTCGGGCGGCGTCACCGCCGGGATCGACCTGGCCCTGTCCATCGTCGCCCAGGACCATGGCCGCAAAGTCGCGTTGGACGTGGCCAAGGTGTTGCTGGTGGTGATAAAACGCCAGGGTGGGCAGGCGCAGTTCAGTCCCTCGGTGGCGGCGGTGTCGACACAGGAATCGGCCATCACCCGGGTGCAGAATCATGTGATGGAGCACCTGGAAGAGCCCTTCACCATCGAACGCATGGCCGCGCTGGCCGCCATGAGTGCGCGGCATTTCGCCCGGGTCTTTGCCCGGGAAGTGAAGATGACGCCCATGGAGTTCCTGCAAGGCGCACGCATCGACCGGGCGCGTCAGTTATTGGAAACCACTGACCTGCCACTCAAGACCGTGGCGTTTCGCAGCGGCTTCGGCAGTGTGCGGCACATGCGTTTTCTGTTTGGTGAAAAGCTCGGCCTGACCCCGGTGCAATATCGTCAGCAGTTCAGTTGAGCCGTCGGTGTCCGTCCAAGGCACCGTGATGTCCGTGGTGCTCCCTGTGCCAGCATTGTCCTGTGGCGTGCGCCTGCCAAGATAACGGCGAACCCCTTGGAAAGGATGCGCAGGAGCCCAGGGCAGACGTGTTCGGTGATCCGCACGCTGACGCCCGCACCGGTTTTCCGGCGCTGGATCGCCCATGAACAGTTTCGTCAAACCCGACAGCGAGCCGGCGGTGAGCTTCGGTCCGTTTGCCTTCTACCGGCAGCAGCGGCTGGTCACCCGTGACGGCCAGCCACTCGCATTGGGTGGTCGCGCCCTGGATGTTTTGCAGGTGCTGGTGGAGCACGCCGGCCGTTATGTCAGTAAGCAAACCCTCATCGCCCACGTCTGGCCTGACAGCGTCGTGGAAGACATCAACCTGCGGGTGCACATTGCGGCGCTGCGGCGGGCCTTCGGCGACGGGCGGGACGGCGCGCGCTATATCCTCAACCATCCACGACAAGGCTATTGCCTGGCGGTTCACGAGGACATCGAGACGCCGTTCGGTCCCCCAGCCGAGCGACACAACTTGCCCACGCGCTTGAGCCCGGTGGTCGGCCGCGACAGGATCCTGGGACGGTTGTTGGCGCAAGTGCCTCGTCAAGCCTTGACCACCGTGACCGGCCCGGGCGGGGTCGGCAAGACTACCGTGGTGTTGCGGGCGGCGCAGCTGTTGCTTGAACATTTTGACGACGGTGCCTGGTTCGTTGACCTGGCCGCCATCAGCGAGCCCTCGCAGGTGACGGCTCAGGTGGCCGGCGCGCTGGGCCTGGCGCATGGGGCTTTAGGCCGGCGCCTGGAATCCTGCCGGATGTTGCTGGTGCTCGATGGCTGCGAGCAGGTGCTCGGCGCCTGTCGGGAACTGGCCCAGGCGTTGGCTGTGACGGCACCGGGGGTGGCGCTGTTGTGCAGCAGCCGCGAACCGCTGGAGCTGTCGGGCGAAAGAATCGTGCCACTGCCGGGCCTGACCGTGGCGTCGCCCCTCGAGCCGGAGCACCAGATCGTGGCATGCCCGGCGGTGCAGTTGCTGATTGAGCGGGTAGGCGCCCGGCAGCAGGATTTCAAGCCCCATGGCCGCGACTGGCTGATCCTCGCCCAGATTTGCCAGCGCCTGGACGGCTTGCCGCTGGCACTGGAATTGGCGGCGGCCCAGGTCGACGCCTTGGGGGTGGCTGGGGTGCTCGAACAGTTGGACTACGGTTTGTCCCTCTTGAGCCATGGGCGGCGTACCGCAGTGGCCCGGCATCGTAGCCTGGAGGCGGTGCTGGATTCGAGTGTCGAGCGTTTGAGCGCTGACGAACGAACCGCGTTCCAGCGCCTGGCGGTGTTCGAGGGACCGTTTACGCTCAAGGCGGCGCAGGCCGTGATCAGTTGCGCTGAACTGAATGTCGGGCAGGTGCCCAGGTTGCTGTTGCGGTTGGCGAGCGTGTCACTGCTGATGGTCGAGCCGTTGGCTGAGGGCGGGCGATTTCGACTGCTGCACACCACTCGCGCCTACGCCATGGACAAACTGCGGCGCAGTGGTCAGTGGCCTGTGTTCCATCGGCGTTACGTACTGCAAGGTGCCTGGGGGGCGCGGCGTTCACGGCCCCAACCGGCGAGTCAGCGTTTGGAGCAGCGCGTCGGCTTCCAATAGATCGGGAGTGTCGAAGCCCTCGCTGAAGCGGCGGTAGACCGGCCCGAGCAGTTCCTGCGCGGCATGCACCTGCCCTTGACGTTGCCACAAGCGGGCCAGGGAGGTCGCGCTGCGCAGTTCCCAGGCCAGGGCTTGATGACGACGGGCCACGGCCATGGCGTCCAGCAGTTGCGCTTCGGCGGTTTCCTCCAGGGACGGCTCGTTCCGCGCCAGCAAGGTTTCGGCGCCGGCCCGCAGGATCTCCGCCGAACACCAGCCCGCAGTACCCGTGCGGGCCCGTTCCAGTTGCGCCGGGCTGACCAACTCAGGACGCAGGGTGACGACGATGTCCTGGATCAGCCCGTTTGTCGCACTCGTCTCCAGCGTCTCACCATCCAATACGCAGGCGTAATGGCAGGCCCAGTCATGGAACAGCATCACCGAATGTTTCTTCGCCTGCTGCTTCAACAGATCGAGCCTTTCCCGCGTGGTTGAATGATCGCCGTTGTAGTGGGCGATCACGCAACCGGTGAGTGCCAGGGTGTAGCAGATCGAAATGCCGTGATTGATCTGCAGGGCAATCTGCAACGCCAGGTTGGCGGTGCGCCGGGCTTTCTCGGCAAAACCTTGTAGCCAGAGGATCCGCGCCAGAATCGTCAGCGCCGCCACGCTCTGGTCGTATTGCACGCCGAAGCCGTGACTGAAGCGGCTGAGGTGGCCGCTCTGGGCCAGGCGCTGGATCACTTGCTCGGCTTCATGCCGCGCCGCGCCCTGGTCACCGGTGAAATGCAGTGCCAGCACCCGCAGGCGTAGAGCGCTCAAGGACAGGGTCGGGTCGCCCTGCAAACCCAACCGATCGAAATCCAGGCTGTGGTCCAAGGCCTGTTGGTAGCGGCCGCAGCTGAGGTCGACGGTCATTTGCCCGGACACGGCCCGCAGCTCGCCGGCCAGGTCCTGGCATTGCCGGGCCAACTGCCGGGCGGTGGCGAAGGCCCGCACGGTGGCCGGCGTACCGCCCTCGGTGTGGTAGTTGAAACTGGCGTGGGCCAGTTCCAGGGCCAGGGTCAAGCGTGGGCAGGGATTGGGGCTGGCCCGCAGCAAGTTCAGCGCCCGGTTGACGTAGAGGCCGTGTTCCTTGAGCAGCGACAGTTCCTGCCAGAGGGGCAGGGTGCGAGCAGTCAGGCGAATCGCCACGGCGTGAGAACCCTGCGGGCCCAGGCCTCGGTCGAGCGCGGCGCGGATGTCATCGCGATAGTCGGCGTAGCGGGCGATCCACAATCGGGTGGGGGTGTTTTCCCAATCGCTTTCCGCTTGTCCCATGAGCGCCAGGCAGCGTTCGGCGTGGCGTTCCTGGCTGGCCGTCAGTTCCCCGGCTTCGGCGAGTTTTTCCAAGGCATAGCGGCGGGTGGTGTCCAGCAGGCGATAGCGCACCTCTTCATCGCCGATCTCGACGTTGAGCAATGACTTGGCGACCAACTGGCTGATCGATACCAGCACCTGTTCGGGTGCGACATGCTGGCCGACGATCACTGCCGCGGCCGAGGCCAGGTTGAAACTGCCCATGAACACCGCCAGCCGCCGCAGGCAGGTCTGCTCGCAGGCCGTGAGCAGCGCGAAGCTCCAGTCCAGCGTGGCGCGCAGGGTCTGCTGGCGCGGTGCGGCGCCGGTGTCGTTGTGGAGCAGGGCGACGCTGTCTTGCAGGTGTCGGTGAAGCGCCTCCAGGGTGAAGCGGCCAAGTTGTCCGGCGGCCAGCTCGATGGCCAGGGGAATGCCGTCCAGACGCTGGCAGATGTCGATCACCAACGGCACCTCGCGGTCGGTCAGTTCGAAGTCGTCACGGCTGGCCATCGCACGCTCGGCAAACAGTTGCAGTGCCGGGTACTCCAGGGCGGGATAACCCTCGATGGGCATTTCACGGGGCGGGAACGCCAGGGCGTCCAGGCGCTGCATGTGTTCACCTTCGGCGCGCAGGCCTTCGCGGCTGGTGGCCAGGATGTGCAGGTGAGGGGCACCACGTAGCAAGGTTTCGCTGAGCTGGGCGATGGCGTCGATCAGGTGCTCGCAGTTGTCGAGCACCAGCAACAGATGCCGTTCCTTGAGCTGTCGGGCGAGGGTGTCCAGCGGATCGCCGTCCTGCAGGGGCAGGTCGAGCAACGCACAGAGGTTGGGAGCGATCATGGCCGCGTCGTTGAGCGACGCCAGGTCCAGCAGGTGGGTGCCGTCACGGTAATGGCCGATCAGCCGTTCAGCGACCCGCAGGGCAACGGTGGTCTTGCCGATGCCGCCGGTGCCGACCAGGGTAATGAAGCGTTTTCGCGGCAGCTGGGCCACCAGGTTTTCCACCAGGGCCTGGCGGCCGATCAGGCGCGTGCGCTGCAGTGGCAGGTTGCGCGCCAGGGACGGATGGGGGATGCGCGCCAATGGGTCAAGGGATTCGAAAGCCAGCGGCGCGACGAAGCTGTAGCCGCGCTGCGCCACGGTGACGATGTAGCGCTGCCCGGCCTGGCCGTCCCCGAGGGCCTTGCGCAGGGCTGCGACGTGTACGCGCAGGTTGGTGTCTTCCACCACGCTTCTGGGCCAGACCCGGGCGATCAGTTGCTGCTTGCTCACCACCTCGCCAGCGTGTTCGAGCAACACCAGCAGGATCTCCACGGCCCGCCGCCCCAGGCGCAACGGTTGCTCGCCCTCCAGCACCAGGCGCTGGCGCGGATGGACCCGGTAAGGGCCGAAGTGCACCGTCTGTTCGACGGGCAGGCTGAGGTAGTGGCTCATGGTGCTCTCAATGTTCTGGTCCCGATGCCCGGGCTTTACCCGAGCATATTCCTCAGGTTTGGCTTCAAGCGCAACGGCGCAGGCTCTACTCCCGGCCTTCCAGACGCCGAACCTGTGGCGAGGGAGCTTGCTCCCGCTGGGCCGCGAAGCGGCCCCAAAGGCCCCACCTCCCAACCAATCTGACACTCCGAGGTGACAGTTCTGGGGCTGCTGCGCAGCCCAGCGGGAGCAAGCTCCCTCGCCACAAAAGCGGGTTTTTAACACCGCCGTTCCGAAAAAATTAACAACGTTTAACTCACGCAAACGTCCCCTACGGCCGGACCATGAAGCGATCCACCCACCTCAAGGAACCCTGTCATGAGCACCTTCATCACCCGCGACGGCACCGAGATTTACTACAAGGATTGGGGCACTGGCCAACCGGTGGTCTTGAGCCACGGCTGGCCGCTGAACTCGGACAGTTGGGAAGGGCAGATGATGTTCCTGGCGTCCAACGGCTACCGGGTGATCGCCCACGACCGCCGTGGACACGGGCGCTCCAGCCAACCCTGGGACGGCAACGACATGGACACCTACGCCGATGACCTGGCTGAGCTGATCGAACGGCTGGACTTGAAAGACGCGGTGTTGATCGGCTTCTCCACGGGCGGTGGTGAAGTGGCGCGCTACATCGGCCGCCATGGCGCGGCCCGCGTCGCCAAGCTCGGCCTGATCTCGGCGGTGACGCCGTTGATGCTCAGGACCGCGGCCAACCCTGGTGGCTTGCCGGTCGAAGTGTTCGACGGTTTCCGCCAAGCCTCCCTGGCCGACCGTTCTCAGCTATACAAAGACGTGGCCAGCGCGTTTTTCGGCGCCAACCGCCCGGGCGCCAAGGTCTCCCAAGGCATGATCGACTGGTTCTGGATGCAAGGCATGCAGGCCGGCCACAAGAACACTTACGACTGCATCAAGGCGTTCTCGGAGACCGATCTTTCCGAAGACCTGCGCAACATCGACGTGCCGACCTTGGTGGTGCACGGCGATGACGATCAGATGGTCCCCATCGAGGCGGCCGGCATTGCCGCTGCCCAGTTGCTCAAGAACGCGCAGTTGCTGGTCTACCCGGGCGCGCCCCATGGCCTGACCGATACCCACAAGGACCGCTTGAACGCGGACCTGTTGGCGTTCATCCAGGGTTGATCAAACCACACACCTGTGGGAGCGAGCTTGCTCGCGATGGAGTCATTACATTCAACATCGATGCAAGCTGACCCACCGCTATCGCGAGCAAGCTCGCTCCCACAGGTTTGGCATTCAACAGGAACAACCCCCATGAACCGCAACGATTTACGCCGTCTCGACATGAACCTGCTGGTGATCTTCGAGGCGCTGATGTTCGAGAAAAACCTGACCCGCGTCGCCGAAAAGCTGTTCATGGGCCAGCCGGCGGTGAGTGCGGCGCTGGGGCGGTTGCGGGATCTGTTCGACGATCCGTTGCTGATCCGTCACGGTCGCGGCATGGAACCGACGCCGCGGGCCCTGGCGATCCTGCGAGAGCTGCAACCGGCCATGGACACCATCTCCGGCGCGGTCAGCCGGGCCAAGGCGTTCGATCCGTCCACCAGTTGCGACGTGTTTCGCATCGGTCTGTCCGACGATGCCGAATTCGGCCTGTTTCCTCCGCTGCTGAGCCAACTGCGCGAAGAAGCGCCGGGGATCATCGTGGTGGTGCGCCGGGCCAATTTCCTGCTGATGTCCTCGCTGCTGGCCAGTGGTGAAATCAGCGTCGGCGTCAGCTACACCACCGACCTGCCGGCCAATGCCAAGCGTAAGAAACTGCGAGACATTCCCTGCAAGGTCTTGCGCGGCGACAAGCGCCCGGGGCCGCTGACCCTGGACGAATACTGCTCGCGGCCCCACGCCATGGTTTCGTTTTCGGGCGACCTGAGCGGCAACATCGACTTGGACCTGGCCCGCATCGGCCGGAGCCGCAAAGTGGTGCTGGCGGTGCCGCAATTCAGCGGGCTGCGAGCATTGTTGGCGGGCACCGAGCTGATCGCCACCGTGCCCGACTACGCCGCCTGCGCGCTGGTGGAAGGCTGCGCGTTGCGCGCCGAGGACCCGCCGTTCGAGATCAACGCCGCCGAACTGTCGATGGTCTGGAGCGGCGTGCATGACAACGACCCGGCCGAACGCTGGCTGCGTTCGCGCATCGCCAGCCACATGTCGCAACCACTGCCGGCCGCTGCGGCCGCGGACGGAGCCCACCGATGAACCTGACCGATGAGCGCCCGTTGCAGGACCTGGGCTTGTTGTTCCTGCGCCTGAGCGGCGGGTTGTTTTTGCTGTGGGTCCATGGCTTGCCGAAGCTCTTGAACTACAACGCCGAGCTGACCCGCATCGAAGACCCGTTCCACCTCGGCGCCGCGCCGACCCTGGTCCTGGCGATTTTCGCCGAGGTGCTGTGTCCGCTGTTGATCATGGCCGGTGTGCTGGTGCGCCTGGCGTGCCTGCCGATCCTGTTCCTGCTGGCCGTGGCGCTGCTGGTGGTGCACCCGCAGTGGAGCCTGGAAGAAGGCCAGTTTGGCTGGTTGCTGTTGATTGTATTTACCAGCGTGTTCATTGCCGGCCCTGGACGCCTGGCGCTGAACGCGCGTTTTGATGGAGTGCTGCGTCATGCCTGAGTCCCAAACCCTCGGATCCACCGCGAGCCCGGCGGTACCCGGTTTCGATGAAATCGTCACCTTGGTGGTCAAGCACCGAATCAAAGCCGGGCAGAACGATGCCTATGAGGCCTGGTTGCGGCGCATCGTCACCGTGGCCGGCCAGTGGCCGGGCCATCTGGGCGTCGACGTTGTGCGGGGCAAGCAGGACGGATTGTCATTGTTTACCTGCGTGCTGCGTTTTCGCTCCACCGAAGCCATGCAGCGCTGGCTGGACTCCCCCGAGCGGCGTGAATTGGTGGCCGAGGCTGCGCCACTGTTGGCCGACGGTGATCAGATCGAGGTCGGTTCGCACAAGGAATTCTGGTTCGCCCCGTTGGCCGATGCCGCCACGCCACCGCCGCGCTGGAAGCAATCGGTGGTGACGCTGCTGGTCATCCTGCCGCACACCTTGCTGGTGCCGTTGCTCTGGGGCCCGTTGCTGCAACTCAATGCCTTTCTGTCCAACTACGTGGTCGCCACGTTTTTGATCACCGTGACCATCGTGCTCTCGGTGGTGTACGTGTGCATGCCGCTGGCGACCCGGCTGTTCGCGCCGTGGCTGGAAGCTTCCACAACCCACGAACACTTGGAGCCCGGTCATGGCCAATAAGGACGACCCAACCGATCCGCTGCGCCGCCAATTGCTCGCCGCCGGGTCCTTGCTCAGCGCGGCGGCGGCCTTCTGGCCACGCCTGTCCCTTGCTTCTTCCTCTTCACAAGGAAATCCGATGAACGCCGACCTGATTCTGTTCAATGGCCAATTCCACACCGTCGATCGCGAGAAGCCCCGCGCCAGTGCGGTCGCTATCAGCCAGGGCCGCTTCGTCGCCGTGGGCACCGACGCCGAGGCCATGGCCCTGCGCGGCAGCGGTACCCAGGTCATCGACCTCAAGGGCCGCACCGTCATTCCCGGTCTCAACGACTCGCACCTGCACCTGATACGGGGTGGCTTGAACTACAATCTGGAGCTGCGTTGGGAAGGCGTGCCGTCGTTGGCCGATGCCTTGCGCATGCTCAAGGACCAGGCCGACCGCACGCCAACGCCGCAATGGGTTCGCGTGGTGGGCGGCTGGAACGAATTCCAGTTCGCCGAAAAGCGCATGCCGACCCTGGAAGAACTCAACCAGGCCGCCCCCGATACGCCCGTGTTCGTGTTGCACCTGTATGACCGCGCCTTGCTCAACCGCGCCGCGCTGCGTGTCGCCGGCTACACCCGCGACACGCCGAACCCGCCGGGTGGCGAGATCGTACGCGACAGCAAGGGCGAGCCCACCGGCATGCTGGTGGCGCGGCCCAACGCGATGATCCTGTATTCGACGCTGGCGAAAGGGCCGAAGTTGCCGCTGGAATACCAGGTCAACTCCACCCGCCAGTTCATGCGCGAACTCAATCGCCTGGGCCTGACCAGCGCCATCGACGCCGGCGGCGGCTACCAGAACTACCCGGACGACTACGAGGTCATCGAGCAGTTGGCCCGCGAGCAGCAGTTGACGGTGCGCATCGCCTACAACCTGTTCACCCAGAAGCCCAAGGAAGAACTCACCGATTTCAAGAACTGGACCGGCAGCGTCAAGCTGCACCAGGGCGACGATTTCCTGCGGCACAACGGCGCCGGGGAAATGTTGGTGTTCTCGGCGGCGGACTTCGAAGACTTCCTCGAACCGCGCCCGGACCTGCCGCCGGGCATGGAGCAGGACCTGGAGCCGGTGGTGCGTCACCTGGTGGAGCAGCGCTGGCCGTTCCGCCTGCACGCCACCTACGACGAATCCATCAGCCGCATGCTCGACGTGTTCGAGAAGGTCAATCGCGACATTCCGTTCAATGGCCTGCCGTGGTTTTTTGACCACGCCGAAACCATCACGCCGAAAAACATCGAGCGTGTGCGGGCACTGGGCGGTGGTATTGCGATCCAGGACCGCATGGCCTTCCAGGGCGAATACTTCGTGGATCGCTACGGCGCCAAGGCCGCCGAAGCCACGCCGCCGATCAAGCGCATGCTCGCCGAAGGCGTGCCGGTGGGCGCCGGCACCGACGCCACCCGCGTGTCGAGCTACAACCCGTGGACTTCGTTGTACTGGATGGTCAGTGGCCGCACCGTCGGTGGCCTGTCGTTGCACGAAGAGGGCTTGCCGCGCCTGACCGCGCTGGAGTTGTTCACCCACGGCAGTGCCTGGTTCTCGTCGGAGCAGGGCAAGAAAGGCCAGATCAAGGTCGGCCAACTGGCGGACCTGGCGGCCCTGAGCGCGGACTTCTTCAGCGTCGAGGAAGAAGCCATCAAGTGGATCGAGTCGGTGCTGACCGTAGTGGACGGCAAAGTGGTGTACGCCGCTGGCGACTTCGAAAAACTCGGCCCAGCCAGCGTCCCGGTGCTGCCGGACTGGTCGCCCGTGGTCAAGGTCCCGGGGCACTGGCGCCCGGCCTCACCGCTGCAGGCGCAAGTCCACCAGTGCAGCGGTCCGTGCAAGGTGCATTCCCATAGCCACGAACGGGCGCGATTGTCGAACGTTCCGGTCAGCGATTTCCAGGGTTTCTGGGGCGCGTTTGGCTGTTCCTGCTTTGCCTTTTGACTAACACACCGATTCTCCCCTTGTGGGAGCGAGCCTGCTCGCGAAGGCGTCGGCACATCCGACATCGCCGCAAGCTGACATACCGTCATCGCGAGCAGGCTCGCTCCCACATTGGCTTTCAATACATCCATCCCAAAGGAGTCACCCCATGAGCAACGTTCCCGCCTACAACCGTCTGAACAAAGACGACGCGGTCGTCCTGCTGGTCGATCACCAGACCGGTCTGATTTCCCTGGTCCAGGACTTCTCGCCCAACGAGTTCAAGAACAACGTGTTGGCCTTGGCCGACCTGGCGAAGTTCTTTGAACTGCCGACCATCCTGACCACCAGCTTCGAACAAGGCCCCAACGGCCCGATCGTGCCGGAACTCAAGGAAATGTTCCCGGACGCGCCGTACATCCCGCGTCCAGGCCAGATCAACGCCTGGGACAACGAAGATTTCGTCAAGGCAATCAAGGCCACCGGCCGCAAGCAACTGATCATCGCCGGCGTGGTCACCGACGTCTGCGTGGCATTCCCGACCTTATCGGCTCTGGCTGAAGGCTTCGACGTGTTCGTCGTCACCGACGCTTCGGGTACCTTCAACGAAACCGTGCAACAAGCCGCCTGGGTGCGCATGACGGCCGCCGGCGCGCAGATGATGAACTGGTTCTCGGTGGCCTGTGAGCTGCACCGCGACTGGCGCAACGACATCGAAGGCCTGGGCAACCTGCTGTCCCAGCGCATTCCGAACTACCGCAACCTGATGAACAGCTACTCGGCGCTGACGGCCAAGTAAGCGGTTCATGTTGTATGACGCCCGCCTTGTGCGGGCGTTTTTGTGCAGGGCATTAAACCCTTGCAAACCGAACCACCGCTATCGCGAGCAAGCTCGCTCCCACAGGGTTTGAGGTGTATTCAGGTTCTGTAATCACTGTGGGAGCGAGCTTGCTCGCGATGGCGTCAGCCCATCCAACACCTTTCCAACCTGCCTTGCTCCACCCACAATGCCCAACTCATCTCCCTGACTGTCCACCCCAGGAATGACAATGAACCCCTTCGAAGAAATGCGCATCTTTGCCCAGGTCATGGAGTCAGGCAGTTTCACCGCCGCCGCGGACAAGCTCGGGCTGTCCAAGCAGTTCGTCAGTCGCAAGCTCATGGCACTGGAGCAGCGCCTGGGCGTGCGCTTGCTCAATCGCTCGACCCGCCGGCTGGACGTCACCCCGTTGGGCCAGCGTTACTACGAAGCGGCGCTGCGCCTGCTCAATGACGTCGAACAAGTGGAGCAGGGCATCAGCGGCCAGACCAGCGAGCCCCGCGGCACGATTCGCCTCAGCGCACCGCTGTCCTTCGCTGTGGCGCACCTGGGCAGCCTGTTGCCGCTGTTCCTGCAACGCTATCCGGGCGTCAGCGTCGAGGTGGACCTGAGCGACCGTTCGGTGGATCTGTTGGGGGAGGGCTATGACCTGGCGCTGCGCATCGGCGTGCTGGAGGATTCGACCCTGATTGCCCGGCGCATCGCGACCATCGAACGGGTGTATTGCGCCAGCCCCACCTACCTGGCGCAAAAAGGCACACCCGCGCGGCCTGAGGACCTGCGCAACCATGACTGCCTGCCCTACGGTCACAGCCGTCAGGTGCAGTGGCGTTTCGCGGGGGCGGGCAAACCATTGACGCTGGAGGTCACGGGGCGCATGCGCGCCAATAACGGTGATTTACTCAGGGACGCGGCCATTGCCGGCATGGGCATCACCTATCTGCCCGCTTTCATCCTCGGCGATGCCTTGAGGGATGGTCGGCTGATCAAGGTCCTGGAAGGCTTCGAGACCGAACCGCTGGCGCTCTCGGCGGTGTATCCCCAGCATCGGCAAAGTGCACGCCCAGTGCAGGCGTTGGTGGAATTCTTGCGCGAACAAATGCAATAAAGCGGCGCAACGCATTCAGCCGCCACATGACGGCTGAAGCATCTGGCGCTTTGATCAGGCGGCGAGGTTGGCGCTGCTCAGTTCTTTTTTGTACTGCGCTTTCATGGTTTCCATTTCCGCGCCCAAGGCGTCCAGCTTGGCCTTACCCAGCAGTTTTTTCGCGTGGGGGAACATTTCCTTTTCTTCTTCTTCGATGTGGTGCTCAAGCAGTTCCTTGACCACTTTCACCCGACCGGCGAATTCCGGCTGGGTTGGATCGGTGGTTTTCAGGTCCGGCAGCACCAACGAGTCGACGGTGCGGTGTTCTTCCTTGGCCTCGTAGTACATTTCAGCCTCGTCCTTGCCACCGGCTTGCTTGAACGCCGGATAAAGAATTTCTTCTTCCAGGCGAGTGTGGATGGAAATTTCCATTTCCAGTTTCGCCAACAGGTCGGTGCGTTTTTTCACAGCGCGCTCGGTCGACTCGCTCAGTTGAGTCAAGATGGCTTTGACGCGCTCATGGTCGGCTTTCAACAGATCGATGGCATTCATGGGAAGCTCCTCGGCAATTCACGGATGCGGGCAGGCTTCGAGCGCCGACGCCGCGTAAGAGCTGAATTGCATGAGCTGTGCCAGCCGAGACGGGTTTTAAAACGCTTTAAAAACAATGGGTTGAAGCGTTCTTGATTTTCAGCGTCGTGCAAGCTGCATGAGCCGGGGGGAAAATGCGTTGCAGTTTGCGCTGATGGCCTGCCACGGCGCGTTCGAATCGACATACATCTCAGCCGATCACCAAATGGAAAGGCCACTGCGCTTTGGCAGTCAGGTTGGTCGAGCCGAAGTTATCGATCCCCGTTGAGACTATCGGCCCAAGCCTGGACTGCCTGGTGGTCAATCACTCGGCCAGTGTCAACATCGGCCAAGGCCTCATGAGTCAGGAGACTGTGTTCCTCTTCCTGGTTTATCCAGGCAGATAGCGCTTGTTTAACGATCCAATCCTTGGAGCGCCCGAGGCGTTCGGCCATCAAGTCGACTTTTTCGGCCAGGTGCACCGGGACGTGAGCTGTAACCGACCGGGTTTTCGTGGTGGCTGTCATGGCGGATTTCTCTATTGCAGTTGACGGTACACGCCCTGTCTTCTGAGGCAGTCGCTTCTGAAGGATGATCGTAGATGATTGTTGTCGATATTCTCTGCGGCAAACTATCAGATGTAATAAGAAACCGTCTCACTTTCAGAAAAAACACCAACCCATGGCGAGGGAGCTTGCTCCCGCTCGGCTGCGTAGCAGTCGTAACGATCGTTTACCCGATGGTCCGTGTTGAGCTGATCGAGGCTGCTGCGCAGCCTAGCGGGAGCAAGCTCCCTCGCCACGGTTTTTGATCACTCGAATCCTGCTCAAAAAAAATGCCCGCATCTCTCGAAACGGGCATTTTTGTTCGGTGACGCTCAGGCAATCAACCCGTCAACCCAGCCTGCTGAACCAACGTCAGCAACGGCTGCGGGTACACACCCAGGAAGAATGCCAATACGGCGATGGCCAGCAGCATCACGCCGCCTGCCTTTTGTTCCCAGTGCAACTCGGCATCGTGGCGACGCAGGTTCGGTTCCATCAGGTACAGGGTGACCATGACGCGCAGGTAGTAGAACACGCCGATGGCGCTGCCCAGCACCAGGGAGCCGACCAGCCACCATTGGTGAGCCTCGACGCCGGTGGCGATGATGTAGAACTTGCCGATGAAGCCGGCGGTCAGCGGGATGCCAGCCAGGGACAGCATCATCACCGTCAGCACGGCGGTCAGGTACGGACGGCGCCAGAACAGGCCGCGGTATTCGTACAAGGCGTCGGCGTCGCGGCCGTTGTACGGCGAGGACATCAGGGTGATCACGCCGAAGGCGCCGAGGCTGGTGATCACGTAGGTGACCAGGTACACGCCGATGGCTTCCACGGCCAGGCCCTTGCTGGCGATCAGGGCGATCAGCAGGTAGCCGAAGTGGGCGATGGACGAGTAACCCAGCAGACGCTTGAGGTTGCTCTGGGTCAGTGCCAGCAGGTTACCGAACAGGATCGACGCGATGGCGATGATGGTCAGCACGTTGCTCAGCACACCGCTGCTGGCCACTGGCGAGATCTGGAACAACCGCACCATCACTGCGAACACCGCCACTTTCGACGCAGTGGCAAGGAACGCCGCCACGGGCGCCGGGGCGCCTTCGTAGACGTCCGGGGTCCAGAGGTGGAACGGGACCAGCGACAGCTTGAACGCCAGGCCGATCAGCATCATGCCCAGGCCCAGTTGCGCGATCGGGCTAGGCAGGCCGGTGGCGGCCAGGGCCTGGCCGATGCCGACGAAGCTCAGGGTGCCGGCTTCGGCGTAGAGCAGGGCCATGCCGAACAACAGGAACGCGGAGCCGGCCGCCGACAACACCATGTACTTGATGCCGGCTTCCAGGGAGCGCTTGTTGAAGAAGGCGTAGGCCACCAGGCCGTAGACCGGTACCGACAGCAGTTCCAGGCCGATGAACAGGCTGGCCAGGTGCTGCGCGCTGACCAGGACCAGGCCACCGGCGGCGGCCATCAGGATCAGCAGGTACAGTTCTTCGCGGTTGCCCGGGTAACCCGAACCGCCATCGCCGAGGTAGGCGTGGGCGAGGGTGACGCAGGCCAGGGTGGCGACCAGGATCAACGCCATGTAGAGGCAGGCGAAGCTGTCGATCTGGATCAGCGGCGTGACCGCCAGTGGCGCGACTTTCAAGGCCGGCAAGATCGACAGCAAGGCCAGGTTCAGCCCCGCCACCGACAGCAGGAAGGTCTGTGAGTGATTGCGCCGCCAGGCGATCGCCAGCATCACCACGATGATCGTGGCGCTGGTGATCAACAGCGGCGCAAGCGCGATAAAGTGTTGAATCGTGAATTCCATAGCGCTCTTACCGGGCCGAAGCGAGTTGAGAGAAGGCGGTGCCGAGCCACTGCTGCACGCCATGCATCGTGGCGGCAGAGGTGTCGAGGAACGGTTGCGGGTAGACGCCGAGGTAAACCAGCAGCACCGCAAGGCCGAGCACCATGATCAGTTCGCGACCGTCCATGCCACGCAACACTTCATCCGACTTGGCCGGACCGAAGTAGGCGCGGTGGATCATGATCAGCGAGTAGACCGAACCGAACACCAGGCCGGAGGTGGCAATCGCCGTGATCCATGGGGCACTGACGAACGAGCCGATCAGGATCAGGAACTCGCCGACGAAGTTGCCGGTACCCGGCAGGCCCAGGGAAGCGGCCGCGAAGAACAGGCTGATGGCCGGCAAGTAGGCGATGCGCGACCAGATGCCGCCCATCTCACGCATGTCCCGGGTGTGCAGGCGCTCGTACAACTGACCGCTGAGGATAAACAGCGCCGCGGCCGACAGGCCGTGGGCGAGCATCTGGATCACCGCGCCTTGCAGGGCCAGTTGGCTGCCGGAGTAGATCCCGATCAGCACGAAGCCCATGTGCGAAACGCTGGAGAAGGCGATCAGGCGCTTGATGTCGCTCTGGGCGAACGCCAGGAACGCACCGTAGAAAATCCCGATCAGGCCCAGGGTCATGGCAATCGGCGCGAACTCGGCCGAGGCATTGGGGAACAGCGGCAGGGCGAAGCGCAACAGGCCGTAGGCCGCCGTCTTCAGCAGGATACCCGCCAGGTCCACGGAACCTGCGGTCGGCGCCTGGGCGTGGGCGTCCGGCAGCCAGGAGTGGAACGGCACCACCGGCAGCTTCACCGCGAAGGCGATGAAGAAGCCGAGCATCAGCACGTACTCGGTGGTCTTGGACATCTGCACTTTCAACAGGTCGGCGTAGTTGAAGGTAATCACGCCGGTGTTGTTGAAGTTCACCAGGACCAGGCCAAGGATCGCCACCAACATGATCAGGCCGGAAGCCTGGGTGAAGATGAAGAACTTGGTCGCCGCGTAGATCCGGGTTTTCTTGCCGTCCGAAGAACTGTGACCCCAGAGCGCGATGAGGAAGTACATCGGCACCAGCATCATTTCCCAGAAGAAGAAGAACATGAACAGGTCCAGCGCCAGGAACACGCCGACGACGCCGCCCAGGATCCACATCAGGTTCAGGTGGAAGAAACCGACGTGACGCTGGATCTCTTTCCAGGAGCAGAGCACCGAGAGGATACCCAGCAGGCCGGTCAGCAGGATCATCAGCAACGACAGGCCGTCGAGGGCCAGGTGCACGCTGATGCCGAAGCGCGCGATCCAGGCGTGCTTGAACTCAAGCGCCCAGGTTGGATCGGCGCCAGGGGCCGGTGCAAATGAATAGTCGCCGGTCGCCCACAGCCAGAGGCCGAGCGCGAGTTCCAGGGACATGGTCAGCAGCGCAATCCAGCGCGGGAGCGTGGAGCTGGAGCGCTCCGCGATCCAGCACAGCAGGCCGCCGATGAAGGGGATCAGGATTAGCCAGGGCAGAATCATGACGGGCTCGTTTCCTTTCGCAAGTTCGCAAGGTTCATATCAGACCGCTACCAGCACGATGGCGCCGATAACCAGCACGGCGCCAGCCGCCATGGAAGCCGCATACCAACGCAGTTGACCGGTCTCGGTACGGCTCAGGGCAGTGTGGCCGCCCTTGGCCATGCGCGGGATCAGGCCAATGGTCTGGTCGAGCGGGTCTTTGCGCAGAATGTGGCTGATCGCAAGGTATGGCTTGACGAACAGTTTGTCGTAGATCCAGTCGAAGCCCCAGGCGGCGAACCACCAGGCCGAGAGGAAACGCCCGATGCCGCTATTGGCGATTGCCGTGACGAAGCGACGCTTGCCGAGGAACAGCAGGGCAGCCAGCAGGATACCCGCCAGGGCGATGGCGCCCGAGGCGATTTCCAGGCTGTGCTTGGCTTCGCCGCCGGCATGGCCGACGCTTTGCGGCAGCACATCGGCCAGCGGTGGGGTGATCATGGCGCCGACGAAGGTCGACAGCACGATCAGCACCGACAGCGGCAGCCAGTGGGCAATGCCGTGGCCGGCGTGGGCTTCGGTCTTGGCTTCACCGTGGAACGCGATGAAGATCAGGCGGAAGGTGTACAGCGAGGTCATGAACGCACCCACCAGGCCCGCGTAGAGCAGACCCTGGTTACCGCTGGCGAACGCTTCCCAGAGGATCTCGTCCTTGGAGTAGAAACCGGCGGTGACCAGTGGCAGGGCCGCCAGGGCCGCGCCGCCGACGATGAAGCTGGCGTAGGCCAACGGCAGTTTCTTCCACAGGCCGCCCATCTTGAAGATGTTCTGCTCGTGGTGGCAGGCAACGATCACCGCACCGGAGGCAAGGAACAGCAGCGCCTTGAAGAAGGCGTGGGTCATCAGGTGGAAGATCGCGCCTTCCCAGGCACCGACGCCCAGGGCCAGGAACATGTAGCCGATCTGGCTCATGGTCGAGTAGGCGAGGATGCGCTTGATGTCGGTCTGCACCAGGGCGGCAAAACCGGCCAGCACCAGGGTCACACCGCCGACGATGCCGACCAGGTGCAGGATGTCCGGCGCCAGGGCGAACAGGCCGTGAGTACGGGCGATCAGGTAGACACCGGCGGTCACCATGGTCGCGGCGTGGATCAGTGCCGAGACCGGGGTAGGGCCAGCCATCGCGTCCGCCAACCAGGTTTGCAGCGGCAGTTGCGCGGATTTACCGACAGCGCCGCCCAGCAGCATCAGGGTCGCCAGGACGATCCAGAAGTCACCGACCTTGAAGTGCTCGGGTGCCTTGACCAGCAGTTCCTGGATGTTCAGCGTACCCAGTTGCTGGAACAGGATGAACAGGCCGATGGCCATGAACACGTCGCCGATGCGGGTGACGATGAACGCCTTGAGCGCGGCGTTGCCGTTGTTGCGGTTGCTGTAGTAGAAACCGATCAACAGGTACGAGCACAGGCCCACGCCTTCCCAGCCGAAGTACAGGAACAACAGGTTATCGCCGAGCACCAGGAACAGCATGCTGGCGATGAACAGGTTGGTGTAGGCGAAGAAGCGCGAGTAACCGGCTTCACCGCGCATGTACCAGGAGGCGAACAGGTGGATCAGGAAACCCACGCCGACCACCACGCCAAGCATGGTCACCGACAGGCCGTCCAGGTACAGGGCGAAGTTTGGCGTGAAGCCTTCCACCGCCATCCATTGCCACAGCACCTGCACGTAACGGCCACCTTCCGGTGGGGCGACGTTGAATTGCCAGATCACGTAGGCCGTGACGATGGCGGACAGGCCGATGGAACCCACGCCCACCAGCGCCGACAGGTTTTCCGACCAGCGTCCACGGGAGAACGACAACAGCAGGAAACCGACAAGAGGAAATATGAAAGTCAGGAAGAGAAGGTTCATCCGCGCATCTCGCTGGCAGCGTCAATATCGAGAGTGTGGAAGCGGCGATACAGCTGCAACAGGATCGCCAGGCCGATGCTGGCCTCGGCGGCTGCCAGGCTGATCACCAGGATGAACATGATCTGTCCATCCGGTTGCGCCCAGCGAGCGCCCGCGACGATGAAGGCCAGGGCGGAGGCATTCATCATGACCTCCAGGCTCATCAGCACGAACAGGATGTTGCGGCGGACCATCAGGCCGACCAGACCGAGGCAGAACAGGATGCCGGCAACCGCCAAGCCATGTTCGAGAGGGATAGCAGGCATGTGATTACTCCTTCGCCTCGTTACGGCCCAAATGGAACGCCGTGACGGCTGCGGCAAGCAGCAGCATCGAGGCGAGTTCGACCACCAGCAGGTACGGGCCGAACAGGCTGATGCCCACGGCCTTGGCGTCTACGGTGGTGTGGCCGATGGCCTGGCCGCTCTGGTGAGCGAACAGCACATACAGCAGTTCACCCAGCAGCAGGGCGGACAGGATCACCGGTCCCGCCCAGATGCCGGGCTTGAGCCAGGCGCGTTCCTGCTGGACCGCGGCCGGGCCGAGGTTGAGCATCATCACCACGAACACGAACAGCACCATGATGGCGCCGGCGTAGGCGATCACTTCCAGGGCACCGGCGAACGGCGCGCCGAGGGCGAAGAAGGTCATGGCCACGGCGATCAGCGAAATGATCAGGTAGAGCAGGGCGTGCACGGGGTTGGTGTTGGTGACCACACGAAGCGTGGACACCACCGCGATACCCGATGCGAAATAGAAAGCGAATTCCATCTTTCTTCCTTAAGGCAGCAAGCTCTTCACGTTGATCGGTTCGGCTTCGTTCTGCGCGGCGCCTTTTGGCTTACCGGCAATGGCCATACCTGCAACACGATAGAAGTTGTAATCAGGGTTTTTACCGGGACCGGAAATCAGCAGATCTTCTTTCTCGTACACCAGGTCCTGACGTTTGAACTCGGCCATTTCGAAATCCGGCGTGAGCTGGATCGCGGTGGTCGGGCACGCTTCCTCGCAGAGGCCGCAGAAAATGCAGCGCGAGAAGTTGATGCGGAAGAAGTCCGGGTACCAGCGACCGTCTTCGGTTTCAGCTTTCTGCAGCGAGATGCAACCCACCGGGCACGCCACGGCGCACAGGTTGCAGGCCACGCAGCGCTCTTCGCCGTCGGGGTCGCGGGTCAGGACGATGCGGCCACGGTAGCGGGGCGCCAGATAGACCGCCTCTTCCGGGTATTGCAGGGTGTCGCGTTTGCGAAAGCCATGGCCGAAGATCATGACCAGGCTCCGCAGTTGGGTACCGGTACCCTTAACGATGTCGCCAATATATTTGAACATGGGTCAAATCCTCACTGAACCGCGGCCGCAGGCGCGTTCATCAAAACGATCGCAGCGGTCACCAGCATGTTGATCAGGGTCAGCGGCAGGCAGAATTTCCAGCTGAAGTCCATCACCTGGTCGTAGCGTGGGCGCGGGATCGAGGCGCGTAGCAGGACGAACAGCATGATGAAGAACGCGGTCTTCAGGGCGAACCAGACGAAGGACAGTTGCGGCAGGATGCCGAACGGACCGTGCCAGCCACCGAAGAACAGCGTTACCAGCAGTGCCGAGATCAGGATGATGCCGATGTATTCACCGACGAAGAACATGCCCCACTTCATGCCGGCATATTCAATGTGGTAACCGTCGGCCAGTTCCTGCTCCGCTTCCGGCTGGTCGAAGGGGTGACGGTGAGTCACGGCCACGCCAGCGATGAAGAAGGTACAGAAACCGAAGAACTGCGGAATGATGAACCACAGGTTCTGGGCCTGGTACTCGACGATGTCGCGCATGTTGAACGAGCCGGCCTGGATCACGATGCCCATGAGCGCCAGGCCCATGAACACTTCGTAGGACACGGTCTGGGCCGAGGCCCGCAGGCTGCCCAGCAGGGCGAACTTGTTGTTGCTCGACCAGCCGGCGAACAGCACCGCGTACACCGACAGGCCGGCCATGGCGAAGAAGAACAGCAGGCCGATGTTCAGGTCCGCCACGCCCCAAGTCGGGGTGATCGGGATGATCGCGAAGGCGATCAGCAAGGCGCTCATGGCCACGATCGGTGCCAGGGTGAAGATCACCTTGTCGGCAAACGGTGGTGTCCAGTCTTCCTTGAAGAACATCTTGATCATGTCGGCGGCGATCTGGAACATGCCGAACGGGCCGACGCGGTTCGGACCGTAGCGGTCCTGCCACCAGCCCAGCAGGCGACGTTCGACGAAGCTCAGCAACGCGCCGCAAACCACCACGGCCAGCAGGATCACGATGGCCTTGAGGACCGTCAGGATCACAGCGATCACTTCAGGGGTGAACCAGCTCATTGCGCTGCCTCCTGCAGACCGTCGACAGTCTTGCCGAAAATCGCCGGTGGAATACCCGCCAGGCCAGCCGGCAGGGCCACCAGGCCGGCGCCCAGTTCTTCATTGATGCGCAGCGGCAGACGCAGGGTCTGGCCGGCCACGTTCAGGCTCAGCAGCGCACCGTCGTTGACGCCCAGGCGATCGGCTTCCGACTTGGCGAGCGACACGTAGGCGGCGGGGATGCGTTCCTGCACCGGTGCGGCTTTGGAAGAGTTCTCTTCGCTGCCGAACAAGTGATGGAACGGCACGACCTGCCAGGTGCCCGGTGCCGGGTTGAAGGCACGCGGAACGGCGGCGAACCAGCCCAGGCCATCGCCCTGGCTTTCGATCAGGCGGGTGCCCGGGTCACCGGCACGCAGGTGACCACCGACTTCGTCCTGGAACTTGTTCCAGGCTTGCGGCGAGTTCCAGCCCGGCGACCAGGCGAACGGCACTTGCGAGCGCGGTTCGGCGGAGCCCGAGTAACCTTCCATGGAGAACGAGAACGCGGTGTCCTTGTCCTGGGACGTGCGGGGTTCGTGGACACTGATGTTGGCGCGCATCGCCGTGCGACCGGAGTAGCGCAGCGGTTCGCGGGCCAGCTTCAGGCCCTTGATGCGGAACGCGGCCGATGGCGCGGCATCGACGATGCGCGCCAGTTGCGGGCTGCTCGACGCGACGGCGGCGGTGACGTGGTCCAGTTGCGTCCAGTCGATCGGCTGGTCCAGCAGGGTGGCGCGCAGGGCATGCAGCCAGCGCCAGCCTTCGTGGACCAGGATGCTGGCGTCCAGGTAAGTCGGGTCGAACACCTGGAAGAAGCGCTGGGCGCGACCTTCCTGACTGACCAGCGTACCGTCGCCTTCGGCAAAGCTCGCCGCCGGCAGCACCAGGTGGGCGCGGTCGGTGGTGGCGGTTTTCTGATGGTCGGCGACGATCACAACCTTGGCGGCGTTCAACGCGGCATCGACCTTGGCCTTGTCAGTGCGGGTGAACAGATCGTTCTCCAGCACGACGATGGCGTCGGCGTTGCCGTCGATCACGGCTTGCAGGGCTGCATCGACCGATTCGCCACCGAGCATGGCCAGGCCGAGGCTGTTGGCTTCCGGCACGATCAGGCTGATGGAACCGTTCTTCTCCCGCAGCTTCAAGGCCTTGGCGATGTTGGCGGCGGCTTCGATCAGCGCCTTGGAACCCAGGGAGGTGCCAGCGATGATCAAGGGGCGCTTGGCCGCCAGCAGGGCGTCGGCGATGCGTTGGGCGAGGGCGGCCGCTTCGCTGTCCAGGCCGTCGACAGCCGGGGCGCTGGCGTCCAGGGCGTGGGCCACGGCGAAACCGATGCGGGCCAGGTCGTCCGGGGCGGCGTGGACGCATTCTTCGGCCACGTCGTCGAGCTTGGTTTCAGCGAGGCTGGCGATGAACAGTGGGTTCAACGCGTCCTGGCCGATGTTCTTCACGGCGGCGTCGAGCCATGGCTGCACGCGCATGGCGTCGGCCATGGCCTCGGCCTTGCCCTTGACCGACTGGCGCAGGGCCAGGGCCATGCGGGCGGCGGTCTGGGTCAGGTCTTCGCCAAGGACGAACACCGCGTCGTGGTCTTCGATGTCGCGCATCGTCGGCACGGGCAGCGGGCTGTCCTTGAGTACTTGCAGTACCAGGCGGATGCGTTCCAGCTCGCCGGCTTCGATGCCGCTGTAGAAGTGCTCGGCGCCAACCAGCTCACGCAGGGCGTGGTTGCTTTCCAGGCTGGCGCGAGGCGAACCGATGCCGACAATGTTGCGACCGCGCAGCAGCTCGGCGGCCTTGTCCAGGGCTTCGTCCAGGCTCAGCGTGGCGCCGCCCGCCAGCAGCGGCTGGCGTGGGCGATCCTTGCGATTGACATAGCCGTAGCCGAAACGGCCACGGTCGCACAGGAAGTACTGGTTGACCGAGCCGTTGTAGCGGTTTTCGATGCGACGCAATTCGCCGTAGCGTTCGCCCGGGGAAATGTTGCAACCGCTGGAGCAGCCATGGCAGATGCTCGGCGAGAACTGCATGTCCCACTTGCGGTTGTAGCGCTCGGAGTGGGTCTTGTCGGTGAACACGCCGGTGGGGCAGACCTCGGTGAGGTTGCCGGAGAATTCGCTTTCCAGGGTGCCGTCTTCAACGCGACCGAAGTACACGTTGTCGTGGGCGCCGAACACGCCCAGGTCGGTGCCGCCGGCGTAGTCCTTGTAGAAACGCACGCAACGGTAGCAGGCGATGCAGCGGTTCATCTCGTGGGAGATGAACGGGCCCAGTTGCTGGTTCTGGTGGGTGCGCTTGGTGAAGCGATAACGGCGCTCGTTGTGGCCGGTCATCACGGTCATGTCTTGCAGGTGGCAGTGGCCGCCTTCCTCACAGACCGGGCAGTCGTGAGGGTGGTTGGTCATCAGCCATTCGACGACGCTGGCGCGAAACACTTTCGCTTCTTCATCGTCGATGGAGATCCAGCTGCCGTCGGTGGCAGGGGTCATGCAGGACATGACGATCCGACCACGCTTGTCGTTTTCGTCGGTGTACTGCTTGACTGCGCACTGGCGACAAGCGCCAACGCTGCCAAGGGCGGGGTGCCAGCAGAAATAAGGGATGTCGAGGCCCAGCGACAGACATGCCTGTAACAGGTTGTCTGCGCCATCGACTTCGAGCTCTTTGCCGTCTACGTGGATAGTGGCCATGGTTCAAAGTTCTTCGTTGGCCCGGTGTCAGCGGGCGTGGCTAATGGAATCTTGTCGTTCGTCCGAATCCAAACAGCCTGGTAAAAGGCGTCATCGGACGAAAGGCGCAGGGCACGGACCCTGCGCCTTCTAAAGCGTCGTTACGCGCCGACCATGGTCGGCGTGACCACCTGATTGAGGTCGCCCGCGCGGGTTGGCGCGATGCCGGCCTCGAATTCAGGGCGGAAGTATTTGATCGCGCTGCCCAACGGCTCCACGGCACCCGGTGCGTGAGCACAGAAGGTCTTGCCTGGGCCGAGGAAACCCACCAGACCCAGCAGGGTCTCGATGTCGCCGGGCTGGCCTTCGCCGTTCTCGATGGCCATCAGCAGCTTGACGCTCCAGGGCAGGCCATCGCGGCAAGGGGTGCAGAAACCGCAGGATTCGCGCGCGAAGAACTGCTCCATGTTACGCAGCAGCGAGACCATGTTGACGCTGTCGTCCACCGCCATGGCCAGGCCGGTGCCCATGCGGGTGCCGACCTTGGCGATACCGCCGGCGTACATTTGCGCGTCCAGGTGCTCCGGCAACAGGAAGCCGGTGCCGGCGCCGCCAGGCTGCCAGCACTTGAGCGTGTAGCCGTCGCGCATGCCGCCGGCGTAGTCCTCGAACAGCTCGCGACCGGTGACGCCGAATGGCAACTCCCACAGGCCAGGGTTCTTGACCTTGCCGGAGAAGCCCATGAGCTTGGTGCCCATGTCTTCGCTGCCGTCGCGGGCCAGGGATTTGTACCAGTCCACGCCGTCGGCGATGATCGCCGGCACGTTGCACAGGGTCTCGACGTTGTTCACGCAGGTCGGCTTGCCCCACACGCCGACGGCGGCAGGGAAGGGCGGCTTGGAGCGTGGGTTGGCGCGGCGGCCTTCCAGGGAGTTGATCAGCGCGGTTTCTTCACCGCAGATGTAGCGCCCGGCACCGGTGTGGACGAACAACTCGAAGTCGAAGCCGCTGCCCAGGATGTTCTTGCCCAACAGGCCGGCGGCCTTGGCTTCTTCCACGGCACGGTTCAGGTGCTTGGCGGCGGTGGTGTACTCGCCGCGCAGGAAGATGTAGCCACGGTAGGTCTTCAGCGCACGGGCGCTGATCAGCATGCCTTCGATCAGCAGATGGGGCAGTTGCTCCATCAGCATGCGGTCCTTCCAGGTGTTGGGTTCCATTTCATCCGCGTTGCACAGCAGGTAGCGGATGTTGATGGATTCGTCCTTGGGCATCAGGCCCCACTTCACCCCGGTGGGGAAGCCCGCGCCACCACGGCCCTTGAGGCCGGCGTCTTTCACGGTCTGGACGATGTCGTCGCCGGCCATGTCGGCGAACGCCTTGCGCGCGGCGGCGTAGCCGTTCTTGGCCTGGTATTCGTCCAGCCACACCGCTTCGCCGTCGTCACGCAGACGCCAGGTCAGGGGATGGGTTTCGGCCGAACGCTGGATGCGGTTGGCGGGCCCGAAGGAAGTCAGGGTCATACGTAGCCCTCCAGCAGTTTGGCGACGCCGTCAGGCTTGACGTCACCGAAGGTGTCGTCGTCGATCATCAACGCCGGTGCCTTGTCGCAGTTGCCCAGGCAGCACACCGGCAGCAGCGTGAAGCGGCCGTCGGCGGTGGTCTGGCCCAGGCCGATGCCCAGCTTGCTCTGGATCTCGCCGACCACCGATTCGTGGCCGCCGATGTAGCAGACCATGCTGTCGCAGACACGAATGATGTGACGGCCCACTGGCTGGCGGAAAATCTGGCTGTAGAAGGTGGCTACGCCCTCGACGTCGCTGGCCGGGATGCCGAGGATCTCGCCGATGGCGTAGAGCGCGCCATCAGGCACCCAGCCACGTTCCTTCTGGACGATCTTCAGGGCTTCGATCGACGCCGCGCGCGGGTCTTCGTAGTGATGCAGCTCGTGCTCGATGGCCGAGCGCTCGGTTTCGCTCAGGGCGAAACGGTCAGTCTGGATAAGCGTGCTGTTCATGCTTAGCGGTCCACGTCGGCCATAACGAAATCGATACTACCCAGGTACGCGATCAAGTCCGCGACCATGCTGCCTTTGATCACCGAAGGGATCTGCTGCAGGTGCGGGTAGCTTGGGGTACGAATCCGGGTGCGGTAGCTCATGGTGCCGCCATCGCTCGTCAGGTAATAACTGTTGATGCCCTTGGTCGCTTCGATCATCTGGAAGGATTCGTTGGCCGGCATGACCGGGCCCCACGAAACCTGCAGGAAGTGCGTGATCAGGGTCTCGATGTGTTGCAGCGTGCGCTCTTTTGGCGGCGGCGTGGTCAGCGGGTGATCCGCCTTGTACGGGCCTTCCGGCATGTTGCGCAGGCACTGGTCGATGATCTTGATGCTCTGGCGCATTTCCTCGACGCGAACCATGCAGCGGTCGTAGGCGTCACCGTTGGCCGCCAGCGGTACTTCGAACTCGAAGTTCTCGTAGCCGGAATACGGACGCGCCTTGCGCAGGTCGAAGTCGCAACCGGTGGAACGCAGGCCAGCACCGGTGACGCCCCATTCCAGGGCCTCCTTGGTGTTGTAGGCGGCGACGCCGATGGTACGACCCTTGAGGATGCTGTTCTGCAGGGCTGCCTTGGTGTATTCGTCCAGGCGCTTGGGCATCCACTCGACGAAGTCCTTGACCAGTTTCTCCCAGCCGCGGGGCAGGTCGTGGGCCACGCCACCGATGCGGTACCAGGCCGGGTGCAGGCGGAAACCGGTGATGGCTTCGATCACCGTGTACGCGCGCTGGCGGTCGGTGAAGGTGAAGAACACCGGGGTCATCGCGCCGACGTCCTGGATGTAGGTGCCCAGGAACAGCAGGTGGCTGGTGATGCGGAAGAACTCGGCCATCATGATGCGAATGACGTCGACCTTCTCCGGAACCTTGATCCCGGCGAGTTTCTCCACCGAGAGCACGTACGGCAGGTTGTTCATCACGCCGCCGAGGTAGTCGATACGGTCGGTGTACGGGATGAAGCTGTGCCAGGACTGGCGCTCGGCCATTTTCTCGGCGCCACGGTGGTGGTAGCCGATGTCCGGGACGCAGTCGACGATCTCTTCGCCGTCCAGCTGCAGGATGATGCGGAAGGCACCGTGGGCCGAAGGGTGGTTCGGGCCCAGGTTGAGGAACATGTAGTCCTCGTTGGCGCCCGAACGCTTCATGCCCCAGTCTTCAGGCTTGAAGCGTGCGGCTTCTTCCTCGAGCTGTTGCTTGGCCAGGGACAGGCTGAACGGGTCGAACTCGGTGGCACGGGCCGGGAAGTCCTTGCGCAGCGGGTGACCTTCCCAGGTCGGCGGCATCATGATGCGGGTCAGGTGCGGGTGGCCGGGGAAATCGATCCCGTACATGTCCCACACTTCACGCTCGTACCAGTTGGCGTTCGGCCAGATGCCGGTCACGGTCGGCACGCTGAGGTCGCTCTCGGACAAGGCGACCTTGATCATTACGTCACTATTACGCTCGATCGACATCAAGTGATAGAACACGGTGAAGTCGACGCCGTCGGGCAGCCCTTGACGCTTGGTGCGCAGGCGCTCGTCTACGCCGTGCAGGTCATAGAGCATGACGTACGGCTTGGGCAGGTTGCGCAGGAAGGTCAGGACTTCGACGAGTTTGGCGCGGGCAACCCAAAGCACCGGCATGCCGGTGCGGGTCGGCTGGGCGGTGAACGCCTCGGGGCCAAAACGGTTGTTCAGTTCGACGACCACATCCTGGTCGTCTGCCTTGTAAGGCGGGATGTACAGAGCACTGCCTGTAGTCATGGTTATTTATCGCTTTCGGTCAACGTAAAGAATGAAGCCAGGTTCTCGTTTCTTGTACAGAGCAGAGCTGGATCAGACTTCGTCGGGGCTGCGCAGGTTGGTGACTGCGATACGCTGTTCGCGGCGCTGTTCCTTTTGCGACGGCATCTCGGCGCGATAGACGCCTTGATCGCCAACGACCCAGGACAGTGGGCGACGCTCCTGGCCAATCGACTCCTGCAACAGCATCAAGCCTTGCAGGAACGCTTCAGGGCGAGGTGGGCAGCCAGGCACATAGACGTCCACGGGCAGGAATTTGTCCACGCCTTGAACGACGGAATAGATGTCGTACATGCCACCGGAGTTGGCGCACGAACCCATGGAGATGACCCACTTGGGTTCGAGCATTTGCTCGTAGAGACGCTGGATGATCGGCGCCATCTTGATGAAGCAGGTCCCGGCGATAACCATGAAATCCGCCTGGCGCGGCGATGCCCGGATCACCTCGGCGCCAAAGCGCGCGATGTCGTGGGGCGCCGTGAAGGCGGTGGTCATTTCCACGTAGCAGCACGAAAGGCCGAAGTTGTACGGCCACAGGGAGTTCTTGCGACCCCAGTTGACCGTGCTGTTCAGCACGTCTTCGAGCTTGCCCATGAAGATGTTCTTGTGGACTTGATCTTCTAACGGATCGGCGACGGTTTCCCGCTTGCCAATCGGATACTGCTCGTTAGGAGCATCGGGGTCGATCCTGGTGAGATTGTATTGCATTGCCAAAGCCTCATTGTTTCAGCTTCGCTTGCCGCTTGCGCCGAGCTTCCGGAGCCCAATCAAGTGCCCCCACCCGGTAAAGGTAGACAAGACCTGCCAACAGAATTGCTATGAAAACGAGAGCTTCGACGAATCCGGTCCAGCCGCTTTCGCGGACGGACACAGACCATGCAAAGAGAAAGAGGGCTTCGATATCGAAGATCACGAACAGCATCGCGACCAGATAGAATTTGGCTGAGAGCCGCAAGCGGGCGCCACCGGTAGGTAGCATGCCGGACTCGAACGGTTCATTTTTGCTGCGGCCCCAGGCTTTTGACCCAAGCAGGCTCGACACGCCGAGCATGAAAGCACACAGGCCAACAACGCCCAGAAGGAAAATGGCAAAGCCCCAATTGTGGGCCATGAGTCCTGTCGCTTCGGACATGCTGGAAATCCTTAACAGAGAGCAAAGGTCTCTGAGCTTGAATGAAATAACGCAGTGACGATATGTCGCAGCAATCAATCGCGGTGATTTTATGGCTAAACACCGGGCAAGTAAAATTCCTATAGCGAAATTATTTATTGGAATAAGGACATAGCGCGCCTCCATGACCCCGCAGCCCCGGCGGGGCGGGCATTGACCCGTTATTCAGCAATTATATTTCGTGCAGGTTGTAACAAGGAAAGCTCCAGCTAAATGATAATTATTATTGTTTGGCGTGGCTTTTGATCAATACTGCGACGCAGTGGCTGAGAACTTTTCTTACATGCTCGTTAACTGCAGTTGTCAGCGCCGGCCGTTTTACTCTTTTTCAGACTGCCTGATACTGCGTTCGATCAATTTTTCTGCGTATCGGCTCATTTCTGTGGGAGCGAGCTTGCTCGCGATAGCGGTGTGTCAGTCATCTGCATTTCAACGGGTCTGGCGCTATCGCGAGCAAGCTCGCTCCCACAGAGGATGGGGGCGGTCTGCGAAGCATAGGCAAAAAAAAGCCCCGAACCAGTCGGGGCGTCAGATCGTCGGCTTTGCGGTTAGCTTTTATTCGGTCCGCAAGGGCCGTTTAGCTCATGGATCAGTGGAACTGTTCTTCTTCGGTGGAGCCGGTCAGTGCGGTCACCGACGAAGTGCCGCCCTGGATCACGGTGGTCATGTCGTCGAAGTAGCCGGTGCCCACTTCCTGCTGGTGAGCCACGAAGGTGTAGCCCTTGGCGGCGTCAGCGAACTCCTGCTCTTGCAGCTTCACGTAGGCAGTCATGTCGTTGCGGGCGTAGTCGTGCGCCAGGTTGAACATGCTGTGCCACATGTTGTGAATGCCGGCCAGGGTGATGAACTGGTGCTTGTAGCCCATGGCGGACAGTTCGCGCTGGAACTTGGCGATGGTCGCGTCGTCCAGGTTTTTCTTCCAGTTGAAGGAAGGCGAGCAGTTGTACGACAGCAGTTGGTCCGGGTATTCCTTCTTGATCGCTTCGGCGAAGCGACGGGCTTCGTCCAGGTCCGGCTTGGCGGTTTCGCACCAGATCAGGTCGGCGTACGGCGCATAGGCCAGGCCGCGGGCGATGGCCTGGTCGAGACCGGCGCGCACTTTGTAGAAGCCTTCCTGGGTACGGGTGCCGGTCACGAACGGCTGGTCGTACGGGTCGCAGTCCGAGGTCAGCAGGTCGGCGGCGTTGGCGTCGGTACGGGCCAGGATGATGGTCGGTACACCGGCAACGTCGGCGGCCAGGCGGGCGGCGGTCAGCTTCTGCACGGCTTCCTGGGTCGGCACCAGGACCTTGCCACCCATGTGGCCGCATTTCTTCACCGAAGCCAGTTGGTCTTCGAAGTGAACGCCAGCGGCGCCTGCCTCGATCATGCTCTTCATCAGCTCGTAGGCGTTCAGGACGCCACCGAAACCGGCTTCAGCGTCAGCCACGATCGGTGCGAAGTAGTCGATGTAGCCTTCGTCGCCCGGGTTCTTGCCGGCTTTCCACTGGATCTGGTCGGCGCGACGGAACGAGTTGTTGATGCGCTTGACCACGGTTGGAACCGAGTCCACTGGGTAAAGCGACTGGTCGGGGTACATCGACTCGGCGGAGTTGTTGTCCGCGGCCACTTGCCAGCCCGACAGGTAGATCGCCTGGATGCCGGCCTTGACTTGCTGTACGGCCTGGCCGCCGGTCAGGGCGCCCATGCAGTTGACGAAATCTTTCTCGGGACGGAAGGCTGGCTTGGCGCCCTGGGTGACCAGGTTCCAGAGCTTCTCCGCGCCCATCTTCGCAAAGGTGTGCTCAGGTTGAACCGAGCCACGCAGACGGACGACGTCAGCAGCGGAATAATTGCGCTTCACGCCTTTCCAGCGCGGGTTTTCAGCCCAGTCTTTTTCAAGGGCTGCAATTTGCTGTTCGCGTGTCAGTGCCATGGAGATAAACCTCGTCGCATAGGTCTTGGTGGAAAATTCCTGCTCCTGCCGACCAGGGGGCTGGCGTACAAGTCGGTTCAGGCGAGGTGGCGACGGGATGAACGATGGGCTCGAGGGGAAAGTGAGCAGGTAGGGGCGAACTGCGGGCGCATTCGGGCGTCGTGGGCCTTTCATACGAACTCAGAGTGATGCCGGGTTACCTAGTTACGCTTCCGTCCCTCGGGACAACTTCGTTCCAGTCGCAACCTCGTCAAACACACCTTGTGGGCGGTACAGACACGAATCGGCTCGCAGGGTAGTTGCAAGCGTCGACCCGAAGGCCCTTGCCAGGGCCCCTGATTAGCGGGAGCGAGGCCATCATGCCTTCGGTTTTTTGGCTCGTCAAACGTTTTGTAGTGCTTTTTTTGTGGCACTACATCTTTGGTCTAATACGACTCATCAGTCAGTTTTTGGTGCTTCAGTTCAGGGTATCGACCTTGACCCGCAAAATCATGTCGTCGCGTCCCTGGGTCGAGTAGCTGCGGGTCAGGCCCTGTTTGTCGGCCTGGGTCTGGCGATTCACCCCGGCCAGGGTGATCCATTCGCCCAGGCGTCCGCTGACCGTTGTGTCGGTACTCTGAACGTTCACTACATCGGGACGTTCCTGGCTCATGCGGTCACGGTTGGTACTGATGCTCAGGTGAACGGTTTCACCAGTGACGCTGGCGGTGACATAGAAACCCTGGGTGACGTTACGGTATTCGGTCTGGCTTTGCAGGCGGCCGTAGTTGTCGGTCTGGCTGCTGGTGAACGGTACGCTCTGGCCGACCTGGATCAGCGCCGGCTGGCCTTCGCTGGCTTGCACCTGCTGCACGCCGCCGTCACGGCTGGCGGTGCTGCGGTTGATGATGCGGGTCTGGCTGGGCGCGGCGCCGTTGATGGAATAACCCTGGTCGCCCTGCAGGTTGTTTTCGTTGGTATCGACGGTGATCAGCAGGCGCTTGGGCGCGGTGTCCAGTTGGGCGAGGAATTGCCGGAGTTCTTCGATCTTGCCGGGCTCGGCATTGACGATCAGTTGGTTGCCGTAGACGCTGACCTGGCCGTCCTTGCCGATGAAGTTCTGTGCCACCGGCAACAGGTCGGCGCTGGTGCGGTAGTTCAGCGGCACGATTTGCGTGTCGGCCATGGCTGACAGGCTGCCACCCAGTAGCAGGAGGGTCAGCAGGGTACGTAGAAGCATGTCCATTTCTCCGTGAGACAAAGGCCTGATATTGCCAGTTTGTCGGCCTCGGGTGGGGCAAGTTGAATGGTAGACGGCAAAACGCCCCGGCATCGGTGGATGGCGGGGCGTTTTGGGTGTTGCAGGATGTTGTTGCATGATGCTTTTGTGGCGAGGGGGCGTGGGCCCGCGGGGGGGGGGGGGGGGGGGGGGTGTTGGGGGGGGGTGGGCGGCCCAGCGGGGGCAAGCT
>NZ_JBIXJT010000001.1:301269-321486 GCF_052871455.1 Pseudomonas sp. LARHCG127
CTTTTGTGGCGAGGGAGCTTGCTCCCGCTGGGCTGCGCAGCGGCCCTCGTTTTTTGGGGTCGCTGCGCGACCCAGCGGGAGCAAGCTCCCTCGCCACAGGGTATTGTGTTGCTGCTTCTGGCAGTGTTCAGGCCGAGCGCCGCACCATGTCCACATGCGGAATCCCGGCCTCCAGGAACTCCTCGCTGACCACCGCAAACCCCAGCCGCTCATAGAACGGCGTGGCGTGCACCTGGGCGCTGAGCATCTGTTGCTGGAGCCCACGCTTCTCGGCTTCGGCGATCACGGCGTGCATCAGCGCATCGCCCACCTTCAGGCCGCGCCAGTCCTTGAGGACCGAGACCCGGCCGATATGGCCATCGGTCAGCAGGCGCGCGGTGCCGATGGGGAAGTCGCCTTCGAAGGCCAGGAAATGTACGGCGTCCTGATCATCCGAATCCCATTCCAGTTCGGGTGGTACGGATTGTTCGGCAATGAACACGGTCTCACGAATGCGCCGGATCTCGGCGTTATCCTTTTGCCAGTCTGCGACACGAACGTGAATTTTATTCATCGGCGAACCCCAGGCTGCCTTGCTTGACCAACTCGCAGACCAGGCCGCGACCGTCTTCGTCGGCCAACCATGGGCCGAGGTTTTCGATGTGCAGGGCGTCGGCGGCGCAGATCATTTTCAGCAGTTCACGCAGCTTGCCCGGCAGGTAGCGGCTTTGGCCGCTGGCGAACAGCAGCAGGTCATCGTCGACTTCCGACCAGGCCAGGCGTGCGCTCGGATTGCGGATGATCACGGCGCCTTGTTCCAGGCTGGCCAGCAGGTCGTCTTCTTCCAGTTCCGGGCCCACCACCAGCTCCGGGTAGCGTGGCTCGGTCATGAACTGGCCGAACCAGGTCAGCAGCAGGCGCTCGTCGCTCATATGCTCGGCCAGCAGACCCTTGAGGCGGTCGAGGGCGTCGTGCTGGATCTGGTGCGGGTCGGCCACCGGGCGGGCGTCGGCGTCGGTGTAGCGCTCTTCGTCCGGCAGGAACTGGCTCAAGAAGTCGGTGAAGTGGGTCAGCACTTCAGCGGCGCTCGGCGCACGGAAACCCACCGAGTAGGTCATGCAGTCGTCCACGGCCACGCCGCAGTGGGCCAGGCGCGGCGGCAGGTAGAGCATGTCACCGGGTTCCAGGACCCACTCGTCAGTGGCTTCGAAGTCGGCGAGGATGCGCAGGTCGGCGTGTTGCAGCAGTGGGCTTTCGGAGTCGCACATCTGGCCGATTTTCCAGTTGCGCTGGCCATGGCCCTGCAACAGGAACACGTCATAGTTATCGAAATGCGGACCCACGCTGCCACCCGGGGCGGCAAAGCTGATCATCACGTCGTCGATGCGCCAGCTTGGCAGGAAGCGGAAGTTTTCCAGCAGTTCGCTGACTTCCGGTACGAACTGATCCACCGCCTGCACCAGCAGGGTCCACTCGCGCTCCGGCAGCTTGCTGAATTCGTCTTCGGCGAACGGGCCGCGACGCAATTCCCAGGGGCGCTCGCCGTGCTCGATCACCAGGCGCGATTCGACTTCTTCTTCCAGGGCCAGGCCGGCCAATTCGTCGGCATCGATCGGGCTTTGGAAGTCAGGAATCGCCTGACGGATCAGCAGGGGTTTTTTCTGCCAGTAGTCGCGCAGGAACTCCCGTGCCGTGATGCCGCCCAGGAGTTGCAGAGGAATATCAGGATTCATGTGTAACCTATTGAAAAAATATACTTTTCAGACGCGAATAAAAACGCCCGGCGCGGCCGGGCGTCTCAAAGGTAAAGCGATGGATCAGATGCGCTTGGCTTGTGCCGCCGCGTTGCCGATGTAGCTGGCTGGCGTGAGCTTCTTCAGCTCGGCGCGGGCTTCGGCAGGCATGTCCAGGCCATCGATGAAAGTCTGCAGCGCTTCAGGGCTGATGCCCTTGCCACGGGTCAGTTCTTTCAGCTTTTCATACGGGTTTTCGATGTTGTAGCGACGCATCACGGTCTGGATCGGCTCGGCCAGGACTTCCCAGCAAGCGTCCAGGTCGGCGGCGATCTTCTGCTCGTTCAGTTCCAGCTTGCTGATGCCCTTGAGGCTGGCTTCATAGGCAATGACGCTGTGGGCAAAACCCACGCCCAGGTTGCGCAGCACGGTGGAGTCGGTCAGGTCGCGCTGCCAGCGGGAGATCGGCAGTTTGCTCGCCAGGTGCTGGAACAGTGCGTTGGCGATGCCCAGGTTGCCTTCGGAGTTTTCGAAGTCGATCGGGTTGACCTTGTGCGGCATGGTCGAAGAACCGATTTCGCCAGCGATGGTGCGCTGCTTGAAGTAACCCAGGGAGATGTAGCCCCAGATGTCACGGTCGAAGTCGATCAGGATGGTGTTGAAGCGTGCGATCGCATCGAACAGCTCGGCGATGTAGTCGTGCGGTTCGATCTGGGTGGTGTACGGGTTGAAGCTCAGGCCCAGTTCGTCTTCGATGAAGGCGCGGGCGTTGGCTTCCCAGTCGATGTCCGGGTAGGCCGACAGGTGGGCGTTGTAGTTGCCCACGGCGCCGTTGATCTTGCCCAGCAGCGGCACGGCGGCCACTTGGGCGATCTGGCGCTCCAGGCGGTAGACGACGTTCGCCAGTTCCTTGCCCAGGGTGGTTGGCGAAGCCGGTTGACCGTGGGTGCGCGACAGCATTGGCACGTCGGCGAAGCGGATCGCCAGCTCGCGGATGGCCTGGGCGGTCTGGCGCATCAGCGGCAGCATCACCTCATCACGGCCTTCGCGCAGCATCAGGGCGTGGGACAGGTTGTTGATGTCCTCGCTGGTGCAGGCGAAGTGGATGAACTCGCTGACATTGGCCAGTTCCGGCAGCTTGGCCGCCTGCTCCTTGAGCAGGTATTCGATGGCCTTGACGTCGTGGTTGGTGGTGCGCTCGATCTCTTTGACGCGCTCGGCGTGCTCCAGCACAAAGTTTTCCGCCAGGGTGTTGAGCACCGCGTTGGCTTCGGCGGAGAACGCCGGGACTTCAGGGATGGCAGGGTGAGCGGCCAGGCGCTGGAGCCAGCGCACTTCAACCAGGACGCGGGCACGGATCAGGCCGTACTCGCTGAAAATCGGGCGCAGGGCCTGGGTTTTGCCGGCGTAGCGGCCGTCAACAGGGGAAACCGCAGTGAGCGAAGAGAGCTGCATGGGGTGTTCTCGGACAGTCGGGCAACGAAATGGGGCGCGTATCATACATGAAAACCAGCGCCGGTCCGTCGCCAACTGACCGGCGTGCTACGCGTAACAAGATAAAACTAAAGCTATTGATCACCTGTGGCGAGGGAGCTTGCTCCCGCTGGGGCGCGAAGCGGCCCTGAATCCAAGCCGCCCGCTAGATCCGCCGGGCTCAGGGGGCTGCGTTGCAGCCCAGCGGGAGCAAGCTCCCTCGCCACAAAGGCGACTTATTCGTTGCGCATCAACGGGTAAAGTTCTTTGAGCAATTTGCGTCGGCTGATCACCAGTTGCCAGCGATGGCCACCCAACTGCCGCCACAGCCGTGCCGAGCGGATCCCGGCCAGGAGCAGGGCGCGGATCTTCGAGGCATTGCTCGGTTGCTGCAGGTTGCGCATGTCGCCATGCACCTGGATGCGCTGGCGCAAAGTGCTCAAGGTGTCCTGGTACAGCGAGCCGCAGGCCGCGACGACGTTTTCGTGAGCCGGGCCGAAGTGTTCGACCTGGGACTGGATCTGCGGCAAGCGTTTGCCGATGGTCTCCAGCAGGTCGTCGCGCTTGGCCAACTGGCGCTCAAGGCCCAGCATCGACAGGGCATAGCGCAGCGGTTCGCGTTGCAGGGCGCTGGGGTCGCGCTCCAGGGCGCCAATCAGTGCACGGTAACCTTCACGCAGGTTCAAGTCGTCGCCGCCGTAGACCTCCAGGGTGTCCTTGGGGTCGCGAACCAGCAGGCTGCCCAACATGCAGGCCACGCCTGCTTCGGAGGCCTGGCCGGTCTTGGCGATCCGGTCCACCAGCACGGCGGCGAGAAACACGCCACCCAATGCTGTCAATTGTTCCTGGGTAGGGGTCATGCCTGGCTGCTCCAGGGTTGCGCGACTTCGATCACGCCGCCGCCCAGGCAGATGTCGCCGTCGTAGAACACCACGGACTGGCCAGGCGTGACCGCCCGCTGCGGGTCATCGAAGGTGGCACGGTAGCCCGTGGCGGTTTTTTCCAGGGTGCAGGGCTGGTCGCTCTGGCGGTAGCGAACCTTGGCCGTCAGGCGGCGTGGTTCGCTGAGGTCGATCGGGTTGACCCAATAGATGTCGGAGGCGAGCAGGGCGCGGGAAAACAGCCACGGATGGTCGTTGCCCTGGCCGACGATCAGCTCGTTGTGTTCCAAGTCCTTGACCAGCACGTACCACGGCTCTTCGCCGGCGTCTTTCAACCCGCCGATGCCCAGGCCTTGGCGCTGGCCGATGGTGTGGTACATCAGGCCATGGTGACGGCCGATGACCTCGCCTTCGGTGGTCTTGATCTCGCCCGGTTGGGCCGGCAGGTATTGCTTGAGGAAATCGCTGAAACGACGCTCGCCAATGAAGCAGATCCCAGTGGAATCTTTCTTCTTGGCCGTGGCCAGGTCATGTTTCTCCGCAATTGCGCGTACTTCGGGCTTTTCCAGTTCGCCCACCGGGAACAGGGTCTTGGCGATCTGCTCGCCGCCGACGGCATGCAGGAAGTAGCTCTGGTCCTTGTTCGGGTCCAGGCCCTTGAGCAGTTCGGTGCGGCCGTCGATGTCGCGGCGACGTACGTAGTGGCCGGTAGCGATCAAGTCGGCGCCGAGCATCATGGCGTAGTCGAGGAACGCCTTGAACTTGATTTCGCGGTTGCAGAGGATGTCCGGGTTCGGCGTGCGGCCGGCCTTGTATTCGGCCAGGAAGTGCTCGAACACATTGTCCCAGTACTCGGCGGCGAAGTTGGCGGTGTGCAGCTTGATGCCAATCTTGTCGCACACGGCCTGGGCGTCCGCCAGGTCGTCCATGGCGGTGCAGTATTCGGTTCCGTCGTCTTCTTCCCAGTTCTTCATGAACAGGCCTTCCACCTCGTAACCCTGCTCGATCAGCAGAAGGGCGGAAACGGAAGAGTCCACGCCGCCGGACATGCCGACTATGACGCGTTGCTTGGGAGTGTTCGAAGAGGCTGGATCACGCATAGGAATTCAATGAGTGTCTTGAAAAAGGACGCGATTCTATCAGGCCCGGGCGCGCAAGGCTAAAGAGAAGGGCGGATAAGCTCCAGGCTATGGCGATGGCCGGCCAGGTAATCGTCGATGCAACGGATGATCAGCTCGCTGCGCCAGTGGTCGCGCTGTGCGAGCAGTTCGTCGCGGGTGAGCCATCTGGCGCCGAGGATGCCGTCGTCCAGTTGGTATTCGGGATGGTGTTTCAGGGCTTTGGCGGCGAAGCAGACCCGTTGGTAGGTCACGCCGTTGCTCGGGGCGGTGTAGAGGTAGATGCCGGTGACGCTGGTGGGCTCGACGTCCCAGCCGGTTTCTTCGAGGGTTTCGCGCACGGCGGCTTCGATCAGGGTTTCGTTGGGGTCCAGGTGGCCGGCGGGCTGGTTGAGTACTGCGCGTCCGCCCTTGGACTCTTCCACCATCAGGAAGCGGCCGTGGTCTTCGACGATGGTGGCGACGGTGATGTGGGGGTGCCAGTTCATAAGGTTCTTCCGTTTCTCGGATTGGAGTGTGGGCCGCTGTGGGCTTGCTTGCGATGGTGGCCCTGAGAGCTGACCTTGTTGATTGAGTACATATCCATTCCTGCGGTAACGGCCACTTAGGGTTCCGCCCTGACGGCGGCTCACTTTTGAAAAGCGCAAAAGTAAGCAAAACGCTCCTGCCCCACCACTCGGTGCCTCGCCTAGGCTCGGCATGCCCTCACTCCGGCATTGCTCCGTGGGCCGCCGCGAAGGGCCATCCATGGCCCGGCGCGGCTAACCCGGCATCCATGCCGGGTTGCCCACTGCGCAATGCCTGCGTTCGGCCATCGTGGTTAATGGGGCGTCCGAGATCAAGATCAAGATCAAGATCAAAATCAAAAGCGAGGCGGCCTGACAGCCGGCCTGTCTCTGGCGGCTCTACTTCAATCCAACTGTGGGAGCGAGCCTGCTCGCGAAGGCGGCCTGACAGTCGACCTGTTTCTGGCGGCTGTATCCCAATCCAACTGTGGGAGCGAGCTTGCTCGCGATAGCGGTGGGTCAGTCAACATCAATGTTGAATGCTACATCGCTATCGCGAGCAAGCTCGCTCCCACAGGGGAATCTATTGTCAGGGGAAATAGGGTGTGCCAGAAACACAAACCCCGGCACAAGGCCGGGGTTCGTGGTGCTTCCTTACAACCTTACACCAGCGCAGCAATCGCCGCGTTGAAGGTGTTGCTCGGGCGCATGGCCTTGCGGGTCAGTTCCGGGTTGGCGAAGTAGTAGCCGCCGATGTCCACGGGCTTGCCTTGCACGGCATTGAGTTCGGCAACGATTGTTTCTTCGTTGTCGGTCAATGTCTTGGCCAGGGAAGCGAACTGGGCCTTGAGGGCTGCGTCGTCATCCTGGGCGGCCAGTGCCTGGGCCCAGAACAGGGTCAGGTAGAAGTGGCTGCCGCGGTTGTCGATGCCGCCGACCTTGCGCGAAGGCGACTTGTTGCGGTCCAGGAACTCGCCGGTAGCCTGGTCGAGGGTCTTGGCCAGCACCAGGGCTTTCGGGTTGTTGTAGGTCACGCCCAGGTGTTCGAGGGACGCGGCCAGGGCCAGGAACTCGCCCAGGGAATCCCAGCGCAGGAAGTTCTCTTCCAGCAACTGCTGAACGTGCTTGGGTGCCGAACCGCCGGCGCCGGTTTCGAACAGGCCACCGCCGTTCATCAGCGGCACGATGGACAGCATCTTGGCGCTGGTGCCCAGTTCCATGATCGGGAACAGGTCGGTCAGGTAGTCGCGCAGCACGTTGCCGGTCACCGAAATGGTGTCCTTGCCTTCGCGGGTGCGGCCCAGGGTGAACTTCATCGCGTCGACAGGCGACATGATGCGGATGTCCAGGCCGCTGGTGTCGTGGTCCTTCAGGTAGGCCTGGACCTTCTCGATGACCACGCCATCGTGGGCGCGCATCGGGTCCAGCCAGAAGATCGCCGGGGTGCTGCTGGCGCGGGCACGGTTGACGGCCAGCTTGACCCAATCCTGGATCGGCGCGTCCTTGGTCTGGCACATGCGGAAGATATCGCCAGCCTCGACGTTCTGCTCCAGCAGGGTCTGACCGTTGTTGTCCGAAACACGCACCACGCCGGCGACCTTGATCTGGAAGGTCTTGTCGTGGGAGCCGTACTCTTCGGCTTTCTTGGCCATCAGGCCGACGTTCGGCACGCTGCCCATGGTGGTTGGGTCGAAGGCGCCGTGTTGCTTGCAGTCTTCGATCACCGCCTGGTAGATGGTGGCGTAGCAGCGATCCGGGATCACGGCCTTGGTGTCGTGCAGCTGGCCGTCGGTGCCCCACATCTTGCCGGAGTCACGGATCATGGCCGGCATCGAGGCGTCGACGATGACGTCGCTCGGCACGTGCAGGTTGGTGATGCCTTTGTCGGAGTTGACCATCGCCAGGGATGGGCGCGCCGCGTAGACCGCCTGGATGTCGGCTTCGATCTGCGCCTGCTGTTCGGCCGGCAGGGCCTTGATGCGGGCGTACAGGTCGCCGATGCCGTTGTTCAGGTTGAAGCCGATCTGCTCCAGCACTTGCGCGTGCTTGGCCAGGGCGTCTTTATAGAACTCGGCCACGATCTGGCCGAACATGATCGGGTCGGAGACCTTCATCATGGTGGCCTTGAGGTGGACCGACAGCAGCACGCCTTTTTGCTTGGCGTCTTCGATTTCGGCGGCGATGAACTCGCGCAGGGCGTTTTTGCTCATCACGGCGCAATCGAGGATCTCACCGGCTTGTACGGTGGTCTTTTCCTTCAGGACAGTGGCAGTGCCGTCCTGGGCGATCAGCTCGATTTTCACGCTGCCGGCGGCGTCGATCAGGGCGGCTTTTTCGCTGCCGTAGAAATCGCCGGTGCTCATGTGGGCTACGTGGGACTTGGAGTCCGCGGCCCAGGCGCCCATCTTGTGCGGGTGCTTGCGGGCATAGTTCTTGACCGACAGCGGCGCGCGACGGTCGGAGTTGCCTTCGCGCAGGACCGGGTTCACGGCGCTGCCCTTGACCTTGTCGTAACGGGCGCGCGCGTCTTTCTCGGCATCAGTGGTCACGGTTTCCGGATAGTCCGGCAGTGCGTAGCCCTGGGCCTGCAATTCCTTGATCGCGGCCTGCAGTTGCGGCACCGAGGCGCTGATGTTCGGCAGCTTGATGATGTTGGCTTCAGGCGTAACGGCCAGGTCGCCCAGTTCGGCGAGGTGGTCGGCTACGGCTTTGTCACCCAGTTGCTCGGGGAAGCTGGCCAGGATGCGCCCTGCGAGGGAGATATCGCGGGTTTCCACGGCGATATCGGCCGAAGCGGTAAAGGCTTCGACGATCGGCAGCAGCGAATAGGTGGCGAGGGCAGGCGCTTCGTCGGTGAAGGTATAGATGATCTTCGAGCGGGTGGGCATATTCGGATTAACTCTCTTCTTTGCTAAAGCATGCGCAGAAACTCGAGGGGCGCCGGGTAAGCGCGTTCGTTCAAAGTCATCCGTGAGCCGAATGTCGAGGTTTCTTCGCGGTGATGTTGGGTGCATCAGTCGAGCGTCAAGCGGTCGGGCCGCGGTAACGGTCCGGCTTTCAAAATGGCGGAAAGTCTCGTAATAGAGCCGTCAGCCGTCGTGACCCTGTGGTCAGCGGCGGCATTATACATAGGTAGCTGGCGATCTGCCGATGGTTCATAGACTTCCGTACACGTCCATTGGTCTAAACGTCGCAGTACTCTTGGGGCGGACTATGCTCATGTTTGGCGCTTTTCCCTTGGTTTTCAGGCTTGTACACGGCGAAGTGCAAGGCTTTGCCATGGATGGGCCTAACGTAGGGTTTGCGTGCCGATTCAACTGGGGTACGCTCGAACGCAGCCAGATGTTCAATCCAAGCAATGGAGTTCAGCATGGGGTATCAAAAGATTCAGGTTCCAGCCGTCGGTGACAAAATCACCGTCAATGCAGACCATTCTCTTAATGTTCCCGACAACCCGATCATCCCCTTCATCGAAGGCGACGGCATTGGCGTCGATATCAGTCCGGTCATGATCAAGGTTGTGGACGCTGCGGTTCAGAAGGCCTATGGCGGCAAGCGCAAGATTTCCTGGATGGAAGTCTATGCCGGTGAGAAAGCGACCCAGGTCTACGACCAGGACACCTGGCTGCCCCAGGAAACCCTGGATGCGGTCAAGGACTACGTGGTGTCCATCAAGGGCCCGCTGACCACGCCGGTCGGTGGCGGTATCCGTTCGTTGAACGTAGCGCTGCGCCAGCAGCTCGACCTGTATGTGTGCCTGCGCCCGGTGCGCTGGTTCGAAGGTGTGCCAAGCCCGGTCAAGAAGCCTGGCGACGTGGACATGACGATCTTCCGGGAGAACTCCGAGGACATCTACGCGGGCATCGAGTGGAAGGCCGGTTCGGCCGAGGCCACCAAGGTCATCAAGTTCCTGAAAGAAGAAATGGGCGTGACCAAGATCCGCTTCGATGAGGATTGCGGCATCGGCGTCAAGCCGGTTTCCAAGCAGGGCACCAAGCGCCTGGCTCGCAAGGCCCTGCAATATGTGGTCGATAACGATCGCGATTCGCTGACCATCGTGCACAAAGGCAACATCATGAAGTTCACCGAAGGTGCCTTCAAGGAGTGGGCCTACGAAGTGGCGGCCGAGGAATTCGGCGCGACCCTGCTCGACGGTGGGCCGTGGATGCAGTTCAAGAACCCGCGCACTGGCAAGAACGTCATCGTCAAGGACGCCATCGCCGATGCGATGTTGCAGCAGATCCTGTTGCGTCCGGCTGAATATGACGTGATCGCCACCCTGAACCTGAACGGTGACTACCTGTCCGACGCCCTGGCGGCGGAAGTGGGCGGTATCGGTATCGCGCCGGGCGCCAACCTGTCCGACACCGTGGCGATGTTCGAGGCCACCCACGGTACCGCGCCCAAGTACGCTGGCAAGGACCAGGTCAATCCGGGTTCGCTGATCCTGTCGGCGGAAATGATGCTGCGTCACATGGGTTGGACCGAAGCGGCCGACCTGATCATCAAGGGCACCAATGGCGCGATTTCGGCCAAGACCGTGACCTATGACTTCGAACGCTTGATGGAGGGTGCCAAGCTGGTGTCGTCCTCGGGCTTCGGCGAGGCCCTGATTTCGCACATGTAAGCGAATCGGCCCTCAGCGCGAATGCCCGGCTCGAGTGATCGAGCCGGGCATTTTTATTTAGGTGGTGTGGCGACTGCCGGTCAATGGGGTTCGGTGACCCTGCGACTCACTTCGACAGGGGCGGGTGCGCCTTCGACAGCGGCAGCTTGAATTTTGACCGCATGCAGGCCCTTGGGGCCCTGGATGATCTCGAACGTCACGGATTGCCCGGCCTTCAGGGTCTTGTAACCGTCCATCTGGATCGCCGAATAATGGGCGAACAGGTCTTCATCCCTGCCTTCCTCAAGAATGAAACCGTAGCCCTTGGCATTATTGAACCATTTCACCTTACCCTTCACGCCCGACATAACCCATTTCCCTCTGCAACGCACTCCATCACTGGAGTATCATCCAGTCCATCCGCAGGCTAATCTTGTTAACAGGATAGATTCCACGGACCTTTTTAACCCACGATGGGCTCTATTGGTTGTAACACCGATTTCCCGATAGTCAAGGTGGCTCCGGTGGTCGTGGTTGAAATCGCCCACAAGCGCCCCCATCACTGTATTCGCCAACTAAACGAACCTTTCTTTCCATGCATGCAGTCAGCCAGATTCGACTAACATTCAATCAGGATCGCCCGGATCTACACGACGACGATTCCGCAGGCATTGCTGTTCAGGAAGCAAAGCCCGCATTACAGGCGCCACCGATGTACAAGGTGGTTTTGTTCAACGATGACTACACACCGATGGATTTCGTCGTCGAAGTGCTCGAGGTGTTTTTTAACCTGAATCGGGAGCTGGCGACCAAGGTCATGCTGGCCGTCCATACAGAGGGACGGGCAGTATGTGGAGTGTTTACCCGCGACATCGCCGAGACTAAGGCCATGCAGGTCAACCAGTACGCCCGGGAAAGCCAGCATCCGCTACTCTGTGAAATCGAGAAGGACGGTTAACGCCGACCACTTGGGTATGAGGTGAAGCTATGTTAAACCGCGAGCTCGAAGTCACCCTCAATCTTGCCTTCAAGGAGGCTCGTTCGAAGCGTCATGAATTCATGACCGTCGAACACCTGCTGCTGGCCCTATTGGATAACGAGGCTGCCGCCACCGTTTTGCGTGCCTGCGGCGCGAACCTCGATAAACTCAAGCATGATCTGCAGGAGTTCATCGACTCCACCACGCCATTGATCCCCGTTCATGACGAGGATCGCGAAACCCAGCCAACCCTGGGCTTCCAGCGTGTCCTGCAACGTGCTGTCTTTCATGTACAGAGCTCGGGCAAGCGTGAAGTCACCGGCGCCAACGTGCTGGTTGCGATTTTCAGCGAGCAGGAAAGCCAGGCGGTGTTCCTGCTCAAGCAGCAGAGCGTTGCGCGTATCGATGTCGTCAACTACATCGCCCATGGCATCTCCAAGGTGCCGGGGCATGGCGATCATTCCGAGGGTGAGCAGGATATGCAGGACGACGAGGGCGGTGAGTCTTCTTCTTCAGGCAACCCGTTGGATGCCTATGCCAGCAACCTGAACGAACTGGCGCGCCAGGGACGTATCGATCCGCTGGTCGGGCGCGAGGCGGAAGTCGAGCGCGTGGCCCAGATCCTGGCCCGGCGTCGCAAGAACAACCCCTTGCTGGTGGGCGAGGCGGGCGTGGGCAAGACCGCGATTGCCGAAGGCCTGGCCAAGCGCATCGTCGACAACCAGGTGCCGGACCTGCTGGCCAACAGCGTGGTGTATTCCCTCGACCTGGGTGCCTTGCTGGCCGGTACCAAATACCGCGGCGATTTCGAGAAGCGCTTCAAGGCGTTGCTCGGCGAACTGAAAAAACGTCCGCAGGCGATCCTGTTCATCGACGAAATCCACACCATTATTGGTGCCGGGGCGGCGTCGGGCGGGGTCATGGATGCGTCCAACTTGCTCAAGCCGCTGTTGTCGTCGGGTGATATCCGTTGCATCGGCTCGACCACGTTCCAGGAGTTCCGCGGGATCTTCGAGAAAGACCGTGCCCTGGCCCGGCGTTTCCAGAAGGTCGATGTGTCGGAGCCTTCGGTGGAAGACACCATTGGCATCCTGCGCGGCCTGAAGGGGCGTTTCGAGCTGCACCACAACATCGAATACAGCGATGAAGCCCTGCGCGCGGCGGCTGAACTGGCCTCGCGCTACATCAATGACCGGCACATGCCGGACAAGGCCATCGACGTCATCGACGAGGCGGGTGCCTACCAGCGCCTGCAGCCCGTGGAGAAACGGGTCAAGCGCATCGAAGTGCCACAGGTCGAGGACATCGTCGCGAAAATCGCGCGTATTCCGCCCAAGCACGTCACCAGTTCCGACAAGGAACTGCTGCGTAACCTGGAGCGTGACCTGAAGCTGACGGTGTTCGGCCAAGATGCGGCCATCGACTCGCTGTCGACCGCCATCAAGCTGTCCCGTGCCGGTCTCAAGTCGCCGGACAAGCCGGTCGGCTCGTTCCTGTTCGCCGGTCCTACCGGTGTCGGCAAGACCGAGGCGGCACGGCAGCTGGCCAAGGCGATGGGCATCGAGTTGGTGCGCTTCGACATGTCCGAGTACATGGAGCGCCACACCGTATCGCGTCTGATCGGTGCGCCTCCGGGTTATGTCGGTTTCGACCAGGGCGGCCTGTTGACCGAAGCCATCACCAAGCAACCGCACTGCGTATTGTTGCTCGACGAAATCGAGAAGGCGCATCCGGAAGTCTTCAACCTGCTCCTGCAGGTCATGGACCACGGTACGCTGACCGATAACAACGGGCGCAAGGCGGACTTCCGTAACGTGATCGTCATCATGACCACGAACGCTGGTGCCGAAACCGCGGCTCGCGCCTCGATCGGTTTCACCCATCAGGACCACTCGTCCGATGCGATGGAAGTGATCAAGAAGAGCTTCACGCCTGAGTTCCGCAACCGCCTGGACACCATTATCCAGTTCGGTCGCCTCAGCCATGAAGTCATCAAGAGCGTGGTGGACAAGTTCCTTACCGAACTTCAGGCCCAGCTCGAAGACAAGCGTGTGTTGCTGGAGGTCACCGACGCGGCCCGCAGCTGGCTGGCGGAAGGTGGTTACGACGTGACGATGGGCGCGCGGCCAATGGCTCGCTTGATCCAGGACAAGATCAAGCGTCCGCTGGCGGAGGAGATCCTCTTTGGCGAGCTGGCCGAGCATGGCGGTGTGGTTCACATCGACATCAAGGACGGCGAGCTGACCTTCGACTTCGAAACCACGGCTGAAATGGCCTGATCGTTAGCTGCAATAAAGCAAAAGGCGCCGAAAGGCGCCTTTTTGCTATTCCAGACACCTAAACCCCCTGTGGGAGCGAGCTTGCTCGCGAAGGCGTCGGTCCGTTCGGCATAGATGCAAGCTGACCCATCGCTATCGCGAGCAAGCTTGCTCCCAGAGTTTGTCTTGGGCAGGGCACAAGATTAGGTTTCACCCAATACCCTGTGGGAGCCGAGCTGCTCGCGATGGCGTCGGTCAGTCGATATTGATGTTGACTGATGCTCCGCTATCGCGAGCAGGCTTGGCCCACAAACAAAAACGCCCGGCATCAGCCGGGCGTCTTGTATTGACTTGTTAGCGAGCGCGGTAAGTGATGCGCCCTTTGCTCAAGTCATAGGGCGTCAGCTCGACGCGCACTTTGTCACCGGTAAGAATACGAATGTAGTTCTTGCGCATCTTGCCGGAGATATGCGCGGTTACGACGTGCCCATTTTCCAACTCCACACGAAACATGGTGTTGGGCAGGGTGTCGACGACAGTGCCTTCCATTTCGAAGCTGTCTTCTTTCGACATGCAGTAAAGCCCTCGGTATCCAGTGAATGGCCCGGTGCAACTGCGCCAGGCAAAAGCGGCGTGCATTGTGCCCGAAAAAGGGGGTTCAAGCCAAGGGGTTCTAGCTTTTAAGCCGAAGGGGGCTAACTCAGGACAACCCACCGCTGGTTAACCAGCAATTCGATAGGCCGATATTGGGTCTTGTAGTTCATTTTCTTGCAGTTCTTGATCCAGTAGCCCAAGTACACCGCTTCCAGCCCCAGGCGCCGCGCTTCGTTGATTTGCCAGAGAATGGCAAAGCGCCCCAGGCTGCGCCGTTCCTCTTCGGGCTCATAGAAGGTGTACACCGCTGAAAGGCCGTTGGGTAGCAGGTCGGTGACAGCGATGGCGACCAGTCGCCCCTCGAGGCGGAATTCATAAAAGCGGGAAAACGGCAGGTCACGCACCAGGAAGGTCGAGAACTGATCCCGGCTGGGTGGGTACATGTCGCCATCGGCATGGCGTTGTTCGATGTAGCGTTGGTACAGGTCGAAGTATTCTTCGGTGAACTGCGGCTTGGCCGGGCGGACCTGAAGGTCGGCGTTGCGCTTGAAAATGCGCTTCTGCTGGCGATTGGGCAAAAACTGCGCCACCGGAATGCGCGCCGGGACGCAGGCGTTGCAATGTTGGCAGTGGGGCCGGTAAAGGTGGTCGCCGCTACGACGAAAGCCCATTTCCGACAGGTCTGCGTAGACATGCACATCCATGGGCTGGCTAGGATCGAGGAACAGCGTCGTGGCCTGCTCCTCCGGCAGGTAACTGCAAGAGTGGGGCTGAGTGGCATAGAACTTCAAACGCGCCAACTCGGTCATGAATCAACCCTCGGATGAGCTTTAAATCTAATTGTAAGCCAGGAGCGCGGATGTCGCTCAGCAAACCCAGGTCGCGTGGTTGGGTTGGTCCAGGTGCGCCTCCAGATACTCGGCGAACCGCGTGCGCGGGATCGAGCGGGCACCGAGGCTGTGCAGGTGCTCGGTGGGCATCTGACAGTCGATCAGCACGAAACCGGCGGCCTTGAGGTGTTGGACCAGCATGGCGAAGCCGAATTTCGACGCATTGTCGGCTCGGCTGAACATGGATTCGCCAAAAAACAGCTGGCCCATGGCCAAGCCATACAGGCCGCCCACCAACGCCCCTTGGTCCCAGACTTCCACCGAATGGGCGAAACCGCGCCGATGCAGTTCCAGATAAGCGGTTTGCATGGCCTCGGTGATCCAGGTGCCGTCGGCGTAGTCCCGTGGCGCGGCGCAGGCCTGGATAACCGCTTCAAAATCCTGGTCGAACGTCACGTCATAGCGCTGCTTGCGCAACAGCTTGCCCAGGCTGCGGGAGATGTGCAGTTCGTCGGGAAATAATACCGTGCGTGGGTCTGGCGACCACCACAGGATCGGTTGTCCCTCGGAAAACCAGGGGAAGCAGCCGTGGCGATAGGCCTGGATCAGCCGGTCGGCCGACAGGTCGCCACCGGCGGCCAATAACCCGTTGGGATCGCGCATGGCTTTTGCCAGTGGCGGAAATTCGAAACTGTTGCGTTGTAACCAAGTCAGCATGGGTGTCCGGCTTGTAGAAGGGGAGGGCGGGGTGACGGGGCTCGCCCGTCACGAGCACCCGCCGGGAAGGTTAACCGTCAAACGGTCGGGATGTCATCGAGATACTTCTCCGCGTCGAGCGCGGCCATGCAACCGGCGCCGGCGGAGGTAATCGCCTGGCGATAGACATGGTCGGCCACGTCGCCAGCGGCGAATACGCCTTCGATATCGGTCGCGGTGGCGTTGCCTTCGCTGCCGCCGCGCACGAGCAGGTAGCCGTCGCGCATCGCCAACTGGCCCTGGAACAGATCGGTGTTGGGTTTGTGGCCGATGGCAATGAACACCCCGGCCAGGGACAGGGTGCTGGTTTCGCCGCTCTCGCTGTGTCGCAGGCGCGCGCCGGTCACGCCGCTGGCGTCACCCAGGACTTCATCCAGGTTCTGGTTCCAGTGCAGTTTGATATTGCCGCTGCTGGCCTTTTCGAAGAGTTTGTCCTGGAGGATTTTCTCGGCGCGCAGCTTGTCGCGGCGGTGGACCAGGTGCACTTCTCGGGCGATGTTCGACAGGTACAGGGCTTCCTCGACCGCGGTATTGCCGCCACCAACCACCGCCACCACCTGGTTGCGATAGAAAAAGCCATCGCAGGTCGCACAGGCGGAAACCCCTTTGCCGGCGAAGCTTTCTTCCGAGGGCAGTCCCAGGTACTGGGCCGAGGCGCCGGTGGCAATGATCAGCGCATCACAGGTATAGGTGCCGCTGTCGCCGATCAATTCGAACGGGCGCTGCTGCAACTTGGCGGTGTGGACATGGTCGTAGACGATCTGCGTGTCGAAACGCTCGGCGTGCCGTTGCATGCGCTCCATCAGCACCGGGCCGGTCAGGCCTTCGACATCGCCGGGCCAGTTGTCGACTTCCACGGTGGTGGTGAGCTGGCCACCGGCCTGTATGCCGGTTATGACAACGGGTTTGAGGTTGGCGCGGGCGGCATAGACAGCAGCGCTGTACCCCGCAGGGCCGGAACCGAGAATGATCAGGCGGGAATGCTTCACTTCGCTCATAAAAAACACCTCATAAGCCTTTGTCACAAAAGAGAATGCATGGTCCAATTGACGCGTGTGCACCTTGAGTCCGGCTATGCTGCTACCCAGCGCGCGGCCAATGCCTTGGCGTCGACAAACCCGTACAATGCATGGGTTTTGAACGCAGGATGACCCAAAGATCAAAATTTTCCGCCGCACCGGCAGTTTTCTGGATGCACCTCACAGTGGTAAAAGTAGTACCGGTTGTGCACATTCACTTTTTTACCTGCTCGTCATGGGCAGTTTTTTATAGTCATTCAACAGATGGACGCGCCGTTGGCGCAGGAAAAGAAGCGTTTTGAAGAAATCCACCGCAGCACCCAAACCAGTCGTTCCGCTCTGGCGCCAGCAATTGCACTACCGGCTCAAGGAAGGTGCGTTGATCGCCATCGGCGCCCTGTGCCTGTTCCTGATGATGGCCTTGCTGACCTACGGCAAGGACGATCCGGGCTGGAGCCATAACAGCAAGATCGACGATGTGCAGAATTTCGGCGGTCCGGCCGGCTCCTACAGCGCCGACATCCTGTTCATGGTGCTGGGCTATTTCGCCTACATTTTCCCGCTGCTGCTGGCGATCAAGGCCTACCAGATCTTCCGTCAGCGCCATGAGCCGTGGCAGTGGAGCGGCTGGCTGTTCTCCTGGCGCCTGATCGGCCTGGTGTTCCTGGTGCTGTCGGGAGCCGCGCTGGCCCATATCCATTTCCATGCGCCCACCGGCTTGCCGGCCGGGGCGGGCGGTGCCCTGGGGGAAAGCCTCGGCGACCTGGCCAGGAACGCCCTGAACATCCAGGGCAGCACGTTGTTGTTCATTGCCCTGTTCCTGTTCGGCCTGACGGTGTTCACCGACCTGTCCTGGTTCAAGGTCATGGACGTCACCGGCAAGATCACCCTCGACCTGATCGAACTGATCCAGGGTGCCGTCAACCGCTGGTGGGCGGCGCGCACCGAGCGCAAGCAACTGGTGGCGCAACTGCGTGAAGTCGACGACCGCGTCCACGACGTGGTGGCCCCGACCACACCGGACAAACGCGAGCAGGCCAAGGTCAAGGAACGCCTGATCGAGCGTGAGCAGGCGTTGAGCAAGCACATGTCCGAGCGCGAAAAACAGGTGCCGCCGGTCATTACCATGGCCCCGCCCAAGCCGCCGGAGCAGAGCAAGCGCGTGCAGAAAGAGAAACAGGCGCCGCTGTTCGTCGACAGCGCGGTGGAAGGCACCTTGCCGCCGATCTCGATCCTCGACCCGGCCGAGAAGAAGCAGCTCAATTATTCCCCCGAATCCCTGGCGGCCGTCGGCCACTTGCTGGAGATCAAGCTCAAGGAGTTCGGCGTGGAGGTCTCGGTGGACTCGATCCACCCGGGCCCGGTGATTACCCGTTACGAAATCCAGCCGGCCGCTGGCGTGAAGGTCAGCCGCATCGCCAACCTGGCGAAGGACCTGGCGCGTTCCCTGGCCGTGACCAGCGTGCGGGTGGTGGAAGTGATTCCCGGCAAGACCACCGTGGGCATCGAGATTCCCAACGAAGACCGGCAGATCGTGCGCTTCTCCGAAGTGCTGTCGACGCCTGAGTATGACAACCACAAGTCGCCGGTCACCCTGGCCCTGGGCCACGACATCGGCGGCAAGCCGGTCATCACCGACCTGGCGAAGATGCCCCACCTGCTGGTGGCCGGTACCACCGGTTCCGGTAAGTCGGTGGGGGTGAACGCGATGATCCTGTCGATCCTGTTCAAGTCCGGCCCGGAAGACGCCAAGCTGATTATGATCGACCCGAAAATGCTCGAATTGTCGATCTACGAAGGCATTCCGCACCTGCTGTGCCCGGTGGTCACCGACATGAAGGACGCCGCCAACGCCTTGCGCTGGAGCGTCGCCGAGATGGAGCGCCGCTACAAGCTGATGGCGAAGATGGGCGTGCGCAACCTTTCGGGCTTCAACGCCAAGGTCAAGGAGGCCGAAGACGCCGGTACGCCATTGACTGACCCGCTGTATAACCGCGAGAGCATCCACGACGAAGCGCCGCTGCTGCACAAGCTGCCGACCATCGTGGTGGTGGTGGACGAATTCGCCGACATGATGATGATCGTCGGCAAGAAGGTCGAAGAGCTGATCGCCCGTATCGCCCAGAAGGCCCGTGCGGCCGGTATCCACCTGATCCTCGCCACGCAGCGGCCGTCGGTGGACGTGATCACCGGCCTGATCAAGGCCAACATCCCGACCCGCATGGCGTTCCAGGTGTCGAGCAAGATCGACTCGCGGACCATCATCGACCAGGGTGGCGCCGAGCAATTGCTGGGTCACGGTGACATGCTCTACATGCCGCCCGGCACCAGCCTGCCGATCCGTGTGCACGGCGCGTTCGTGTCCGACGACGAAGTGCACCGCGTGGTGGAAGCCTGGAAGTTGCGCGGCGCCCCTGAATACAACGACGACATCCTCAACGGTGTCGAGGAAGCCGGCAGCGGTTTCGAAGGCAGCAGTGGCGGCGGTGACGACGATGCTGAAACCGATGCGCTCTATGACGAAGCGGTGCAGTTCGTCCTGGAAAGCCGTCGGGCCTCGATTTCCGCCGTACAGCGCAAGCTGAAGATTGGCTACAACCGCGCCGCCCGCATGATCGAAGCCATGGAAATGGCCGGGGTGGTGACGGCCATGAACACCAACGGTTCGCGCGAAGTACTGGCGCCGGGCCCGATGCGCGACTAATGACCCGGGCGGCCTGCTGAAGCGCCGCCCGAACCCCCACGACTTCATGAGGACTCCCATGCGCCTGATTCGCATGCTGCTGTTGCCCGTACTGGCCTTGTCTACTTTCTCGGCCCACGCCGGCGAAAAGGACGTGGCTCGCCTGACCCAGTTGCTGGGCGGCTCCCAGACCCTGACCGCACGTTTCTCCCAGCTGACCCTCGATGGCGGCGGCACCCAGTTGCAGGAAACCGCCGGCGACATGGCCCTGCAGCGCCCGGGCCTGTTCTACTGGCACACCGATGCGCCAGCCGAACAGCTGATGGTCTCCGATGGCAAGAAAGTCTCCCTGTGGGACCCGGACCTGGAACAGGTCACCATCAAGACCCTCGACCAGCGCCTGACCCAGACCCCGGCGCTGTTGCTCTCCGGTGACATTTCCGAGATCAGCCAGAGCTTCGACATCACCTCCAAGGAGGCCGGTGGCGTGATTGACTTCACCCTCAAGCCCAAGACCAAGGACAGCCTGTTCGACAGCCTGCGCCTGTCGTTCCGCAATGGCCTGGTCAACGACATGCAGTTGATCGACAGTGTCGGCCAGCGCACCAATATCCTGTTCACCGGGGTCAAGGCCAATGAGCCGATTGCCGCGTCCAAGTTCAAGTTCGACATCCCCAAGGGTGCCGATGTGATCCAGGAATAACCTGCCGGAACCTTGTATGTGGGAGCGGGGGGGGGGGGGGGGGGGGGGGGGGGGTGTGGGGGGGGGGGGGGTGTTTAGGAAAGAATGGGGGGGCGGGCG
>NZ_JBIXJT010000001.1:321496-417668 GCF_052871455.1 Pseudomonas sp. LARHCG127
TGTTTTGTTTCCTCTTTGTCTTCTACCATTTCACATTTTTTACCAACCCCCCCCCCCCCCCCCCCCCCCCCCCCGCTCCCACAAGGAATCTCGGCAACAGGACCCAGCGGAGGTTTTGTAGTAATCATGGACCTGTTTCGAAGCGCCCCGATTGCCCAGCCATTGGCCGCCCGCCTGCGCGCGACCAACCTGGATGAGTACGTCGGCCAGGAACATGTGCTCGCCCGCGGCAAGCCTCTGCGCGAGGCCCTGGAGCAGGGCGCCCTGCACTCGATGATCTTCTGGGGCCCGCCGGGCGTGGGCAAGACCACCTTGGCGCGGCTGCTGGCGGAAGTCTCGGACGCGCACTTCGAAACGGTGTCGGCGGTGCTGGCCGGGGTCAAGGAAATCCGCCAGGCGGTGGAAGTCGCCAAGCAGCAGGCCGGGCAGTACGGCAAGCGCACGATCCTGTTCGTCGACGAAGTGCACCGGTTCAACAAGTCCCAGCAGGACGCGTTCCTGCCCTACGTCGAAGACGGCACGCTGATTTTCATCGGTGCCACCACCGAAAACCCCTCGTTCGAACTCAACAACGCCTTGCTGTCGCGGGCGCGGGTCTATGTGCTCAAGAGCCTCGACGAAACGGCGATGCGCAAGCTGGTGCATCGGGCGCTGACCGAGGAGCGCGGCCTGGGCAAGCGGCATTTGAGCCTCAGCGATGAAGGCTTCCAGATCCTGTTTTCGGCCGCCGATGGCGACGGTCGACGCTTGCTCAATCTGTTGGAAAACGCCTCGGACCTGGCCGAAGACGACAGCGAGATTGGCGTCGAGCTGTTGCAAAGCCTGCTGGGCGATACCCGCCGGCGTTTCGACAAAGGCGGCGAGGCGTTCTACGACCAGATTTCGGCGCTGCACAAATCGGTACGCGGCTCCAATCCTGACGGTGCTCTGTACTGGTTTGCGCGCATGATCGACGGCGGTTGCGATCCGCTGTACCTGGCCCGTCGCGTGGTGCGCATGGCCAGCGAAGACATCGGCAATGCCGACCCGCGGGCCCTGAGCCTGTGCCTGGCGGCCTGGGACGTGCAAGAGCGCCTCGGCAGCCCGGAAGGCGAACTCGCCGTGGCCCAGGCCATCACCTACCTGGCCTGCGCGCCGAAGAGCAACGCCGTGTACATGGGCTTCAAGGCCGCGATGCGCAGCGCTACCGAGCACGGCTCCCTCGAAGTGCCGCTGCACCTGCGCAACGCGCCAACCAAGCTCATGAAGCAGTTGGGCTATGGCGATGAATACCGTTACGCCCATGACGAGCCGGACGCCTATGCGGCTGGCGAAGACTATTTTCCCGATGAACTCGACCCCCAGCGCTTCTACCAGCCGGTGCCCCGGGGCCTTGAACTGAAGATCGGCGAGAAGCTCAACCACCTGGCGCAACTGGATCGCCTGAGTCCACGGCAGCGGAGAAAACCTTGATCCCCTTGATACTGGCCGTTTCCGCTGGCGGCGTTGCCGGCACCTTGTTGCGTTTCGCCACGGGCAACTGGATCAACGCAAATTGGCCGCGGCACTTCTATACCGCGACGCTGGCCGTTAATATCGTGGGCTGTCTGCTGATTGGCGTTCTATACGGTCTGTTTTTGATTCGCCCGGAAGTGCCCATCGAGGTGCGGGCCGGGCTGATGGTTGGCTTTCTCGGCGGCCTGACGACTTTTTCATCCTTTTCACTGGATACGGTGCGCCTGCTGGAAACCGGGCAGGTACCGCTGGCCCTGGGCTATGCGGCCATCAGCGTATTCGGCGGGCTGCTCGCCACCTGGGCCGGCCTGTCCTTGACCAAACTTTGATAACGAGAGACCGACATGCTCGATTCCAAACTGTTACGTAGCAACCTCCAGGACGTAGCGGACCGCCTGGCTTCCCGTGGCTTTGCCCTGGACGTCGCGCGCATCGAAGCGCTGGAAGAACAGCGCAAGACCGTCCAGACCCGCACCGAAGCCCTGCAGGCTGAACGTAACGCGCGCTCCAAGTCCATCGGCCAGGCCAAGCAGCGTGGCGAAGACATCGCGCCGCTGATGGCCGATGTCGAGCGCATGGCGGGCGAATTGAGCGCGGGCAAGGTCGAGCTGGACGCGATCCAGACCGAGCTGGATTCGATCCTGCTGGGCATCCCGAACCTGCCTCACGAATCGGTGCCGGTCGGTGAAGACGAAGACGGCAACGTCGAAGTGCGCCGTTGGGGCACGCCGACCACCTTCGATTTCCCGGTGCAGGACCACGTGGCGTTGGGCGAGAAGTTCGGCTGGCTCGATTTCGAAACCGCCGCCAAGCTGTCGGGCGCGCGTTTCGCCTTGCTGCGCGGGCCGATCGCCCGTCTTCATCGGGCCCTGGCACAGTTCATGATCAACCTGCACGTGACCGAGCACGGCTACGAGGAAGCCTATACGCCGTACCTGGTCCAGGCCCCGGCGCTGCAAGGCACCGGCCAGTTGCCGAAGTTCGAGGAAGACCTGTTCAAGATCAGCCGCGACGGCGAGGCCGACCTGTACCTGATCCCGACCGCCGAAGTCTCGTTGACCAACATCGTCGCTGGCGAGATCGTCGACGCCAAGCAACTGCCGATCAAGTTCGTGGCCCATACGCCGTGCTTCCGCAGCGAAGCCGGGGCGTCGGGCCGCGACACCCGTGGCATGATCCGCCAGCACCAGTTCGACAAGGTCGAGATGGTCCAGGTCGTCGAACCTTCGAAGTCCATGGAAGCCTTGGAAAGCCTGACCGCCAACGCCGAAAAAGTCCTGCAACTGCTGGAACTGCCGTATCGCACCCTGGCGCTGTGCACCGGCGACATGGGCTTCAGCGCGGTGAAGACCTACGACCTGGAAGTCTGGATCCCGAGCCAGGACAAGTACCGCGAGATTTCGTCGTGCTCCAACTGTGGTGACTTCCAGGCCCGCCGCATGCAGGCGCGCTTCCGCAACCCGGAAACCGGCAAGCCGGAACTGGTCCACACCCTCAACGGCTCCGGCCTGGCGGTGGGGCGTACCCTGGTGGCCGTGCTGGAAAACTACCAGCAGGCCGACGGTTCGATTCGGGTGCCCGAGGTGTTGAAACCCTACATGGGCGGCATCGAGGTCATCGGCTAAATGGACTATCTGCCACTGTTCCACAACCTGCGCGGCAGCCGCGTGCTGGTGGTCGGCGGCGGGGAAATTGCCTTGCGCAAGTCCCGCCTGCTGGCCGATGCCGGCGCGTTGCTGCGGGTGGTCGCACCCGACATCGAACCGCAGTTGCGGGAACTGGTCAGTGGCAGCGGCGGCGAGTGTGTCCAGCGCGGTTACCTGGAGACGGATCTGGACGGTTGCGGGCTGATCATTGCCGCCACCGACGACGAACCGCTCAATGCCCAGGTCTCGGCCGATGCTCACAAGCGTTGCGTGCCGGTCAACGTGGTGGACGCGCCGGCCCTGTGCAGCGTGATCTTTCCGGCCATCGTCGACCGTTCGCCCTTGGTGATAGCGGTGTCCAGTGGCGGCGATGCGCCGGTGCTGGCGCGGCTGATCCGGGCCAAGCTGGAAACCTGGATTCCTTCGACTTACGGGCAACTGGCTGGGTTGGCGGCGCGTTTCCGCAATCAGGTCAAAGGTTTGTTCCCCGATGTCCAGCAGCGCCGGGCATTCTGGGAAGAAGTGTTCCAAGGCCCCATCGCCGACCGTCAGTTGGCCGGGCAGGGCGGCGAAGCCGAGCGCTTGCTGCGGGAAAAGATCGACGGCCAGGCGCCGAACGCGCCGGGCGAAGTCTATCTGGTGGGGGCCGGGCCGGGTGATCCGGACCTGCTGACCTTCCGCGCCTTGCGCCTGATGCAGCAGGCGGACGTGGTGTTGTACGACCGCCTGGTGGCCCCGGCGATCCTCGAACTGTGCCGGCGCGACGCCGAGCGCATCTACGTCGGCAAGCGCCGCGCCGACCACGCCGTGCCCCAGGACCAGATCAACCAGCAATTGGTCGACCTGGCCCGCCAGGGCAAGCGTGTGGTGCGGTTGAAGGGCGGCGATCCGTTCATTTTCGGCCGTGGTGGGGAAGAGATCGAGGAACTGGCGGCCCATGGCATCCCGTTCCAGGTCGTCCCGGGCATCACTGCCGCCAGTGGTTGCGCGGCCTACGCCGGGATCCCGCTGACCCATCGCGACTACGCCCAGTCGGTGCGTTTCATCACCGGCCATCTCAAGGACGGCACCAGCGATCTGCCGTGGGCCGACCTGGTGTCCCCGGCGCAGACGCTGGTGTTCTACATGGGTTTGGTTGGCCTGCCGATGATCTGCAACGAGCTGATCAAGCACGGCCGTGCGGCGGACACGCCGGCGGCGTTGATCCAGCAGGGTACGACGTCCAACCAACGGGTTTTTACCGGTACCTTGGCGGATTTGCCACGGCTGGTGGCCGAGCATGAGGTGCATGCGCCGACGTTGGTGATTGTTGGGGAAGTGGTGCAATTGCGCGAGAAGTTGGCCTGGTTCGAAGGGGCTCAGGGGCAGGTCTGAAGACCGCGTTGTCCCCATCGCGAGCAGGCTCGCTCCCACAATGGGACGGTGTACAGCCACAGATTTATGGTTGCACGACGATCAAATGTGGGAGCGAGCCTGCTCGCGAAGAGGCCTTCAGCTACAACGAATTCTTCAGATCAATCCCGGCGCCACGCCAAATCCCTTTCCCACTCAACCGCTCCCGATCATGGGCGACGGTAAAGTCCTGCTTCGGCCCCTTGGGCACGATCCCATTGGGATTGATAGTCTTGTGGCTGCCGTAGTAATGGCCCTGGATATGGGTGAAATCCACGGTTTCGGCAATCCCCGGCCATTGATACAGCTCCCGCAGCCAGTTCGACAGGTTCGGGTAATCGGCGATGCGCCGCAGGTTGCATTTGAAGTGGCCGAAGTACACCGCGTCGAAGCGGATCATCGTGGTGAAGAGCCGGATATCGGCCTCGGTCAGATACTCGCCCGCCAGGTAACGACGGTTTGCCAGCAACGTTTCCAGCCAATCCAGCTCGGCAAATAATCGGTCGAAGGCTTCTTCGTACGCCGCTTGGGTCGTGGCGAATCCGGCCCGGTAGACGCCATTGTTCACCGCCGGATAGATGCGCTCGTTCAACGCATCGATCTCGCCGCGCAGGTGTTCGGGATACAGGTCCAGGTCGTTGCCGGTCAAGCCGTCGAAGGCACTGTTGAACATGCGGATGATTTCCGCCGATTCGTTGCTGACGATGCGTTGTTGCTGTTTGTCCCAAAGGGCCGGCACGGTGACGCGGCCGGTGTAGTCCGGCGTGTCGGCGGTGTAGCGCTGATGAAGGAATTGCAGATCGTCGAGTTTGTCACCCGTGGAGCCGTGGGCCTGGTCGAAGGTCCAGCCGTTCTCCAGCATCAGGTAGCTGACCACCGAGACATCGATCAGGTTTTCCAGGCCCTTGAGCTTGCGAAAGATCAGCGTGCGGTGGGCCCAGGGGCAGGCCAGGGAGACATACAAATGGTAGCGCCCGGCCTCGGCGGCGAAGCCGCTCACGCCGGAAGGGCCGGCGCTGCCGTCGGCGGTCACCCAATTGCGGCGTTGCGCCTGCTCGCGCTGGAAACTGCCGTCCTTGCTTTCATACCACTGGTCCTGCCAGCGGCCCTCGACCAACAAACCCATCTGAATGTCCTCGCTCAATAATCATTGGAGACGAGTCTATTCCGATAGGTTCGAACAAAAAGCGCAAAGGTTGGGCGTTGATGATCGATTAAATCGATCTGTCCCGGGCATCCCAATATCGCCGGGCCTTGTCGAACGCTTCGTCGCGTGTGTCGCCCAGGCCGCGTAGCGCCAACGCCATGGTGGCGATCAGCGCCAGTTGCGGGTAGCTGTCCTCGACGTCACCGCGCCAGATTGCCTTCAAGTGCTCAGGGTCGAGGCGTTCGGGTTTGACGTGGCGCTGCTCGGCCAGTCGCGGCCATTCTTCGTCCCAACTGGCGCCGCCGGTGGTGCCGTACAGGTGGCTGTCGGCATCCGGGTTGATCTCGATCTCGCCGCCGTCGCCCTTGATCACGATGGCGGTATCACCGAGCAAGCCGCTGGCATCGCGATGCACGGCCTGGTAGCCCGGGTGGAAGATACTTTGCAAGCCGCAACGAGCCGCCAGCGGATTGAGGATCCGCGCCAGGGAATGGATCGGCGAGCGCAGGCCCAGGGTGTTGCGCAGGTCGATCATGCGCTGCATTTGCGGCGCCCAGTCCACCAGCGGCATGAAGGCCAGGCCGCCGTTGTCCAGCGCGCTGCCGACCTGTTGCCAGTCCCGGCACAGCGGGATCCGCAGCAAGCCCAGCAATTGTTCGGTGTAGAGCCGCCCGGCGGTGTGAGCGCCGCCGCCGTGCATGAAAATCCGCACGCCGTTCTGCCCCAGGCATTTGGCCGCCAGCAGGTACCACGGCAAATGGCGCTTCTTGCCGGCGTAGGTCGGCCAGTCGAGGTCCACCGTCAACGCCGGAACCACCAGGCGCTCACGCAGGGCTTCGGTGAAGCCGGCCATTTCCTCGGCGCTTTCTTCCTTGTGCCGCAGCAGCATCAGGAAGGCGCCCAGTTGGGTGTCCTCGACTTTTTCATCGAGGACCAGGCCCATGGCTTCGCGGGCTTCTTCGCGGGTCAGGTTGCGGGCGCCGCGCTTGCCTTTGCCAAGAATGCGCACGAACTGGGCGAATGGGTGTTCGGCCGGGGTTTCAAGGGTCAGCGCTGGGAAGTCGGTCATAAGCAATTCGTCGGTTTGGGCAGGCCCGCCAGCTTGGCGGCGAGTTTGGCGGGAGTGCCTTTGAACAATCGGTTCAGGTGCAGGCTGTTACCTTTGTCCGCCCCCAGTTTCAGCGCCGTGTATTTGATCAGCGGCCGGGTCGCGGGGGAGAGTTGGAATTCGTTGTAGAAGCCGCGCAGCAGTTCGAGGATTTCCCAGTGTTCGGGGCTCAAGTCGATGTCTTCGGCGGTGGCCAGGGCGGTGGCGACTTCGGCCGACCAGTCGTCCAGGTCGGCCAGGTAGCCGTCCTTGTCCAATGCGATGGCGCGACCGCCCACGTTCAGCGTGTTCATAGCCAGGTGTTGACCTTGTCGTGCTCGATCGACAGCTCGACGAAACCTGAGTAGTTGATGGCTTCGGCCCAGTCTGGCGTGTCCAGGGCGCGGGCCTGTAAGTCTTCGGCGAGCACGAACAGGCTCACGCCCGCAGCCTGCAGCACGTCAAACGGTGGGCTGCCCGGTTGCAACGCGTACGTCGCGTCGCCACACAACAGCAGCGCATCCTGATTGCCCAGTACCCGCAGGCAACTGGCGAGGCGGTTGTCGCCGAAGGGCGAATGAGACAACACATGCAAAGTCGACATCAGAGGGTGATCACCTGGTCGTAGCGGTCGATGAGCGCGGCGATGTCCGCTGCACCCAGTACTTTCACCTCGCCCAGCGCCAGGGCATCGTTAGCAACGCCGCGTTCGGCGGCGCTGTCGGCGCAGAGAAACAGGTCGTCGACACCGAACATCGGCAGGGCCTGCAGGTTGGCGCTCAGGTCCTTTTGCTGGACGGCCTTGGCGTTTTGGCCGGCGCTGAGCTGGAACACACCGTCATCGAGAAACAGCAGGCCGATGGGCAGGTCGAACGCCCCGCCGGCGAGGACGATGTCCAGCGCTTCGCGGGCACCAGGGCCGGACCACGGGGCCTGTCGGCTGATCAGCAATAAAGACTTGGCCATCACGCGCCTCCAAAACAGATCAAGCGGTCGGCGTCCTGGATTGCGTCGTGCAACTGGCCCAGCCCGGACAAGGCCCAGGGCGCTTCGACACTGGCCGCCGAGCGCTGGTAGCGCTGGGCCTCTTCCTCGTTCAACACACCACGGCGCAACGCCGCGGCGATGCAGACCACGCCGTCGAGCCGGTTGTCGCTGACAAAGGCGCGCCACTGCTGGGGCAGGTCCTGCTCGTCCTGGGGCGTGACGACACTGGCACAGGCGTTGTAGACGCCGTCCTGATAGAAAAACAGCCGCACGATCTCATGCCCACCCGCCAGCGCCGCCTGGGCAAACAGCAAGGCACGGCGCGAGGAGGGCGCATGGGCGGCGGAAAACAGCGCGATGGCGAACTTCATGACAAATCCGATCAGCAAAACTGCGGCCATGATAAAGCTTTATGGGCGGTGGGGCGATTGCCAGGGAAGGGTGAGATTTTTTGGGAGTTAACCCTGTGGCGAGGGAGCTTGCTCCCGCTGGGCTGCGCAGCAGCCCCTGGATCTGGCAACGCAGTGTGTCAGGTTGAATGAGTTGCTTTTTTTAGGCCTGCTGCGCAGGCCAGCGGGAGCAAGCTCCCTCGCCACAAGGGTTCAGTGCTTGGCCTTTAGGCCATTGAGCTCGCAATACTCGGCCCATTCCATCCCTGCCATTTCCGCCACTTCCTTATGCACCTCCAGGCGCTGGGCCTGGTAGTCCTCGGGCGAGGCGGCGGTCAGTTGCAGGGTCAGTTCCCAGGCAAACAGCCCCAGGCGCTCGGCCTCGGCTTCGAACGCTTCATGCAAGCGCTCGGCGCGGTACTGCGTGGCGGTCTCGCCCTTGGCCTGGGCCAGCAGCGGGTTGAGGTGGTCCAGTTCGTGGCGCAGTTCGGGGCGCTCATCGAGAAACCGTTCCAAGGCCCGTTCGTGTTGCTGTTCGGTTGTCGCCATGGTTACTCCTTGGGGGACAGGGCGCGACAGAGTGCGTGAATCGGTGTTCGCTGTCGCGGGTAAATTTCAGTAAAGCAGCACGATGGCTGGGGCCGCAGTGCTACAGTCCGTTTTTTTCTCGATGAGTGAACGCAATGCGAATGTTGACCGTGGCCCTGGCCGCTACCTTGCTGGCCGGCTGCGCGGGTTCGGCGATGAATGAAGCCCGGACCCAGGCCCCTTACAAGACCCTGACTTCGGACAAACCCGAGCAGGTCGTGGCCCAGTGCGTGCAGTTTTCCTGGCAGGACGAGGCAGTATTCGGTGTCGATGCAGGCGCTTACCTGCAACCGGGCAAGAAGGGCGGCTCGACGGTCTATACCCGCTCTGCCGAATCGTTTGTCGATTTGCACGCCGGGGCGACGGGCACCGAGTTGAGTTATTACGCCAAGCATGACGACTTCGTGGCCAAGCGCCGGTTGGCGGCGTTGGCGACTTGTCTTTAAGCCGATAGACCGAGGTGCCTGCCATCGCGAGCAGGCTCGCTCCCACACGAGGTCATCCGCCGCAGGACCCCTGTGGGAGCGAGCTTGCTCGCGATGGCGGTGGTTCAGGCAACAGGAATATTGACTGTTAGATCGCTATCGCGAGCAAGCTCGCTCCCACACTGGTCGGGGGTGGCCGAACGATTGCCTTCCACCACAGGTATTGGGTTTCAGTCAGAGGCAGTCAGGCGCTTCTGGAAGAAGAAGTGCTGGTGGCCCGGCGGGTAGTCGTCGATCTGGCCGATTTCCGTGAAGCCGTGTTTGCGGTAGAACGCCGGCGCCTGGAAGTCGAAGGTGTCCAGCCAGATGCCCACGCAGTTTTTCTCCCGGGCCAATTCTTCGGCCATCTGCATCAGGGTCGAGCCGGTGCCCTGGCCCCGGGCCTGTTCCGGCACGACCAGCAATTCGATGTACAGCCAGCTAAAAAACACTCGGCCGTACAGCCCACCGACAATTTCCCCCTGTTCATCCCGCACCAGCCAAGCCACCAGTTCCGGCACCGTCCCGCCGGTCTTGGCCGTGTTATAGGCGCGCAGCGGCGCGAGGATGGCCTGGCGTTCTTCGTCGGTGGGTGTGTCCGTGCGTTCGATTCGTAGCGTCATCGGCGATGTCCCTATGCAGTCAAGATGAACCGCAGGAGCCTATCCCAAAGGTTGCGTTGGCGTCACGGTCGACTTGGAAACAGGCGCATTACGCAAACCGAGCCATACTAGCTAGCTGCTTGATGCGTTCCCCCGACTTTCTAAAACAAGAAGAGGCCGACTCATGAAGTTCGAATCCTTAGCCCGGACCCTTATCGCTACGTCGTTGACCCTCGGTTGTTTATCGACGTACGCCGCCTCCCAGGCGCCAGTGGCCGCCGAAAACGGCATGGTGGTCACCGCCCAGCACCTGGCGACCCATGTCGGGGTCGACGTGCTCAAGAACGGCGGCAATGCCGTGGATGCGGCGGTGGCGGTGGGCTATGCCCTGGCGGTGGTGTATCCGGCGGCGGGCAACCTGGGCGGGGGCGGTTTCATGACCCTGCAACTGGCCGATGGCCGCAAGACGTTCCTGGATTTCCGCGAAAAAGCCCCCCTGGCCGCCACAGCGAACATGTACTTGGACAAGGACGGCAACGTCGTGCCCGAACTCAGCACCCGCGGCCACCTGGCAGTGGGTGTGCCCGGCACCGTGTCCGGCATGGAACTGGCGTTGAGCAAGTACGGCAGCAAGCCCCGGGCGGAACTGATCGCCCCGGCCATCAGGTTCGCCGAGGAAGGCTTCACCCTGGAGCAGGGCGATGTCGATCTGCTGGAAACCGCCACCGAGGTGTTCAAGAAAGACATGCGTGACTCCGGTGCGATCTTCCTGCACAACGGCGAGCCCATGCAGGTCGGCCAGAAGCTGGTGCAAAAGGACCTCGCCAAGACCTTGCGGGAAATCTCCGCCAAAGGTGCCGATGGTTTCTACAAGGGCTGGGTCGCCGATGCCCTGGTCACTTCCAGCCAGGCCAACAAAGGCATCATCACCCAGGCCGACCTGGACAAATACAAGACTCGCGAGCTGGCCCCGGTGGAATGCGACTATCGCGGCTACCACATCATCTCGGCACCGCCACCCAGTTCCGGCGGGGTGGTGCTGTGCCAGATCATGAACATACTCGACGGCTATCCGATGAAGGAGCTGGGGTTCCATTCGGCCCAGGGCATGCACTACCAGATCGAAGCCATGCGCCACGCCTACGTGGACCGCAACAGCTACCTGGGTGACCCGGACTTCGTGAAGAACCCCATCGACCATCTGCTGGATAAAAACTACGCCGCCAAGCTGAGGGCCGCGATCGAGCCGCAAAAGGCCGGCGACTCGCAGAAGATCAAGCCCGGCGTAGCACCCCATGAGGGCAGCAACACCACCCATTACTCCATCGTCGACAAGTGGGGCAACGCCGTTTCGGTCACCTACACCTTGAACGACTGGTTCGGTGCCGGTGTCATGGCCAGCAAGACCGGGGTGATCCTCAACGATGAGATGGACGACTTCACCGCCAAGGTCGGCGTGCCCAACATGTATGGCCTGGTGCAGGGCGAGGCCAACGCCATCGCGCCGGGCAAGGCGCCGTTGTCATCCATGAGCCCGACCATCGTCACCAAGGACGGCAAGACGGTCATGGTGGTGGGCACCCCGGGCGGCAGCCGCATCATCACCGCGACGTTGCTGACCATCCTCAACGTGATCGACTACGGCATGAACCTCCAGGAGGCGGTCGACGCGCCGCGTTTCCATCAACAGTGGATGCCGGAGGAAACCAACCTGGAGACCTTCGCGGCCAGCCCGGATACCCAGAAGTTGCTGGAAAGCTGGGGGCACAAGTTCGCGGGCCCGCAGGACCCCAACCACATTGCCGCGATCCTGGTGGGCGCGCCGTCATTGGGCGGCAAGCCCGTGGGCAAGAACCGCTTCTATGGCGCCAACGATCCCCGTCGCAACACTGGGCTGTCGTTGGGTTATTGAGGGAGCGCGGCTCCGATACCGTCAGAAGAGGGAAATATGAACACCGCATTGCTGATCATCGATGTCCAGGAGGCGCTGTGCAGCGGCGAAGAAGAGTGCTTCGACCGCCAGCGCATCCTCCAGACCATCAACGACCTCAGTGCCAGGACCCGGGCTGTCGGCCGGACAGTGATCCTGATCCAGCATGAAGAACTGGAGGGCGCGCTGGCCTATGGCGCTGCCGGCTGGCAACTGACCGCCGACCTGTTGACCGCGGCGGATGACCTGCGGGTGCGCAAGACCACCCCCGACGCCTTCTACCAGACCGACCTGCAACCGCTGTTGCAGGCCCGGGGCATCGACCGCCTGGTGATCTGCGGGTTGCAAACCGATTGTTGCATCAATGCCACCGTGCGCCAGGCCCATGCCCTGGGGTACGACGTGGTCCTGGCGGCCGACGCCCACTCCACCGTGGACAATGGCAGCATGGCGGCCGAGCAGATCATCGCCAACCACAACAACCGACTGGGGCGGCTGAGCAGCGCGGTGTCGCGGATCGATGTGGTGGCGGCGGCTGACATTCGCCTCTGACCCGAAGCCAATGAAAGGTCACCTCAACCCTGTGGCGAGGGGATTTATCCCCGCTGGGCTGCGAAGCGGCCCCATGGCCCATCCGACACACTGCAGTGATAGATACAATGGGGCCGCTTCGCGACCCAGCGGGGATAAATCCCCTCGCCACAGGGGAAGCGGGTGATGACAACTGATCCTCTGATCACCACAGCAGCGCGCGCACTGGCAGCGGGAGACCCCGTGGCCGCGCTCAATCGCATCGCCTTGCGCAACGATGCCCCGGCCCTCGCGCTTCGCGGCATCGCCATGGCGCAGTTGGGCGATCTGGCCAAGGCCCGGGCCCTGATGCGTCGGGCCGGCGCGGCCTTCGGGCCCCAGGAAGCCGTGGCACGGGCGCGTTGTGTGATCGCCGAAGGTGAAATCGCCCTGGCGTCCCGTGACCTGGCATGGCCAATGAAACGCCTCGACGCCGCGCGGGCTGTGCTCGAAACCCACGGCGACCGAGCGAACGTCGCCCATGCCCACACGATCAAAATCCGCCGCCTGCTGTTGATCGGTCGACTCGACGAGGCCGAGCTCAAACTGGTCGATCTGGATCTTGCCTGGCTGCCCTTGGCATCACGGGCGGCTTGCGAGTTGGTGGCCGCAGGGATCGCCATGCGGCGTCTGCAAACGCAAACCGCCCGCGCCGCCCTCGAACGAGCCGGGCACGCCGCTCAGCAAGCGGGAATCGGTGCGCTGAGCGCCGAAATCGAAAGCGCCTGGCAACTGCTGAGTACGCCCGCCGCGCGCCTGATCGCCCGGGGCGAAGAGCGCCTGCTCGTACTGGAAGAGGTGCAAGCCCTGTTGGCCGGGTCGGCGCTGGTGGTGGACGCGTGCCGCTATGGAATCAGTGGCGCTGGCATTCAGGTCGACCTGGCTCGGCGCCCGGTGTTGTTCGCCCTGGCGCGGGCGTTGGCGCACGCATGGCCCGGCGACGTGTCGAGGGAAGCACTCATGACCCAGGGCTTTGGCTTGAAGCTGACGGATGAGTCCCATCGCGCCCGGCTGCGGGTCGAGATGGGGCGGTTGCGGGCGATGCTTCGCCCGTTGGCGGAGGTGAAGGCCACCCCGCGCGGTTTTACCCTGGTGCCGCGGCAGGCAGAGGAGGTCGTGGTGCTCGCGCGCCCCGTCGAGGAACCCTACGGGGCAGTGCTGGCGCTATTGGCCGATGGCGAAGCCTGGTCCACGTCGGGGTTGGCGCTGGCCCTGGACATCAGCCAACGCAGCGTGCAGCGAGCCCTGGAAACACTGGCCGCCGCCGGCAAGGCGCAGTCGTTCGGGCGCGCCAGGGCCCGGCGTTGGATGGCGCCGTCGATGCCGGGATTCGCGACGGTATTGTTACTCACGGCACTGCCATCCGATGGCTAGGATGCACTCAACCCCTACCGATGAGGTGAGTGAGATGAAACGTTCAGAAGCACAGATCCTGCGTGAATACGGCCCGTTCCCGGGCGTCGACTGCGTGCACGGCGTCAGCCATGATGGCGAGCGCGTCTGGTTCGCTTCAGGCGAGAAGCTGCACGCCCTCGACCCCGCCAGCGGCCAGACCGTGCATGCGCTCGATGTCCCGGCGAACGCGGGTACGGCGTTCGACGGTGAGCATTTGTTCCAGATCGCCGGTGACAGCATCCGCAAGATCGACCCGCGCACCGGCCAGGTCCTGGCCACGATTCCGGCCCCCAACAGCGGTGATGATTCCGGCCTGGCGTGGGCCGAAGGCTCGCTCTGGGTCGGTCAGTACAAGGCGCGCAAGATCCTGCAGATCGACCCCGCCGACGGCCGGGTCCTGCGCACCATTGAATCCAACCGCTTCGTCACGGGCGTGACCTGGGTCGATGGCGAACTGTGGCATGGCACCTGGGAAAACGACGAGAGCGACTTGCGGCGGATCGATCCGCAAACGGCGCAAGTGCTGGAAAGCGTGACGATGCCGCCAGGGATCGGTGTGTCGGGGTTGGAGTCTGACGGCGCGGATAGGTTTTTCTGTGGTGGCGGAGGCAGTGGCAAGGTGCGGGCGGTGCGTCGGCCTGTGTGAGCGCTGGCCGATTCGCCGTAGCCCTTGTGGCGAGGGAGCTTGCTCCCGCTCGACCGCGAAGCGGTCGCCAATGCCTTGGGCCTGCTTCGCAGTCCAGCGGGAGCAAGCTCCCTCGCCATCCAGCGGGAGCACGCTCCCTCGCCACCACAGCGGATGGTTCAGCGCTGGGAGTAATGTTTCACGGCGCGCCAAGCACCATCGTCCAATACACCCCCGCATCGCTGCGTGAATCGCGGGCGGAGGCTGCGCCCATTTGGGTGAACATCGGGTTCATCAGGTTGGCGCAATGTCCGGGGCTGGCGAGCCAATCGTGCAGGGCCTGGCTTGGTGAGCGTTGGCCGGCGGCGATGTTCTCACCTAATTTACGTCCGCGAAAACCGGCGCTCTTGGCCCGATCGGAGGTGGAGCGTCCGTCCGGGTCGCGATGGGCGAAATAATTCTCCCGGGCCATCGACCGGCTGTGGCCCTGGGCCGCCGTGCCCAAGGCGGCGTTCCAGCTCAGCGGCCGAGTCGCCGCGAAGCGCTGGCGCCCGCACATCCGGGGCTTGGCCCTGGCGGCATTGACCTGGGCCAGCAGCGTCTTGTCCGACGCCCCCGCATCGCTCATCCGTGTGCCGCCCATGGGCTGCGCCAGCACGACGCGCCATTCATCACCAACCCGATTGACGCCGATATCGGCGTACTGGCTGTCCAGCAGCGCTGCGCAATGTTCATCGGCCAGCATTTCAAAGGCTTCTTCGGCGTCCCGCGCGTCGGTCAGGCGAATGCTGCGCACGGCCTGGGCTTGATAGCCGGCGTCTTTCAAGGTATCCCGCAGACCGCCGCGAAAACCGATCGGCAAGCCCAGGCTCGAACGCAGCACCAGCGGCTGCGCCGCCCGCACCGTGCGCCATTCACAACGGCGGGACTGGCTACGGAAGTCGTTGATGGCTTCCACCAGCTGCCTTTCGCCGCGGGCCTGGGCGGGGCTGGTGAGTAAGGGAAACAGGGCAAGCAGGCACAGCGAAACGAAACGGCAAGAGCGAACAGGGTGGCGCATGGGGCGAACGGCTCAAGAAGGGGGAGTTGCGTTAGCGCCAGGCTCGGCGCCGATCAGTTGGAAAATTCGTCGCTGCAGGTCGGCGAGGTTTTCACGGCTGGGGTAGGACTGTGGGTTCGGGAACAAGTTTCCGCAGGGCGAAGACTTAATTTTCAGGTCCGTGTGGGTCTGTCTGGACCCATGGCGGGGCATACGCTGTAGCGCTGACTGAACACCTTTGTGGCGAGGGAGCTCGCTCCCGCTGGCCTGCGAAGCAGGCCCAAGGCATTGGCGACCGCTTCGCGCTGGAACGCCAGCCCGGCCGAGCGGGAGCAAGCTCCCTCGCCACAATCGGTTCGGTCAATTCAATTTGTCGGTTCAGCCACCGGCGCCTTGGCCCGCTCAACCTTGCGATAGGTCAGCAACACGATGCCTGTCACCACAATCGCGCCGCCCAGGATCTGGCCCGGGTTGAGCATCTGGTCCAGCACCAGCCAACCGATCAGCAGCGTCGCCAGCGGTTCGATGTTCATCACCGGGGCGTTGCGCGGCATGTCCAGCCGGGGCACGGAAATGAACAGCACGATGAACCCGGTGCCATAGAGCACCACCAAGGTTGCCAGGGCGAACCAGCCGGTGCTGCTGGCTGGCAGGTCGAAGCCGCCGGGCAGGGCACCGGTCAGGCCGGCGAGGTTGACGCTGCTGAACACGATGAAAATCGTCAGCAGGCTGCGGACTGAGCCGCGCACCTGGGACAACTTGTGATCAGTGATCCACAGCGCACAGGCGAACACACACGCGGCGCAGAAGGCCAGGCCCACCCCGAGCAGCCATTGCGGACCAACGTCCTGCCCGGACGACAACCGCGCCGGCACTTCCAGCACGAACACCAGCCCCACCAGGATCATACCCATCAACGCGGCGGTGCGCGCCGTCGGGCGGGGGCCACCCAACGCCCAGGTCAGCAAGGCCAGCAGGATCGGAAACACGTTGCCCACCAACAAGGCCAACGCCACCGGCACCCGCGCCACAGCGGAGTACAGGCACAGGCTCTGGGCGCCGATCAACAGCCCCAGGGTCAATTGCCAACGCCACGCACCGGGCGACAAGCGCAGACTCTGCCGTTGCCAGAGCACCATCGCCGCCAGCACCAGCAGCGTCCCGCCCGAACGCAAAAGGATCGCCAGCAACACCCCGGCACCGTCATCGAACGCGGCCCGGGCGGCGACGTGGTTGCCGGCGAAGGCGCAGCCCATGCACAGCAGGACCAGTACGGCGAGGTGGCGGGGTAACGGTGTGGGGATAGCAGGTGTGGCGGTGGAGCGGGTCATGGCAGATGTCTCGAAGGCGACCGCCAAGGCAAAAGGCCCCGGATCGGTTATTTTAAGTTATAAGTTGTCGTACAACTCTAAGGTTTTTATCTCATGGGGTGCAAGGGACAAGATCTGCGGGCCTGTGCGCTCGGTTGCATGGGGGCGGTCGCGATAGCGGTGGTTCAGTCATATGGATGCCGGGCTTTCTGGCCTCTTCGCGAGCAAGCTCGCTCCCACAGGGGACTGGGTGGGCATGAGTTTTGTGTCTGTTGAAAATCCAGTGTGGGAGCGAGCTTGCTCGCGATAGCGGTGGTTCAGTCAATGAAGATGTTGGATGTACCGGCCTCTTCGCGAGCAAGCTCGCTCCCAAAGGGGGACTGGGTGGGCATGAGTTTTGTGTCTGTTGAAAATCCAGTGTGGGAGCGAGCTTGCTCGCGATAGCGGTGGTTCAGTCAATGAAGGTGTTGGATGTGCTGGCCTCTTCGCGAGCAAGCTCGCTCCCATAACGGCTTGGTGAACAGCATTACGCACATTGCCCAGCGCTTTGCTGTACAACCATCAGGCCGCTGTGTCGTCTACAGCATTGCCTTCTTGCGGGAAAACTCATGCGCCTGGCCGATTTCATCCTCGACAACATCGAGCCGATTCTTCAGGCGTGGGAAGACTTCGCCAAAACCATCACCCCCGCGTCCATTGGCATGGATTCCGTGGCCCTGCGCGACCATGCCGAGCAGATGCTGCGCACCATCGCCGCTGACCTGCGCACTTCCCAAACGCGCAAGGAGGCGATTGCCAAGTCCCACGGGGAAGCGCCGGCGACCGAGGCCGAAACCGCCGCCGAAACCCATGCGGTCATCCGCCAGTCTTCGGGTTTTACCGTGGAGCAAATGGTTTCCGAATACCGGGCCCTGCGCACCAGCGTGCTCATGCTCTGGATGCCGCACATGCAACTGGATCACAAGCAGGTCATGGACGATCTGATTCGATTCAACGAGGCCGTGGACCAGGCCTTGGCCGAGTCCGTGGTCAGTTATTCGGCAGCGGTGGATGCGTCGCGCAACATCTTCCTGGGGATTCTTGGGCATGACCTGCGCAGCCCCTTGGGCGCGATCCTGCTGAGTTCCGAAGTGCTGCTACGGGCCGGGGACCTGCCCGCCAAAGCCACCAAGATCACGTCGCGCATCTACACCAGCGTCAAGCGGGCCAACAAGATCGTCGGCGATCTGCTGGATTTCACCCGTACCCAACTCGGCTCGGGCATTCCGGTGCAGCGTTTCAACGGTGATCTGGTGGCCGCTTGCGAAGGCATGGTGGAGGAGGCGCGGGCCTATCATCCGGAAAGCGAAATCCTCTTTGAAACGACCGGTGCCCTGGAGGGGCTGTTCGATCCGGCCCGTATGGAGCAGGTGTTCGCCAACCTGATCGGCAACGCTGTCCAGCATGGCACCGAAGGCACGCCGATTACCGTTTCGTTGAGCGTTGAACGGGATATGGCAGTGATCGCGATCAACAACCAGGGCAAGCCTATCGAGAAAGAGGCCATCGCCAGCATCTTCAATCCGATGGTCCGAAATCTGCGCAGCGGTGAAGCGCAATATGGTTCCACGGCCGGGCTCGGGCTGGGCCTGCACATCGCCTCGGCAATCGTATCGGCCCATCAGGGCACCATCGAGGTGCATTCGAAGGCACGAGTCGGCACGACCTTCACCGTGCGCATACCGCTGCACCCGGACTGAGAGTTGTCCAGGTGAGCCGCTTCATCTACTTGTACGATGTCTTATCACGGAGTAAAACTGTCGTCCCGTCCAATAATAATTAACGGAGACGCACGATGGATGCTTCGCAATCTGCAACCGCCGCCGATCAAGGCCGCCGGGTCTTCCTGAAAAAATCCCTGGTGGTCTCGGCCGCCGCCGCTACCCTCGGCAACCTGCCGGGGCTCGCCCAGGCCGAGCCCTTGAGCCAGCGTTACCCGGACCCGCTGATCAACATCCTCGACCCCAGCTTCATGGACTTGCGCATCTTCAACGCCAGCGTGGAGAAGCTCGCCAGCGGCCTGCGTTGGGCAGAAGGGCCGGTGTGGGTCGGTGACGGGCGTTACCTGCTGGTCAGTGACATTCCCAACAACCGCATCGTGCGCTGGGATGAAGTCACCGGTGGCCTCTCGGTCTACCGCGAGAACTCCAATTTCTCCAACGGCATGTGCCGCGATCGCCAGGGGCGATTGCTGGTGTGTGAAGGCTCCACCACCGCCAGCGAAGGCCGGCGTATCACTCGCACCGAACACAACGGCACCCTCACCGTGCTGGCGGACAGTTTTGAGGGCAAGCCTTTCAACTCGCCCAACGACATCGTTTGCAAGCGGGACGGTTCGGTCTGGTTCACCGACCCACCGTTCCAGACCGGCAACAACTACGAAGGGCACAAAGTCACCCCGGTCCAACCCCACGCGGTGTACCGCATCGACGGCGAAACCGGCAAGGTCAGCCGGGTGATCGACGACCTGGCGGGGCCGAACGGGTTGTGTTTCTCCCCGGACGAGAAAACCCTCTATGTGGTCGAGGGCCGCGCCAAGCCCAACCGCTTGGTCTGGGCCATCGCGGTCAAGGCCGACGGCACCCTGGGCGAGCGGCGCAAGCACATCGAAGGCCTGGATTACGCAGCGATCGACGGCATCAAGTGCGATGAAAGCGGCAACCTCTGGTGCGGTTGGGGCGGCAATGGCGACCCCAAGGCCGACCTGGAAAAACTCGACGGCGTGCGGGTGTTCAACCCCGAAGGCAAGGCCATCGGGCACATCTCCCTGCCGGAGCGATGCCCTAACGTCTGCTTCGGCGGCCGGGAAGGCAATCGGTTGTTCATGGCCGGCAGCCATTCGTTGTATTCGCTGTTCGTGAATACCCGAGGGGCGACGTTTGCCTGATTGAAGCACCCATCTTCGATGGCGTGATGGCCTCTGTGGCGAGGGAACTTGCTCCCGCTGGGCTCTGTAGGAGCTGGCGAAGCCTGCGATCTTTTGATCTTGATCTTGATCTTGATCTTTCGCTTGAGACTCAAGTGTCTTGGGAAAGATCGCAGCCTCGTTGCACTCGTCAGCTCCTACACAGCTCCTACAGGCGCAGCCCAGCGGGAGCAAGCTCCCTCGCCACAGATGTCTACTTTTTCTCAGGTGTTTTCTGATGGGCTCAGGACTGTCCGCAACTCCACAGCTCCACCGTCGGTTGGCCCGCCGTAGGCGGCCCCAACCAATGACTCATCGGCTGGCAACCCCCGTCGAAACACAATTGATAATCCCCGGCCTGGGGCGTGCGCCCCAGTTTCAGCGGTTGCAGGGGTGGCATCTGGAGCCGATAGTGCCAACTGCCATTTTCCAGCCGGGCATTGTCGGGAATCTCCATGCCCGCGCCGTTGCCCTTGACCCTGGCCTCACCCAGGACCAGGCCCTGCTCACTGACGCGATAGTCTTCCTCCCAGCGGATCTTCTCGATGGTGTGGTTCCACGCCAGGGTGAAATCGGTCACGGCCAGCTGGGCCCAGACCACGCCGGACAGGCCCAGGCACAGCCCGATCACGCCAAGGCCCGTCCGCTACGTCGCGCGCGCCAAACATGCTGGAAGATCAGCAGCCCACCGAGCACGAAGCCAATCTCATCGGTCAGGGGCAGGGCAACCACCAGTAACGCGCCAGCGGCGAAGCACAGCAGGCGTTCCCACACCGGCATTTTCTGTTGCATATAACCGGTGGAGGCCATCCCCCAGAGCCCGATGGCCAACAACGTCTTGACCAGCATGTACGCGGTCATCCACAGGTTGTCGCCCTGGAGCATCAAGGCCGGGTTATAGACCGTCATGAACGGGATGACGAAACCGGCGAGGGCGATGCGCACCGCCCAGAAGCTGATCTTCAGGCCACTTTCCCGGGCAATGGGCGCGGCGGCGAAACACGCCAGTGCCACCGGTGGCGTCAGGTCGGCGAGGATGCCGAAATAGAACACGAACATGTGCGACACGATCAGCGGCACGCCCAGTTCCAGCAGGGCCGGCGCGGCGATGGAACTGGTGATGATGTAGTTGGGAATGGTCGGGATGCCCATGCCCAGCACCAGGCAGGTGAGCATGGTCAGCAGCAGCGACAGGAACAGGTTGTCCTTGCCGATCGCCAGGATGTAACCGGCGAAGGTGGACGCCACGCCCGTCAGCGACACCACGGCGATGATGGTGCCGACCAAGGCGCAGGCGATCCCCACCGGAACGGCGTGACGGGCACCGTCCACCAATGCGTGCAGGCAGATGACCAGGGTTTCCCGCGTGCCTTGCATGAACCAGCAGGCCACCACCAGCAGCCCGATCACCGCGAACACGATGCCGATGCCCATCCTGAAGAATCCGACGCACAGAATGCCCAGCGCGACCCAGAAGGCGCAGCGCAAGGCGTAGCTCGAGACTTTGAGAATGATCGCCGAACCGAGAATCACGATGGCCGTCAGCGCCAGCCCGACCATGCCGGAGAACAGCGGCGTGCGTCCGGAAAACAGCAGATAGACCAGCACCCCCAGCGGGATCAGCAGGAACCAGCTCTCCTTGACCGCGCCCCACGCGCTGGGGCATTGGTCCTTGGGCAGGCCTTTGAGGTTGGAGCGCTTGGCTTCCAGGTGAACCATCCAGAATACCGAGCCGAAGTACAAGCACGCCGGTATCAGCGCGGCCTTGGCGATTTCCACGAACGGCACGTTGATGGTCTCGGCCATGATGAACGCCACCGCGCCCATCACGGGTGGCATGATCTGGCTGCCCATGCTCGACGTTGCTTCCACGCCGCCGGCAAACGCCGCCTTGTAGCCAAAGCGTTTCATCAGCGGGATGGTGAACTGCCCGGTCGTCACCACGTTGGCGATGCCCGAGCCGGTGATGGTGCCCATCAGCGCCGACGACACCACCGACACCTTTGCCGGACCGCCCAGCTTGTGACCGAACAGGCCCATGGCGAAATCGGTGAATAGCTTGATCATGCCGGCCTTTTCCAGGAAGGCGCCAAACAGGATGAACAGGAAAATGTAGGTGGCCGACACATAGGTCGGCGTGCCGTAGAGCCCTTCGGTGCCGAAGGACAATTGATTGACCAGTTGATCGACACCGTAGCCGCGATGGGCCAGGTCGCCTGGCAGGTGTTCGCCGAACAGGCCATAGGCCAGGAACAGGCCGCAGATGATCGGCAAGGCAATGCCCATCACCCGCCGCGCCGCCTCGAACACCAGCACGATCAGGATGACCCCGATGACCATGTCGGCAGTCGTCAGGTCGCCGGAACGCTGGATCAGGTCGGCCTCGAACACCCATTGATAGAGCGCCGTTGCCATTCCCGCCAGGCCCAACGCCCAGGCCAGGGGTTGCCAGGGTCGTTGCTTGCCATGGGCGGGGTAGCTGAGGAACACCACCCACAGCAGAAAGCCCACATGCACCGCCCGCAGCACAATGCTGGAAACCGGTGAAAAGGCTGCCGTGATGATTTGAAAGATGGAAAACAGCAACGCCACGTAGAACAGTGTCTTGGGCCAGTCCCGCGGGTCCGTGGCGATGCCGTGCTGGTCTTCACTCATGAAATGCCTGCCTGTTGTCGACGTGCGGAGGTGGAACGCAATGCTGCAACGGCGGCGTGCGCCGTTGCAGGCCAGGGGCTATAGCGCGCCCACTTCCTTGTAGTAGCGCTCGGCACCGGGGTGGAGCGCGATGGGCAGGTTTTTCGCGGCGTTTTTCAGGTTGATGTCCTTGGCCGCCGAATGGGAAGTGCCCAGGCGGGCGAGGTTGTCGAACAGCAGCTTGGTCATCTGATAGGCCACTTCGTCCGGGACGTCCGCGCGGGTCACCAGAATATTGGTGATGGCCACGGTGGGCACGGCCTCGGCCTGGCCATCGTAGGTGTTGGCGGGGATCATCGCGCCCTGATAGGCCGGGTTGCCGATTTTCTGTACCACGTCGGTGGGAATCGACACGTAATTCAACTTCATCGTCGACGCCAGGTCACGAATGGCCGCCATGCCCAGGCCGGAGGATTGCAGGGTGGCGTCCAGTTGCCGGTTCTTGATCAGGTCGACCGATTCGGCGAACGGCAGGTACTGGACCTTCATGTCGTTGTAGGTCAGCCCCGCCGCCTTGAAGATCGCCCGGGCGTTGAGCTCGGTGCCGGATTTCGCCGCGCCCACGGAAACGGTCTTGCCCTTGAGGTCCGCCAGGGTCTTGATCCCCGATTCCTCGCTGGCAACGATCTGGATGTAATTGGGGTACGCGCCGGCAATCGCCCGCAGCTTGGTCAGCGGTGCCTTGAAGCCGGCATCCTCCACGCCGTTTTTCGCGTCGGCCACCGAGTCCCCCAAGGCCAGCGCCAACTCACCGCGCCCGGCTTGCAGCAGGTTCAGGTTTTCCACCGACGCCTTGGTGGCCTGGACCGACGTCTTGGAACCTTCGATGCCGCTGCTGTAGATCTGTGAAAGCCCGACCCCGATCGGGTAATAAACCCCGCTGGTGCCCCCGGTCAGGATATTGATAAACACTGGGGGAGCCGCGTGAGCGGTGGTGGTGACCGCCAAGGCTGCCGCGGCGGCCAGGAGGGTGAAGCGCTTGTTGACTCGCATGGGAAACTCTCCGTCTTGTTATGGCTTTATGCAGAGTCCTTCCACTGTAGTTCAAACGGGGGCGGAGGCGAGTCGAGCCGTGGTCAGGAGATTTTTGTGGAGAGGGGATTTATCCCCGCTGGGCCGCGAAGCGGCCCCATCAATGAACAACCCAATCAAAATGACACACCGGAGCATCAGGTTTTAGGTCCGCTTCGCGGCCCAGCGGGGATAAATCCCCTCGCCACAGGTTCCCGGTCACGCCAAGGGCGCTGTACTGCCACGTACCGTCAATTTAAACGGCAACACCACATGCTGTTCGGCAATCGGCTTCTTCTCGATCAAGGCAATCAGCATCTGCACCGCCTTTTGACCAAACGCTTCGGCAGGCTGGGAAATGGTGGTCAGGGGCGGGTCGCAGTAGGCGGCGAATGGGATGTCGTCAAAGCCCACCAGGGAAATATCCTCGGGCACCCGCAGGCCCATTTGCTTGATGCGCCGGAGCGCGCCGATGGCCATTTCGTCGTTTTCACAGAACAGCGCGCTGGGGCGGTCGGCCAACGCCAGCATCGCGCCGGCACCGTCGTCACCGGCCTTCAAGGTGAAGTCGCCATGGCAGATCAGGCTGGGGTCGACGGCGATGCCGGCCTGGTCCAGGGCATCCTGATATCCGGCCACGCGGTCCAGGGTCAGCGGGCTGCTGCGCGGGCCCTTGATGATGCCGATGCGGCGGTGGCCGAGGCCGAGCAGGTGCTCGGTCATGGCTTGGGCGGCGGCGCGGTTGTCGAGGCTGATGGTCGGGTAGGGGGCACCCTTGACCACTTCACAGGCGTTGACCAGTGGCAGGCTTTCAGCGCCTGTGGGCATCGATTCGTAAGGATCGCTGGCGCGCAGCTGGATCACCCCGTCCGCCTGGTGGGCATAGACCAGGGCGGCGAACTCCCGCTCGATCTCCACCCGGCCCTGGGTGTCGCACAGCAGCAATCGGTAGCCCGCCGCCTGCGCGGCCTGCTGCGCGCCACTGATGACCCGGGCGAAAAACGTGTTGGCGATGGCCGGCACCAGAATCACCAGGTTGCCGGTACGTCGGGAGCGAAATTGCACCGCCATCAGGTTGGGCCGGTAGCCGGCCTGTTCCACGGCCGCGTTGACCTTGTCCCGGGTCTCGGGAAGCACCCGCTCGGGGGATTTCAGCGTTCTGGACACCGTGGCCACCGAAACACCCGCCAGCCGGGCCACTTCACGAATGTTGGACAAAATCACCTCGGGGAACAGGGGTACGGTGGGGGAGCTTACCGCAGGTTGGGCGCCTGACAAATGTTCAGGTGTGAACCCGTTGGGTTTGACACGGAGGGAAACTGAGCCTAGATTTCCGCCATAATGTAACCGGTTACATCATCATCCTGACAGGAAGAGAATCGCGATGAATCCTGTAGCACCGAAAATAAGAATGGGCTTCGTCGGCGGTGGAGAGGGCGCGTTCATCGGCCAGGCCCATCGTCAGGCGGCGGGCCTGGATGGCGGTTTCGAGCTGGTGTGCGGCGCGTTTAGCCGCGACCCTCACAACACCCGGCAAACCGGCGCGGCCCTGGGCCTGACGGCGTCGCGTTGCTACCACGACTGGCAGCAGATGCTCGACACCGAAGCGCTGCTGCCGCTTGACCAGCGCATGGAACTGCTGGTGATCGTCACGCCCAATCACCTTCACGCACCCATTGCCAGCCAGGCCTTGAAAGCCGGTTTTCATGTGTTCAGCGAGAAGCCCGCCGCCCTGGACCTCAAGGAGTTGCTCGCCCTCAAGCAAGTGCTGCAAGGCAGCCGTTGCCTCTACGGCCTGGCCCACACCTACCTGGGCTACCCCATGGTGTGGCAGGCCCGGGACATGGTGCGTTCGGGTGTGATCGGCGCGGTGCGCAAAGTGCTGGTCGAATATCCCCAAGGCTGGCTCAGCCAGGATGTCGCCGCCCAGGGCAACAAACAGGCTGAGTGGCGTGACGACCCCTCGCAGTCCGGCCTGGGCGGGTGCATCGGTGACATCGGCACCCATGCGTTTTCCCTGGCCGAGTTCGTCGCCGACCAACCCATCCAGCAGCTGTGCGTGGCGTTGGGCACGCACGTTCCGGGCCGGCAGTTGGACGACGACGCGGCGATGCTGTTCAAGATGGCGGGCGGTGCCAGCGGTGTGTTGATCGCCAGCCAAGTCTGCACCGGCGAAGAGAACCCGCTGAAGATTCGCGTCTACGGCGACAAGGGCGCCTTGGAGTGGCGCCAGGAAGAACCGGCGAGCCTGATCCATCGCGCCTTCGACCAACCCTTGCGCATCCTGCGCAGCGGTGTCGGCCAGCCGTGGCTGTGCGAGGCGGCTCAACGTCGCATGCGTCTGCCGGCCGGGCATCCCGAGGGTTACCTGGAAGCCATGGCCAACCTCTATGGCGATTTCGCCCAGGCCATTCGCAGCCATGCCGAAGGCCCTGACGCCCCAGGCGTACCCGGCATCGAGACCGGTTTGCGGGGCATGGCGTTCATCGAGGCCGCGATCCTCAACCACCGCGGCGAGGCGAAATGGACCACCGTGCAAACTGGAGCATCCTTGTTGTGAATACCCCCGACCCAACACCGAGCGGCTTGCGCGGCCCAGGCATTTTCCTGGCGCAGTTCATGTCCGCCGAGGCCCCGTTCGACACCCTGGCCAACATTGCCCAGTGGGCCGCTTCGCAAGGCTACAAAGCCATTCAAGTGCCGACCTCGGGCACGCAATACATCGACCTGGCCCGGGCCGCCGAGTGCCAGGACTATTGCGATGAACTCAGGACCACCTGTGCCCAGGCCGGTGTGGCGATCAGCGAGTTATCGACGCACCTGCAAGGCCAATTGGTGGCGGTGCACCCGGCGTTCGACGCGCTGTTCGATGACTTCGCCCCGGCCCATGTGCGTGGCCAGCCCCAAGCGCGGACCGAGTGGGCAATCGAGCAACTCAAGCTGGCCGCCCGCGCCAGCCAGCGTCTCGGCCTGAAGGCCCATGCGACGTTTTCCGGTGCGCTGTTGTGGCCCTATGTCTATCCGTGGCCGCAACGCCCGGCGGGTTTGGTGGAGCAGGGCTTTGCCGAACTGGCCCGGCGCTGGTTGCCGATTCTCGATTGCTTCGACGCGGCGGGGGTGGACCTGTGCTACGAAATCCACCCCGGCGAAGACCTCCACGACGGGGCCTCGTTCGAGCGCTTCCTGGAGGCGGTGGATCATCACCCACGGGCGGCGATTCTCTACGACCCCAGCCATCTGCTGCTGCAACAGATGGACTACCTGGGTTTCATCGATCGCTACCACGAACGCATCCGCATGTTTCACGTCAAGGACGCCGAATTTCGCCCCGATGCCCGTTCCGGGGTGTACGGCGGTTACCAGGGCTGGGTCGATCGCCCCGGGCGGTTCCGTTCATTGGGTGACGGCCAGATCGATTTCAAATCGATCTTCAGCAAGCTGACCCAATACGACTTCAGCGGTTGGGCGGTCCTGGAATGGGAGTGTTGCCTGAAGGATTCGCAACAGGGGGCTGCTGAAGGGGCGGCGTTTATCCAGCGGCACATGATCAGCAAGACCGGCAAGGCGTTCGACGATTTCGCCAGCGTCACGGCGGATGAGGACTCCAATCGGCGGTTGTTGGGTTTGCTTAGATAGCCGCCCAAAGCAAACCCCCCGTGGCGAGGGAGCTTGCTCCCGCTGGGCTGCGAAGCGGCCCCAAACAGGCTGGCGCGGTTTTCCAGGAACACCGCGTCAGGAGGTTTTACGACTGCTTCGCAGCCGAGCGGGAGCAAGCTCCCTCGCCACAAAAGCAGGCCATAAAAAGCAAGCCACAAGCGCTGTGCAAGCTTTTCATTTTCACAAGAAAAACAATAAAACGGTGACTGTCATGACCACGATGAATGCACGCCTGAGCGTGATGATGTTCCTGCAATTCTTTATCTGGGGCGGCTGGTTCGTCACCCTCGGCACCTTTCTGTCCAGCACCCTGGGCGCCAGCGGTGGGCAGATCGGCATGGCCTTCTCCACGCAATCGTGGGGGGCGATCATTGCGCCGTTCGTCATTGGCCTGATCGCCGACCGCTTCTTCAACGCCGAACGGATCCTGGCGGTGCTGCACCTGCTCGGCGCGGTGTTGCTGTATCAGCTGTATTCGGCGGCGGATTTCAGCGTGTTCTACCCGTATGTGCTGGTGTACATGGTGGTCTACATGCCAACGCTGGCCCTGGTCAATTCCGTGGCGTTCCGGCAGATGCGCGACCCGGCGCTGGAGTTCTCTCGCATCCGGGTGTGGGGCACCATTGGCTGGATCGTCGCCGGTGTGGTGATCAGCTTCGTGTTCGCCTGGGATTCGCGCGATGCGATCGCGGCTGGCGGCTTGCGCAATACGTTCCTGATGGCCGCCATCGCATCCCTGGTCCTCGGGCTCTACAGCTTCACGCTGCCGGCCACGGCACCGCTCAAGGAACAGGCCAGCGCTGGGGGCGTCAAGCAACTGCTGGGGCTGGATGCGTTGGGGCTGTTGAAGGATCGCAGCTACCTGGTGTTTTTCATCGCCTCGATCCTGATCTGCATTCCCCTGGCGTTCTATTACCAGAATGCCAACCCGTTCCTGGCCGAAACCGGCATGACCAACCCCACGGCGAAGATGGCCATCGGGCAGGTCTCGGAAGTGTTGTTCATGCTGCTGTTGCCGCTGTTCATCCAGCGCTTCGGCATCAAGTTGGCGCTGCTGGTGGGCATGCTGGCGTGGGCGTTGCGCTACGTATTGTTTGCCTACGGCAATAACGGCGACCTGGCGTTCATGCTGTTCACCGGCATTGCCCTGCACGGCATCTGCTACGACTTCTTTTTTGTCTCGGGGCAGATCTACACCGACGCCAAGGCACCGGAGCGCTTCCGCAGCTCGGCCCAGGGCCTGATTACCTTGGCGACTTATGGTGTGGGGATGCTGATCGGTTTCTGGGTGGCGGGGCAGGTGACCGATCACTTTGTCGTGGCCGGTGGGCATGACTGGCAGAGCATCTGGCTGTTCCCGGCCGGTTTTGCGCTGCTGGTGTTGGTCGGCTTTGTGTTTACCTTCCGTGGCCAGCAGGCAATCGCTGCGCCATCAAAGGCCTGAAGCAGGGCTGGGCGCCAGTCATTTGTGACTGGCGCTCAGTTTGGTGTAGGTCACTTTCCCGCCTTCATTGGAATAGCCCTTGTTATCCAAGGTGTAGACGCCGGCCTTGAAATAGAAGTTGTAGCCTTGCCAGGACTTGTCCAACTTCACCTGTTTACCGCTCTTGCCGATCAGCACCGAGAGCTGGCCTTGCTTGTCCATTTGCAACGTATACGAGAAGGATTTGTTCAACGGCACCTTGGGCACGGTGAAGATCACCGGGCTTTTCTTGTCCTTGGGCTTGAACCGATATTCCACGTCGATATTGCCGATGCCCTTTTCGTAGCGGTACACCAGTTTCAACAAGGGCGTCGGCGCATCCTTGGCGTGAATCTGCGCCACCACCACACGGCCTTCGGAAGGCACCTGGTTCACCGACAGCTCGCCCTTGAGGGTGTTGATGCCGCTGTTGTAGCGCCAGTTGAGGTGTTTCCCGTCCCGGCTGGTTTCCCGCAGTTCGGAACGCGGGTATTGGCTGTTACCGGTATGGGAGCCGGTCACGGGCGCCCAGAAGATGATCCTCTGGCCGTTATTGTCGAAATACTTGTTCTTCAAGGTCGGCATGGCTTTGGTCGCCACGACCTGCGCCGGCGTTTGCACCGGCAGGGTTACGCTCCAGACAGTCACGTCAATCATATGAAAACCTCCAACGGGAGCGGCCGTTACCTGGCGGCCGTCAAGACAAAGAACGGCCTTCCGTGGCGTAGTTTTCATGTTATCGACGAGGGTCTGTTTCGCTGGAGGCGCACCTGACGGATGGCTCTGCGATGAGCCTTTCGGGCACTGAATTGGGCGGATTATGGTGTGTCAATTTATTACTGATCGGTTAGAGTACGCGCCGCCCGAGAGACGGATCCCGGGCGTCTTCCCATGGAGCGTCAAATGAATCACATCAGTAAAGTCATCGCGTGCGCAGTGTTCGGCCTGGCCCTGGCGGGTTGCACCGGCACCCCGATGAAAACCCAGCAGTACGACAGCACCCAATACACCGTTGTCGGCCACAGTGAAGCCAAGGCCACCGGCCTGCTGCTGTTCGGCCTGATCCCGATCCAGCAGAACAACCGTTTCGTGCGCGCCCAGACCGCCGCGATCAAGGCCAAGGGCGGCGACGCCATGATCAACACCCAAGTCCAGGAAAACTGGTTCTGGGCCTGGGTCCTGACCGGCTACACCACCTCGGTGTCCGGTGACGTGGTCAAGCTGAAAAGCGTTCAGTAACACCCAAGCGTTAAAGGTAAGCGTGCTTACCCGTGGCGAGGGAGCTTGCTCCCGCTGGGGCGCGCAGCGGCCCCGTTTTTTGCGGTCGCTGCGCAACCGAGCGGGAGCAAGCTCCCTCGCCACAACAGCCCGATCATGCCCGATCCTCTGTCAGCGTCCGCCCACCACCATCTGCGTGAACGGCTCGACATACGCCTGCAACGTCACCAGCCCGCCCACCAGGATCGCCAAGACCACCGAGTGGAAAAACACGTAGCGCAGGATTTCGCCTTCGTGGCCGTACCAACGTGTCGCGGTGGAGGCGACCACGATCGACTGGGCGTCGACCATTTTGCCCATCACCCCACCAGAACTGTTGGCCGCGGCCATCAGCACCGGGCTAATGCCCAACTGTTCCGCCGTCACCCGTTGCAAACCGCCGAACAACACGTTGGACGCCGTGTCCGAACCGGTCAGCGCCACGCCGAGCCAGCCCAGCAGGGTGCCGAACATCGGATAGAAAATGCCCGTGGCGGCGAAAGCAAGGCCCATGGTCGCGTCCAGGCCTGAATAACGCGTGAGGAACCCCAGCGCCAACATCGCCACGATGGTGATCAGCGAGTAGCGCACCACCCACAGCGTGCGCAGGTAGTGGCGCACCAGTTGCGGGATGGAGTAGCCCATCAGCAAGCCACCGAGAATCGCCGCCAGGAAGATGCCGCTGCCCGTGGCGGTGAACCAGTTGAACTTGTAGACCGCTTCCTCGGTTTTCGGCTGCGGGACCACGGGCGGGACTTTTTCGATCTGCTGGTGGATGGTGCCGAAGGTCACCAGTGGCGAGAAGATCGGGTTGGCCTCGCGCATCGGCTTGCCTTGGGGGTCGAGCTTGGCCGATTGGGTTTGCGGGTCCAGTGCCGGGCGGGTGTCGAACAGATTCTTGAAGCCCTGGGTGCCCCAGGCGAAGACGAATACCGTGAGGATGATCCAGGGCATCCAGGCACGCAGCACGGCGGGGCGGTTGTCGCTGCCGAAAGCGCCGGTGGTGACCGGTTGCTGCTGCTCGCTCGCGTCGATCTTGGAGTCATCGTGGCGCCCCGTCAACGCCGCGGACGTATGCACCGTGGCTGGCTTCCAGACCTTGAGGAAACCGGTGAGGCAGGCCATGGAAATCAACGCGGCGATGACATCCACCAGCATCGGCCCGTGGTAGTTGGACACCAGGAACTGCGGGATGGCGAAGCTGACGCCGGCCACCAGGATCGCCGGCCAGACCTCCAGCATCTTGCGCCACCCGGCGAAGGCCCAGATCAACCAGAACGGCACCAGCACCGAGAAAAACGGCAACTGCCGACCGACCATCATCGACAATTCCATTTCATCCAGCCCGGTGACTTTGGCCAGGGTGATGATGGGCGTGCCGAGGGCGCCGAACGCCACCGGCGCGGTGTTGGCGATCAGTGCCAGGCCCGAGGCGGCCAAGGGAGAAAACCCCAGCCCGATCAGGATCGCACCGGTCACCGCCACCGGCGTGCCGAAGCCCGCCGCGCCTTCGAAGAACGCGCCAAAACAAAAGGCGATCAGCAGCAGTTGCAGGCGCCGGTCGTCGGTGATGCGCGCGAGGGAGTCCTGCAGGACCTTGAACGAACCGTTTTCGGTGGTCAGCCGGTGCAGGAAAATGATGTTGAGGACAATCCAGCCGATGGGCAGCAGGCCGTTGGCCGCGCCATACAACGCCGCCGAACCGGCCATGTCGGCCGGCATGCCGAAGGCGAAGATCGCGATCAGCAAGGCCGAGGCCAGGGCGTACAACGCCGCCAGGTGCGCCTTGACATGAAAGAACGCCAGGGACGCCAGCATCACCACCACCGGAACCGCCGCCAGGAGCGTCGACAGCACCGCATTACCGAAGGGATCGTAGACTTGTTGCCAGACCATGTTCCACCTCTGCTTTTTATTGTTGGAAGTGCAGGCCCCGGGGGGATTGGCAGAGAAGTATAGGCGGGGATTTGTTAAGCGATTGCCAGGCAAACCCCTGTGGCGAGGGAGCTTGCTCCCGCTGGGTGGCGAAGCCGCCCCAAGAATTTGTGTTGAAACAATGAACCTGGGCCTGCTGCGCAGTCCAGCGGGAGCAAGCTCCCTCGCCACAAAAGCGGGTTCGCGCTGGCCTCTGGGCGCTGTTCCTCAGAGGCCAGTTTCAAGGGGTGGATTGGCTAGCGTGCTTCGACGTTATCCAGCGCACGGTTCGCCAGCATTGCGCTCAGTTCGATCAATTGCTGGATACCCAGGGCAATGTGGCGTCTTGAGCCTTTCAGGTCGAAGGCCAGGTCACTGACCATGGCATTGGCCGAGGCCAGGTTTTCGCTGAGGTTGGCGAGCAGGGTTTCGGTGTCGATGCCGGGGGCAACGGTGAACAGCTGGCCGGGATCGGCCTCGGGTTTGCTGGGTTTGGGCTTGAGGTAGGAATCGAGGATGCGGTCGGCGGCTTTGTCGAATGCTTTTGAATTGGATGGATCGGTGTCCGGTGGGTTGGGCGTTACTTTGAACATAGTTGAGGCTCATGTGGAAGTTTGACGGAGCCATCACCCTCGCTACCAAACGAAGGGTGGCGGCCATACGCAGGTTGGTAGACCGGTCCACATGAACACCGGCGCGCCCGAGGGCGCCCTACGCATGGCCACCATTGAATGCAAATGCTGAAACGCGCCTGCAAAAAAGTGAGCCGTGCGTCATGTAGAGGCCGGGCTACCAAACCCGATCGCTGATTTATCAGCGACGGGGAAACGATAAAGCCCGACCTCCAGGCGCACAAGCCGGCGGATTCTGGCGTAGTTGTAGGTAACGGCGCAAGACGACGTAGCCTGAACCCGAACGTTCCTACATCTGAATAAACGCAGGCTTGTTTGGAGCGGAAATAAGACTAACAACACAACCCTTGTGGCGAGGGAGCTTGCTCGCTGGACTGCGCAGCAGGCCCACGTTTTTTTGCTCAATGCAGAAATTTTGGGGCGGCTTCGCCACCCAGCGGGAGCAAGCTCCCTCGCCACAAAAGCGCTGACTCAGGCCAACAGAGCGGTGTGCTCGTTAGCCCTTCGCCGCCATCGCCGTCACTTCCACCTTCATCCCCTCGACCGCCAACGATGCCACGCCCACGGCGGCGCGAACCGGCCAGGGTTTGGCGAAGAAGCGTTTGTAGACCTCGTTGAACGCGGCGCGATCGGCCATGTCGGTCAGGTAGATGGTCAGGTGCAACACCCGGTCCATGGAACTGCCGGCACCCTCCAAGGCGGTCTTGAGGGCTTGCAGTGTGCATTCGCTCTGCAGCGTGATGTCGCCCAGTTCCAGGCTGCCGTCGGCGCGGGTGGGGATTTGCGTGGAAACCAGCAGGCCGCCGAAGCCGGCGACGTCGGAGGAAATCGAATCGGCATCCGGATCTGGAATAAACGTGATGTCTGGGTTGCTCATGCAAAGCCTCATGCAGGAAAGAAAAAGGACCGCCGCAGTTTACCGTCCATTGCCGCGCCGTTCCTGCATTCCTTTAGCCGTGCGTTTCCAGGCCATGGTTTTGCATCAGCGCCTGGATGTAGGCCTCCAGCGTCGTGGTGCCGTGCAGGGCCGCGTCGTCGCCCGCGTCGAAGCCGCTGTCGAGGCTGACGGCGCTCATGCGCGTATAGGATTGCGCCGCAGCGGGGCTGAAGCCGAGGCTCCGGAAATGGCTTTCCCATTGGTTCCTGGGTATCACCTGCACCTCGACCGGCCGGCCGAGCGCCTGGGAAAATGCCCGTGCCACATCATTGGGCGAATACAGGCGAGGCCCTTGCACATGACGCACGCCAACGTCGTCAATCGGCGAAAGCAAGCGCGCGGCGGCGACCTCGCCCAAGTCACGGGGCGCCACCATGGGAAACGCCAGGTCGGCGGGGAACAGCGTGGGCAGCTTGCCGGTCTCGCGGACGGTCTCGAGCAGGTTGTCCCAGTTACTCATGTAGTAAGCCCCGCGATTGATCGCCGCCGGGATCGACTGGTTGCGCACGCCTTCTTCCAATTCCCACAAGACGCTGAGATCGCCGATGCGCTCACCGGGCTGGGCGCCGGCGGTGGATTGCACGACGATTTTCTCCAGGCCCGAGCCGTCAAGGGCCGCGAGGATGTTGGCGACCGTGCGCCGTTCCACCGCGTCGGTATCGGTACTGGGCGCGGCGGGCGGGTTGAGAATGAACGCCCTGCGCCCGAGCCGAAAGGCGTCACGCAATGACTCGACATTTTCAGCATCGGCTTCGACGATTTGAGCGCCCCTGGCGTGCCATTCAGCGGCGTGGCTGGCATTGCGGGTCATGACGATCACGGCATGCCCTGGGGCCAGCAAGGCCCGGACCGTGGCCGATCCAACGTGGCCCGTGGCGCCCATGATCACGTACATGGCTTCATCTCCTGGAATCAAAGGCCGCCCTGGGCCGGACGCTGGATGGTTTGCGCCGGTTCAAGGGGCGGTTGCGTGCCGTTCAGGCGTGCGACCAGTTGTTGTGCCTGTTCCCATCCCAGATCGGGCTCCAGCCAGTCGAGAGCGTCGTCGGCGCTGAAGGCCAGGACTCGTTGTTGCTGGTTGGCGATGTCGCCATAGGTCACCAGGGCCAGGCCGTCACAGCCAAACGAGGTCTCGCTGGCCTGGGCCAGGGCGGCCAGGAAGATCGGCGCCGATTGCCGAGCGGTCAGGTAGGCGAGGCGTGGCGCCTGGGACGGCGAGGCGGGTGCTTGCGACTCATACCAGCCCTCCACGGCGACCAGCACGCGGCCTTCATGCTTGATGGGATCGAATACCTTGGAACGCATGACCAGGTGCAAGGGCAGGTGCGTCAGCGGCGGCATGGTGCCCACCGACCAGATCGGCGACCAGCCCCAGCGAACCTTGATGCATTCCAAGTGCCCGCCGCGACGGCGAATGGCGCTGACCTGCATGTTGGGCTTGATCAGGCTGTGTCGCTCCTGGGCCTTGGGCGGCGTTGTCTCGTACAGGTCCAGGGGCGTGACGGATGTACCGAAACGGCTGCCGGAGGTGTCTCGCTGGGCGAAATACGCCAGGGAATCTTTTGAAGAAACGTGTTGAACCAGACCGTCACACATAACGAAAACTCCGGCAGTGAAACGCAAATAGGCCTTGATGTACCCGCCGTTCAAACCGTGGTTGCCGTGGCTTTCAGCGGTGTCATGTAGGTCCGAACCCGTGGCGAAATGCTTGGTTCGAAAATCCTCGCGGCGGGGAGACGAGCGGGCAATTGGGGTGGATGCACTGACGCCATCGCGAGCAAGCTCGCTCCCACAATGGAGTTGTGGTGGGTCAGGATTCTCAGCTACACCGCCGAGCCCCTGTGGGAGCGAGCCTGCTCGCGATAGCGGTGTGTCAGCTTGCGGGGAGGTCAGGCTGTGCTGGCGTCATCGCGAGCAAGCTCGCTCCCACGGCGTTGTGCATGGATGAAGTCTATAAACGCCCTCAACGGCGAAGGCAAGTAGCGCCGCCCAGGGTAGTAGAGGAACGGCCCGGTAAAGCGCTGCCACCAGGGTTCGAGCACCGGTTCGAGGGCGCCGCTGTCCAGGTGGGGCCGTAGCCAGTCCTCGAACAGGTGGACAATGCCCAGCCCATCCACCGCGGCCTGCACCGCCAGGTCCATGGCGCCGCCGATGCGCACGATCAACGGACCGCTCGGGTCGACGCTCACGGTCTCGCCGTCACGTTCGTATTCCCACAAGGGCAGGGCGCCGCTGGGAAACTTGCCCGTCAGGCAGGCGTGCCCCAGCAGGTCCCGTGGATGTTCGGGGCGGCCCCGGGCGTCGAGGTACGCCGGTGCCGCGGCCGTGGCGAAACGCTGGAACCACGGGCCGATGGGGATGGCGATCATGTCTTGCTCCAGGCGTTCGTCGTAGCGAATCCCCGCGTCACAGCCAGCGGCCAGCATGTCGACGAAACTCTCTTCGGTGACCACTTCCAGGCGGATGTCGGGGTAGCTTTTCAGGAACGGCGTGATAATCGCCGGCAACACCAGCCGGGCGGCGCTGACGGGCACGTTCAGCCTGAGGGTGCCCGATGGCCGGTCGCGAAAATCGTTGACCACGTCCATCGCCGCCTCGACTTCGCCCAGGGCCGGCACGATGCGTTCCATCAACCGGGCGCCGGCCTCGGTCGGCACCACGCTGCGGGTGGTGCGGTTGAGCAGGCGCACGCCGAGCCGGCTTTCCATCCGCCGTACGGCATCGCTGAGGCTCGACGCGGACTTGCCGCTCAGCCGTGCGCCTTCACGAAAGCCCTTCGCGTTGACCACGGCCACGAAGGCCAGCAAGTCTTGAATATCCGTCGCCATTGTTCTCTCCGCCGTACAACCCGTGCTGATTGCACCTGATTATCACGGGAATGGTCAACGCCTATAGTCGGCCCACTCACATTGATCCGAGGGCTACGAGATGAACATTGCAGACAAGGCGGGCAACTTTTTATTGGGCGAGCGCGTGGTGAATCGCATGGGCTATGGCGCGATGCAGTTGGCGGGGCCTCAGGTCTTCGGCCCGCCGAAAGACCCGGCTGCCGCCGTCGCCGTGCTGCGCGAAGCGTTGGCGAGCGGGGTCAACCACATCGACACCGCCGATTTCTACGGGCCCCATGTCACCAACCAGCTGATCCGTGAAGCGCTGCACCCTTACGACCAGGACTTGGTCATCGTGACCAAGGTCGGTGCCGTGCGCGGTGCCGACGCGTCCTGGAACCCGGCCCACAGCCCCGCCGAATTGACCCGTGCGGTCCACGATAATCTGCGCAACCTCGACGTGGAGGTCCTGGACGTGGTCAACCTGCGGGTGTGGGGCGACCTGCATTCGCCCACCGAAGACTCCATCGAGGCATCCTTCACGGCACTGGCCGAGCTGCAGCGCCAAGGCCTGATCCGCCACTTGGGCCTGAGCAACGTCACGGCGGCACAGGTCAGGGAGGCCCAGGGCATTGCGAAGGTGGTCTGCGTGCAGAACCACTACAACCTGACCCATCGCGACGATGAGCAACTCATCGCCGACCTAGGCCGGCAGGGCATTGCCTACGTGCCATTTTTTCCGCTGGGTGGGTTTACGCCACTGCAATCGGAAACCCTGTCCAGCGTGGCGGCGCGCTTGCAGGCATCACCGCTGTGCGTGGCCCTGGCGTGGTTGCTGCAACGTGCGCCGAATATTCTGCTGATCCCCGGCACCTCGTCCGTGGCGCACCTGCGGGAAAACCTCTCGGCGAGTGCACTGACGATTCCTGCGCAACTGCTCGCCGAGCTGGATGCAATCTAGGCCGCCTGGAACACCAGCGTCTCGCCATCCTCCGGTATCAACAACCGGCTTGCGACACCGGCCAGTGCGGCGGCGTCGGCCAAGGCCTTGCGGGTCGTCGGGCAATGGCTGATCGCTTCCAGGTGATTGGCCACCACGGTCCCACGGCTCAGACGGATGAATTCCAGCGTCTCGTCGATGCCCATGATAATGTCGCCGCCGATATCGAACCGTGCCCCGCCTGCCGGCACCACGCTGACCTGCGGCTGGTGGCGCAAGACGAATTCGCGCACGGTGGGGGTGAGCACGGTGTCGCCGGTGAGGTAGACACTCGGTTCGCCGGGCAACTCGATCAGGTAGCCGACGCCGTGTTCCATCAACTTGCCCACCAGGCCCAGCCCATGGGTGCATCTCACGGAGCGAATGGTGCCGCCCAGGAAGGGGTTGGGTTGGTCATGTGCCTGGGCAAGTGGCTGGACGTTCAAGCCACGCTTGGCCAGGTACGGGGCGTCATGGGGTGTGCAGATGACCGGGATCTGTCTTTCCCTCAGCCAGCGCTTGGCCGCGCGGTCCAGATGGTCGAAATGGCCTTTCTGGCAATGGGTGATCAGGCAGTGCGTGACCGTCTCCAGGTCCTTCGCTGTTGACGCCGGAAGCGCCACCAGCGGATTGCGCTGGTTGGCACCAAACAGTCGAAGCGGTGGAAGCGTGCCCTTGTCCGCCAGCATCGGGTCGACGAGCACGCGATAGGGGCCGAATTCAAGAAGGATCGTGGCGTTACGGATCTGCTGGATGTTCATGAGGCGTTCCTATTGAGCGAGCGCTTCATGGTGCCGATCCGGCCCGGTGTGCATAATGGCCGGATCTGACATCTTTGATTCGTTTCATGCCATGACCCAAAAACTCCGAATCGGTCTGCTCCTGTTTCCCGGCTGCATGCCCGCCGGCCTGTTCGCCTTTGCCGATCTGCTGCACGCCGCCAACCGCAGGCGAGGGCGGGCGCTGTTCGAGGCACGCTACATCGCGTTGCAGGCCGGGCCGGTGCTGTGCGCCCATGGCGTGACCTTGCACGCGGACGCGGCCCTGGGCAGCACCGAGCTGGATGCGGTCCTGGTTCCCGGTTTCTGGGCCGAATCGGCCGAGCAGGTGAATGCCGTCCTGACCGAGCAAACAGCCCTTTTGAGCGCTTTGTCGAAGCAAGCCCGAGCACTGCAGCTCTGGTCCTATTGCACCGGAGTCTGCCTGCTGGCCGCCAGTGGCCGCTTGGACGGGCAGGGCGCGACGGTGACCTGGTGGCTGGCGCAAGCGATGCAGCAGCAGTATCGAAAAGTCCTTTGGCAAAGTGAGCAGAACTGCGTGTTCAACGCGCGCACGGCGACGGCGTCCGGGGTGAACGGCTACCTGCCCATCGCCGAACAACTCATCGAGCGCAGCGTCAGCAGCGACGTCCTGCGCGACATCACCCGGCTCATGGTGCTACCGCGCCCGGCCATTCCCCATGCGGCGTTCCAGGGCAGCACGCTGATCGAGCAACCCAGCGGATGGCTGCGGCAGTTGCATGGATTGATCGAGCAGATGCCGGCCGAGGGGATCACCGTGCAGGCCCTGGCAAGCGCGCTGGCGGTGTCCGAGCGCACCTTGGCGCGCAAGGTCAACCGTGAAACGGGGCAGGCCGTCGCGGCCTACGCCCGGCGCATCAAGTTGAACCAGGTCAGCGAGCGCCTGACGTTGACCTCGCTGCCCCTGGCCAGCATCGGCGCCGAGCTGGGTTTCAGCAGCAGCTCCAACTTGCAGCGCATGTTCAAGGCGCTGACCGGGCTGACGCCGATGGCATACCGGCGCAAGTTCGGGCGTGTGTAACGCCGGTCAGCCCGGCGTCTTGTCGGTTTCATTGCGATGGTGTTCCGGCCAGTTGTCCACGGGGTGGGCACGGTCTTCGTTGAACATCTCCGTGAGCAGCGCATTGGCGCGGCGGTAGGCGTCATGCCGGAACTTGAGATCGTCTTCCGGCTGGGCGACGATTTCCTCCAGCATCTTGAGGTTCAATCGGCGGAACTGATCCGCGCGCTCACGCGCTTCATAAGCCCCGACGCCCATGCGCTCCAGCGCACTGCGACCCAAGGACAGCGCGCTCTCGAAGGTCTCCCGTTCGGCCGCCTCCACGCCCATCTGCCGCAGCATGATGAGGTGGCCCATGTCCCGCGCCCGTACGATCAACTGCAATGCCGGGAAGTGCTCCTGGGCCAGGCGGGTCAGCGTCAGGTTGTCTTCCTGGTTGTCGATGGCGTTGATCAAGACCGTCGCTTGGGCCGCGCCGGCTGCGTGCAATAAGTCGAGGCGCGTGGCATCGCCATAAAAGACTTTCACGCCGAATTTGCGCAGCGTCTCGATGTTGTCAGGGTCGTGATCCAGCACCACCACGTCGACGCCGCAGGACATCAGCAGGCGTCCGGCGATCTGCCCGAAGCGGCCGAAGCCGGCGATGATCACGCGGGGATTCTGCTGGTCGACGAGGTCGGATTCGCGCTTGTTTTTCTGGGTGACGGACTCGAAGCGATCCAGCAGCAGGATCAGCAAAGGCGTCAGGCACATGGACAACGCCACCGCCAGGGTCAGGCTCTTGCCCCATTGGTCGGTCAGGATCCCGGCCAGCGTCGCGGCACCGAACACCACGAAGGCAAATTCGCTGCCCTGGCCCAGCAACACCGCTTGCCAGGAACGCTGGCCGGCAGGGACATTCAAGAAGCGGCTGATGATCTTGATCACCAGCAATTTGATCAGGATGAAACCCAGGGTCAGGGTGATGACTTTCAGCGGTGCGTTGATCAACGTGCCGAAATCGATCGACATGCCGACGCCGATGAAAAACAGACCCAGCAGCAGACCCTTGAACGGCTCGATGTCGCTTTCCAGGGCATGGCGGTATTCGGAACTTGCCAGCAGCACGCCGGCGAGGAATGCGCCCATGGCCATCGACAAGCCGGCTTCCTCCAGCAGGAAGCCGAAGCCGAACACCAGGAAAAGTGCGACGGCACTGAAAATCTCGCGCAAGCCTGAGCGTGCGGCGAAGCGCAGCAGCGGTCGCGTCACGTAGCGCCCCAGCAGCACGACGATGGCGATGGCAGCGACGATTTTGCCAATCGATAGCAACAGTGCCGTGCCTGAAGGCGTGTCGCCGTGGGCCGACAACAACGGAATCATCGCCACCAGGGGAATGGCCGCGATGTCCTGGAACAGCAGCACGGCAAAACTGCTGCGGCCGACGGCGGTGGCGGTCAGGTTGCGTTCGCTCATGGCCTGCATGGCGATGGCCGTGGAGGACAGGCTCAGGGTCAGGCCGACCAGCAGCGCCGCCGTCCAGTTCAGGCCCAGGGCCGCGCAGAACGTTGCGATCGCGCCGCCGCAGGCCAGCATCTGCAAGGCGCCCCCACCGAAGACCATCCGGCGCAGGGCCCAGAGCCGCTTGGGATCGAGTTCAAGGCCGATGATGAACAGCATCAGCACCACGCCGATCTCTGCGAATTCCAGGATCGCCTTTACATCGGTAATCAGCTTCAGCCCCCACGGGCCGATGATGCACCCGGCCAGCAGGTAACCCAGCACCGGGCCCAGGCCGAACCGAACGGCAATCGGTACGATCAGCGTCGCCGAGGCCAGGTAGATCAGCATTTCAATCAGGCTGTGCGTCTCCATGTCAATCTTCCTTCCAGGCGGCCAGGCGTTCGCCGTAATGTTCGATTTGGGCGCGTTGGGCCTCGGAGTCGGCGGCATACGCGCCATGCACCGCAACGGGTTCCAGCCAGCGCATGCCGCAATAAATGGCCGTGGCGTGGAGGGGTTGGGCCAATGCCGAAAAGCCCGGGTAGGCGCCGATCTGGAAATGATCCTGTTCGCCACCCGTGGTCACGGCCCACAGCAACCGCTTGTCCTTGAGCGCCGTGGCGCCTTTGCCATAGGCCCAGCCGTGGGTGAAGACTTTATCGACCCACAGTTTCAGCAGCGGCGGGGTGCTGTACCAGTACATCGGGTGCTGGAGGACGACCAGCTCCGCTTGCTCCACGGCACGTTGTTCTGCCTCAACGTCGATATCGAAGTTGGGATAAAGCGCATACAGCGAACGTATGACCACGTCCGGGTTGCTGGATACTCGCTTGAGCATCTGCTGGTTGACCCGTGATTTGTCGGGGTAGGGGTGCGCATAAATGATAAGAATCATCGGTGAATTCCTTGGTTTGGCTCCGTCGATTCTTGTCTGTCGAGGAGGCTTGCTCCCGCTAGGGGTGCGCTGTAGGAGCTGCCGAGTGAAGCGAGGCTGCGATCTTTCCCCAGACACTTGAATCTCAAGCGAAAGATCAAAAGATCGCAGCCTCGCTTCACTCGGCAGCTCCTACAGTGAGCGCGAGCCAAGCGAAACAAATACTGTGCCGTGCGATACAAACAAGAGCGCCTTCCCAGGCAGGATCCAGGCCGGAAAGGCCCGACATCCTACCGAGGAAGGCGCTGATTGTTTAGCGCGGATCGATACATCGGGACACTTCAGCCAAGCGGCAGCGAGACCCTGGCCTCCAACCCGCCACCCTTGCGATTCCTCAGGGTCAGCGTCCCGCCATGCTCCAGTATCGTCGCCCGGGCCGCCGACAGGCCCAGCCCGACGCCGCCGGTGTGCTTGTTGCGCGAGCCTTCGATGCGAAAGAACGGCGTGAAGACCTGCTCAAGGTGTTGGGCATCGATGCCCGGTCCTCGGTCGAGGATGCGAATGTCCACCCGGTGGGCGTCGGCTTGGAGCCGAACCGTCGGCTCGCCGCCATACTTGATCGCGTTGTCGATCAGGTTGACCAAGGCGCGCTTGATGCCGATGGGCCGGCCGACGTACACGAAGCGCTGTGCGCCTTCGAATGCGACCTCGGTGCCGGCGTCCTTGAGGTCATCGACGATGGTGTGCAGCAGTTCGGCCAGGTCGAACGCGGTGGCATGTTCCAGCCGGGCATCGTCGCGAAAGAACTCCAGGGCGGAATTGACCATCGCCTGCATTTCATCCACGTCCCGGAACAGGCGCGATTGCTGCTCGGCATCCTCGATGAACTCCCCGCGCAGGCGCATGCGGGTCAACGGTGCACGCAAGTCATGGGAGATGGCCGCGAGCATCTGCGTGCGGTCCTGCAGGAAGTGCTTGAGCTGGGCCTGCATGGCGTTGAACGCGAGGATCGCCTGGCGGATTTCGTGGGGGCCGATCACCGGAATCGGTGGCGCCTGGTGGTCGACGCCAAAGCGCCGCGCACCTTCGGCAAAGCGTTCCAGCGGTGCGGCCAAGTGCCGGGTGGCGATCAGCGCGACGATAAACGTCGAGAGCAGGATCAGCGCGATGATGATCAGGTTGCGCGCCCATTCTCCCAGCCCCCAACTGCGCGACGGCACGGAGAAAATCACCCAGGAATGGTCGGCCAGCTCGATGATCACCGCGTAGCGCGCATCCGCTTGGTTGGCCGGCCAGTCGGCCGGTTCGTAGGCTTCGATCCTGGCGTCCGGTCGGCCCAATTGCTGGCGCAGGAGCGCCGAACCTTCGCTGAATTCCGGGTCATCGATCAGCGGTAGCCGGGCCTCCTCATGGTGTTGTAGCCATTGCGTGTTGAATGCCGGGTTGCTCGCGGCCTTGGCAATAGCCGCCCGTTGTTCGGGGGCGACGGAGTCGATGATGCGGGTGATGGTGGCGGCCCTTTCCATCAGGCCGGTTTCCATCAGGGGAGGGCGCGCCCAGGCACCGGCCAGCAGGCTGAACAGTTCGTTGAGGGCGAGCAGGGTCAGCATGGCGATCATGGTGGTCAGGGCGATCCACCGCGCCACCGTGTCCCTTGGTCGATGAATGCCCGGGCGCGAGCGCTTCATCGCTTCACCACATGGGGGCTGAACAGATAGCCGCTGTTGCGCACGGTGCGAATCATCGAGGCGCCGGGGACGTCGGTTTCCAACTTGCGTCGCAGGCGGCTGACCTGGACGTCGATGCTGCGATCGAACGCCTCGAAGGTTTCGCCACGGGCCAGGTCCAGCAACTGCTGGCGCGTCAGCACCCGGCGCGGGTGTTCGGCAAACACCAGCAGCAATTCGAACTCGCCGCTGGACAGCGGGATCATGACCTTCTCCGGTGAGCGCAATTCGCGGCGGGTGACGTCCAGCTGCCAGTTTTCGAATTCCAGGATTGGCCGGGATGAGTCGTTCAACGTGGCCCTGGCTTCACCGGTGCGCCGCAGCACGGCACGCACCCGGGCCAACAATTCCCGGGCGTCGAACGGCTTGGTCAGGTAATCGTCCGCTCCCAGCTCCAGGCCGACGACGCGGTCGCTCAATTCACCCATGGCGGTGAGCATGATGATGCCGACCGTGTGTTCGGCCCGCAGCCGTTGGCACAGCACCAGGCCGTTGTCCCCCGGCAACATGACGTCGAGGATGATCAGGTCCGGCACCTGGCGTTCCACCGCTTGCCACAGGGCATTGCCGTCGGCGGCCACGTCCACGCTATAGCCATGTTGTTCGAGGAATTTGCGCAAGAGGGCGAGGACTTCGAGGTCATCGTCCACCAGTAGTAAATGGCTCACGGTGGGCACGCAGGGTAATGAATACAGGGGGAATACTAGGGTCAATCCAGGGCCTGCGTCATATATTTCAACCCGGAAACAAAGTTGCCGGCGGGCAATATTGTGGAAATCTGCGGGCAAAAAAACGGCGGCAGGATGGCCCTGATGTCGGTCAGTTGAACAGCCAGCCAACGCCGAACCCGTGGCGAGGGAGCTTGCTCCCGCTTGAGTGCGAAGCGCTCACCGCTTTTTAGGGCCGCTTCGCGCCCCAGCGGGAGCAAGCTCCCTCGCCACGGGTTCAGTGTTGGCTTTTGACCGGCCTACGCAGCATCCCAATCCTCGCCGAGATCACCCCGTATGCCGATCACCCAGCCCGTTCCGTTGTTCGTTCGCTCCACCGTCGTGGTTGTATTGGCGGCACTCGCCAGTGGTTGCTCCAGCACGCCAGCCGCAAAACCAGGCTCGTGTGAAAGCGCGACCTACACCGTTTACGATCCCGCCGAACCCGTCAACCGTGGCATCTTCGCCTTCAACCGAACCGTGGATGACTACGCACTGGCACCGGTGGCCCGTGGTTATCGCAAGCTGCCGGAGATGTTCCAGGCCGGCGTGCACAACTTCGTGGCGAACTTCGGCGAGCCCAAGGTGTTCATCAACGACCTGCTGCAAGGCAATGCCCAGCGCTCGGTCAACACGCTTGGCCGTTTCGTCATCAACTCCACGGCGGGCATCGTCGGGCTGATCGACGTGTCGGGCAAGCTGGGCATCGAGCGCCACAAGGCCGATTTCGGCCAGACTTTCGGCGTCTGGAACCTCGCCCCGGGGCCCATCCTGGAACTGCCACTGCTGGGCAGCGCCAACCTGCGGGATGCGACGGGCAAAGTGCTGAGCTTTGCCGTCGACCCGTTCGGCGACAACAGCAGCACGGTCGAGACCCTGGGCACGATCAACACCGTCGGCGGCCTTGTCGATGGCCGTGCCGAGGCGTTGCCAACCACCGATCAGTTGCAGACCGAAGCGGACTACTACGCGGCCCTTCGCGACGCCACGGCGCAACGGCGTGCCGATCTTGTCGCCCAGGGCAAGTTGGGGGCGGTGGTGGAGGACAATCGGCAGTGCCAGGAGGGAGGGGCCGCTGATGAGTAACGAGGCGCTGGTCTTGCATCGGCGAATGCGTTTGCTCCAGCCGGATGCATTGCATTGCCGTGAGGTGGAACTGCGGTTGGCCGAAGACGGTAGCCACGTGCTGCTCAACCATTATGTCGAGCTGTATCGCCATCAACGTCTCGGTTGGTGCGCCCTTCGGCAGCATCGGGTGCCGTTGGCGGCGATAGTGCGCTGGATGATCGATAACGGCGAACAGATGAGGGGTTAGTGGCAATCTGCTGCTTAATACAGCGGCATTTCGGAGCAAATGCTGTGAAATATTTATACATAATTACGGATTAATAATGGTTGTACGACGTCGTATCTAATATGTTCGACTGTGGCCGTTTCTTACAAAAAAAATAAACGGAGATTCACCCATGACGAGCATTCCTACCGCTGAGGAACAAGCTGCGGCGCCCGTGCAAGGCCGTTTCGTACGCCTGCTGAAGCTTCTCGGCCCCGGCATCATCGCCGTTCTTTCCTGGCTGGGTGCTGGCGACCTCATCACGTCATCCGTGGCCGGCGCAAACTACGGCTACGCGATGATGTGGGTGCTGGCGGTCTCTCTGCTGCTGCGCTACCTGATCGTCAACATCATCGCGCGCTTCCAGCTCTGCAATAACCAGGGCATGACCATCCTGCAGGGGTATGCCCAGCTCAATCCGTTTTTCGCCTGGTTCCTGCTGGTGTATGCGCTGCTCATGGGGCACCTGATGAATGCCTACATGATCAAGGGGGCCGGTGAGGCCCTGGCCATGCTGCTCAAGATTGACTACCCGCTGCTGTGTTCGGTGGCGGTGGTATTGGCGGTGTGGATGCTCGTCGGGCGCAATATCTATTCGATGATCGAAGGCGTGATGAAAGGGCTGCTGGCGATCATGACGCTGGCGTTCCTGGCCCTGGCGGTGATGTCCGGCCCGGATGTCGCCGGCATCGTCAAAGGCACCATCGGCTTCAGCATTCCGCCCGATGAAGGCGTGCATGGCGCGTTGTTGGTGGCCGTCTCGGTGATCGGCGCAGTGGCCGGTTCCATCGCCAACTTCGTTCATCCGTATGTGATGCGCCAGAAGGGCTGGGTAGGACCTGAACACAAGCGTATCCAGCGCAACGACCTGCTGTTTGCGGTGTTTGTCGGGATCATCATCAACCTGGCCATCTGGATCGTCGGCGCGGAAATCCTGCGACCCAACGGCATTGAGGTCAAAACCCTGGGCGACCTGGGCAAGGCCCTGGAAATATTCTTTGGTCCGATCGGTTGGTACGTATTCTTCGTGGGTGTGTTCGCCACGCTGTTCGCCAGCATTTCGGGCAAGACCACGGCGTTCCCGATGCTCATCACCGACGCCTTCCAGCATGTGCGCCCCGAGCGCCGGGAGCGTTACGGCAAAGAGTTCCACCGCGACCCGATGCACAAATGGTTCATGCTGTTCATTCTGGTGACGCCACTGATCTGGTCGCTGCCGGGCATGCCGGACTTCGTCACGCTGACCATCGGCGTCAACGCGCTGAACATTGTCGGCTTGCCAGTGATTTCCCTGGGCCTTTTGATCATGTCCAACCAGAAGTCCTTGCTGGGCAAGGAGTACCGCAACAACCTGTTCGAGAATATCGCGCTGCTGTTTGCCACAGGCCTGGCATTGTGGGTCGCGTTCCAGTTGGGGGTCGATCTGTTTACCTGAGGCCCGGCCATCTGCAACTTTCGGGGGGACTGCTAGACTTTATCGTCCAGTCCCTTTCGGAGAAGCGGAATGAACAATAAAAACAGGATCTGCCTCTGGTACGACGGCAACGCCGAGGAAGCTGCGCGGTTCTACGCAAAAACCTTTCCCGACAGTGCGGTGAACGCTGTCTACCATGCCCCAAGTGATTATCCGTCGGGCAAGGAGGGCGATGTGATCACTGTTGATTTCACGGTGATCGGTATTCCTTGCGTCGGCCTCAACGGCGGGCCGGTGTTCAAGCACAACGAGGCCTTTTCATTCCAGATTACAACTGAAGACCAGGCCGAAACGGACCGTTTGTGGAACGCCATCATCGACAACGGCGGCCAGGCAAGCGCCTGTGGCTGGTGCAAGGACAAATGGGGTTTGTCGTGGCAGATCAGCCCACGGGTGTTGCTTGAAGCGGTCGGCAGTCCTGACAAAGCCGTGGCCAAGCGGGCCTTCGAAGCGATGATGACCATGACCAAGATCGACATTGCCGCAATTGAAGCGGCGGTGAAAGGCTAGCTGTCGAATCATCACCATTATTTTCTTGTGGGAGCGGGCTTGCTCGCGAAGGCGGTGGGTCAGTCAACCTCAATGCTGACTGGTCCGACGCCTTCGCGAGCAAGCCCGCTCCCACAGTTGTGTTGTGGTGTCTTCGATTTCTCGGCCTGCCCACATCCCCTGTGGGAGCGAGCCTGCTCGCGATGACGGCGGCACAGCCAACACCATGCAAGCTGACCTACAGGGTAGCCTCAGGCACCCTGGCAATCACCTTGATCTCGAACTGAAAACCATACAGCCACGTCACCCCCACCGCCGTCAGTGTCGGATGCGGCGCGTTGCCCCAGAATTCGGGCACGACGCTCCAGACCCGTTCGAAGATCGACTCGGGGTCGACCATGAACACTGTCACGTCCACCACATCGTCAAAGCTGCAATCGGCCGCGGCGAGGATCGCCTTCAGGTTGTTGAACGCCAGCCGGACCTGAGCCTCCAGGTCGGGCTCTGGCGAACCGTCGGCGGTGCTGCCGACTTGCCCGGAGACGAACAGGAAACCATTGGAACGAATCGCCGGCGAATAGCGATTGCGCTCATACAGTGCCTGGCGTCCAGGCGGAAAAACCACATCACGCTGTGTCATGAATACCTCCTTCAAAAAGTGGTTCCAAACGATGAACTCACTCTAGGGGCTTGTATCCGGGCGATAAACGAGCAACCTTGGTGTTCACTGTTTGTTAATCCCAAACAATCGAACCATGCCGGGGCAGAAATGGACCGTTTTGATGCGATGCAAGCGTTCGTGCGAGTCGTGGAGGCGGGCAGCTTTACCAAGGCGGCAGAAACCCTGCACATGAGCAAGACCACCGTGACCCAACTGGTGCAGCAGCTCGAGGCACGGTTGCGGGTCAAGCTGCTCAACCGCACCACACGCAAGGTCAATGTCACCGCCGACGGCGCGGCTTATTACGAGCGGGTGATCCGGTTGCTGGCCGACATGGACGATGCCGAGACCAGCGTGTCCGGCGCCCAGGCGTTACCTCGCGGGCGACTGCGGGTGGACGTGCCGAGTCCGCTGGCGGCGATGATCCTGATACCCGCCTTGCCGGCGTTCTACGCGCGATACCCGGACATCCAGATTGACATGGGCGTCAGCGATCGCCTCGTCGACATGCTTGATGAAAACGTCGATTGCGTGGTGCGCGGCGGTGAGTTGCGGGATCAGTCGCTGATCGCCCGACGCGTTGGCGACCTGGCCCTTGGCGTCTTCGCCGCCCCGAGTTACCTGGCACGGTTTGGCCCGCCCGCACACCCTCGCGAACTGGAAGACTCGCACCATCGCACCGTCGGTTTCCTGTGGGCGCGCACCGGCAAATCCTTGCCCTACGCCATGCGCCGTAACGGTGAACTGCTTCACGTCAAAGGGCGCTACGCGTTGGCCATCGACGACGGCAACGCCTACCTCGCGGCCGGGCTGGCGGGGCTGGGCGTGCTCTGGCTGCCCGAGTACATGTCCCGCCGTCACCAGGCGCAAGGGGAATTGGTGCCGCTGTTCGAAGACTGGCAGCTGGACCCGATGCCGCTTTATCTGGCCTATCCCCCGAACCGGCATATCAGCGCCAAGTTGCGGGTGTTCATCGATTGGGTCGTGGAGCTGATGGCGCAGCATGCGCCTATTATTGATCGATCTGTTTCGTGAAATTTGGCTGTCCAGTTGTAGAGGAGATACACCATGGACCGATTCACCGGCGGTTGCCTGTGCGGCAATGTTCGACTTGAAGCCTTGGGGCGCCCGTATCGTGTCGGCCTTTGTCACTGCCTCGATTGCCGCAAGCATCACGGGGCACTGTTCTACGCGGCTGCGGTGTTTCCTCAGGACGCGGTGACAGTCGAGGGTGAAACCCGGGATTATGCCGGACGATTTTTCTGTCCGCGCTGTGGCTCGTCGCTGTTTGCCCGCTCGGGCGACGAGATCGAAGTGCACCTGGGGACCCTGGACGCATCCGATCAACTGATGCCCACCTACGAAAGCTGGACCGTGCGCCGTGAGTCCTGGTTGCCGGCGTTTGCGCTTACCCGATGTTATGAGCAGGATCGTGAGGGTACGGGGCGGTCTGAGGAATAGAGGCAATGTGTTCCACCGCTATCGCGAGCAAGCTCGCTCCCACAGTTTGGTCGGTGGTGTGCTCAATGCCGGATTCACAACCAAACCCCTGTGGGAGCGAGCTTGCTCGCGATAGCGGTAGGCCAGTCAACTTCAATGCTGACTGATCCGACGCCTTCGCGAGCAAGCCCGCTCCCACAAGGAATCTGCGCTTTTATTCCTTGAGGAACGTCAGCAGATCCTGGTTCAACCGGTCCTTGTGGGTTTCGGTCAAGCCGTGCGGTGCGCCAGGGTAGACGATCAGTCGAGCGCCTTTGATCAGCGCCGCCGAGGCCCGGCCTGCTGCGTCGATCGGCACGATCTGATCGTCATCGCCATGGATGACCAAGGTCGGCACGTCGAACTTCTTCAAATCGCCGCGGAAATCTGTCGCCGAGAAGGCCGCGATCGAGTCATAGGTATTCTTGCTGCCACCCTGCATACCCTGCACCCAGAACGATTGGATCAGTCCCTGGGACGGCTTGGCGCCCTTGCGGTTGTAGCCGTAGAACGGGCCCGAGGCGATGTCCAGGTACAGCTGCGAGCGGTTCTCCAGGGACGCCTTGCGCAGGCCGTCGAACACTTCGATAGGCAAGCCACCAGGGTTGGTTTCTGTCTTGAGCATCAGCGGTGGCACCGAAGAAACCAGCACGGCTTTTTTCACCCGGGCGGTACCGTGGCGACCGATATACCGCGCCACTTCACCGCCCCCCGTCGAGAAGCCCACCAGCGTCACGTTCTTGAGGTCCAGTGCTTCAATCACCGCCGCCAGGTCGTCGGCGTAGTGGTCCATGTCGTTGCCTTCCCAAGGCTGGCTGGAGCGACCGTGACCGCGACGGTCGTGGGCAATCACCCGATAGCCTTTCGAGGCGAGGAACATCATCTGGCCTTCCCAGCTGTCGGAGTCCAGCGGCCAGCCGTGGCTGAACGTCACGACCTGGCCATCACGCGGGCCCCAGTCCTTGTAGTACAGCTGCACGCCATCCTGGGTGGTGATGTAGCTGGCGGACTGGACCACGCTGCCGACAGCGGATGCGCTGGCAGCGGCCTGGACCGGCGACGCGGCTTCGGCGTTGAGGGTGGCCAAGGCCAGGGTCGCGACAGCCAGGGTGCGGTTGAAGGTGTTCATCGTGTCTCTCTCCATAAGGTCGGTTTGATCTGCGGCGATCGTCATCGATCGCGTTGGTGGGCAGATTAGAGAGAGAGGCCGATGACGAGAACGGCGTGGGCATCGATAGCAACTATGGGAAAATCGGATAGCTGCGTTGCGCTTCGGTTGCCGTGACTCGTTCGTGGCGAGGGAGCTTGCTCCCGCTGGGTGGCGCAGCCGCCCCAAACGGAGCGACGCGAGTCTTCCTGGTGTATTTCATTGGCCGATGTGCGACGGCTGCGCCGCCGAGCGGGAGCAAGCTCCCTCGCCACAATGTATTGTTCAAGCGCCCTGAAATCGCCCTCAACCAAACGAAGGCATCGGCCCCAACGAATTAATGATCCACACGACCACCGCTACGGCCGCCAGCACCGCGACCACGATGCTGATAAGCACCCATTTAAGAATTTTCAGCCCTTTCGACGGAGCCCCCGGCGCGAGGGGCTCCACCGGGAACGTCATCTCCCCGGCGCATCGCGGGCAAACATCGGTGTCGTCAAGGAGGAGGTACCCGCAGTGTTCGCAGTTTGTCATGTCGTCACTTCAAGGCTCAAAGGAGGGTAGCCCTCTATGGGCTTGTAAAAGCGGCCAAAAACACCGGGCGCCAGTCGCTTAATATTTGTAGACGATGCCCAGCCTGCCCATGATCTCCAGGGCAGTGACCAGGCCCAGGCCATTCATGGGCAGGCAGGCGAAGGCTTGGTATTCATCGAAGTGCGTGCCGATGGCCAGCAACTTCAAATCATGGGTTTCCAGCTGCCCATTGAAGTAGTGCAGGAGCGCGCGTTCCCAATCGTCGGCGCGGTTGACCGCCTCGATGGTTTTACGCTCGGGCGTCGGAATTTCAATGTCCAGCTGCCGCAATGGGGCCAAGGCATTGACCGCATCGACGCCGCAGGACGACCATTCCTTCCATTCGAACCCGGCCAATTGATTGGTCTCGGTGAGCGCTGACTCGACTTGCGTCCAGGCCCAATCCCACTGCCCGGTAGGCGCCGGCAGGTTCTGAATAAGTGCTTGCGCGTGAGCCTCGTCGAACAGGCTATCGAACAGGTCAGCCAGGGTATCGGCCAGATCGGGCTGCGGCCCTTGCCCCTGGGTGTCCAGGTCGTGGCTCAAGCGCTGCCACAGGCTGCCCAGCTCGTCCCAATCCTCGTCATCCATGTCATCCTCGATCACCTGGGCCTTATGGCCGCGCAGGTAATTGTCCAGCCGCGTCTTGCGCACACGCACGCTGCCTTCGGCAAGATCGACATCATAGCTGCGGTAATCCAGGTAGTTGGTCTGGAACACGATGCGGTCTGGAAACACTTCATGGGCAAGGCTTTCCTCCACATCGAAATACGCCGCGCCTTCGAAATCGCCATGGGCGCTGATGATGCGTTGCAACGACAGGGGATCGATTGGGTTCATGTGGGCTGGGTCACAAGGAGGAGGGCGAAAGGGAGACGCCGTGCACGTTGGCCGATATCCGGTTCGCGCTGATCCTACACCAAGCGCCAGTGGCTGCTAAGGGGCGGAATGTGGACTGCGTCAACTGCCGGGCAAGTGTTTGGGTCTATGCTTACCTTGCCTTCGTGAATCAGGCCCACCCATGCACGAACACCGAACGGTCCACAGGGAGTACGCGTGAGACATTCGATACCGGCTGCAGCGTTGTTTTGCCTATTGCTCGGCACGGTTGCCAGGGCTGAGCAGTATCAAATCGTCACCGAAGAATGGGCGCCGTACAACTACCAGGAAAACAACCGGCTCACCGGCATGACCACCGAGATCGTCCGGGCCATCATGGCGCTGACCGGAGATGATTTCGAAGTGCTGCTGCAGCCCAGCATGCGCACCAGCCAGATACTCAAGCACCGTCCCAAGACCATCATGTATTCCATGTTTCGCACGCCGGAACGCGAATCGCAGTTCAAATGGGTCGGGCCGATCGTGGAAGAGTCCATCCACCCTTATCAACTGGCCAATGCGCCGCCGCTGGACACCCTGGAACAACTCCTTAACGCCTCGCAGATCACCACGCGCCACGCCGGCCTGGTCCCTCAGATGCTGCAGTCACTGGGCTTCAACAACCTGGACAAAAGCGCCACCGAGAGCAAGCTGCTCTACCGCATGCTGCTTGCCGGTCGCACCCAGATCATTGTTGGCGACACTGATGCGGGCGTGGCTTATTACAGCCGTCAACTGGATATCGCCCCGGGCACCTTGCGACGGATTCCTATCGAACTGTATCGCTCATCGCTGTACATCGCCTTCAGTCCCGACAGTGAGGATGAAGTGGTGGCGGCGTGGTCCCGGGCGTTGGAGCAGTTGCGGCGTTCGGGGGAATTGGAGCGGATTCAGCGGCGGTATGAGGGCGCGGGAGGACAATGAACGCGCGGAACCGGCGAAAGCCGGTCTGCAAGCCTTCACTCATTTCACGCTCTGCAGCAATCAGGCCGGCCAGCGCCGGTGAAACGACGATTGCCGACCTGTTGCGCTGCAATGAGCCAGCAGCAACGACACTGGGGTTAACGGAATGTCCAGTGGGTAGCTGGTTTACCTACGGGCTCTGGATCAAAACGATTATCAGGCTTGATTTTTTTTTTTGAAAAATATCGTCCATGTCACTCAGTATCGACTTACTTCCGTAATATGAGTGTCCTATGAAGCTGAAGCTCGTATCAGCATTGGATGCATCGAGGGTGTCTACTCCCTTCAACAACGCGAGGTTTGCACCAGAGTCGCCTAGCCTGGGTGAAGCCATATCATGGTAAGCGCTCTATTTGCTGAATGAACATTCTACGAGCGTGTTAACAAATGCCGCTTTGTTTGCCACTTTCCTGGTTCGAATCGCGTCTTGATATAAAAGTGCGTCCTCGGTTGACAACCCCGTGCACCGCCCTAATAGATCGTCAGCCTGGATAGCTACCATGGACGTGTCTGAAGGAAGTGTCACTTTGCTTTCATCAAACCACATTGAAGCTAAGTTCAGGGTGGCAAGCTTTCTTTCCTGGGAGTCTGGCAGGCTGTCCTTGATTGTTTTAAGGGTGTGTACAGCGCGGCCGCGAATCTCGGTGCTTTCTAAACTATTCCTGATTTCCTGCATTTTTTCTGCAGTCAATTGATTGTTTAAAAGGCTTGGTCCAGTTGCCGCGATACTTGATTTCAGTGCGGAAAAAATTATCTGCTGAGCATCATTATTTACCGCGTTTTTTGCTTTGCTCACCTCAATGACCATATATGAGTTATCTGTATAGAAGCAATCGTCAGCAGGTTCGAGCATTAGAGCGCAGCGTGAGTTGACAACTCTTCCTGTGGCATCATTGTAAGCTAGGGATGACCAAGGGATTTGTTTGGTGCGATCTTCGCTTCTTATCAGAACATAATTTCCGGCCTCAATAGCGGCAGAGCTTGGGTTTGCGGTAGGTTTTTCATCGGTCGGGCTTTTCAAGTCAAATGAAAAAGTAAATATATTGTCATCTTGATCATCCTTGATAAAAACCTCAGCTAAAGATGAAAGGATCGCCGTGGCTGGATGTGCAGGAGGATAAAAAGTTTCGCCGAGCCCGGCAAGGTTTGCGGCCAGATTTCTTAATTGGGTGCCGTCGGTATCTAACTCTATTATATAGAAGTCAAGTTTCAGAGGGTTTCCGCCATAAGTTATTGGGCCGAAAACACCATGGAGATTTGATAAGTTGAGAAACTGCCCGCGACGCACGTCATTGCTATAAAAAATAACCTTGGAGTTTTTTATTCCGTCGCTTCCAAACTTTCTATTGCAAGGGTCCTCGCAGGTGCTGGAAACGATTGCAATGTCCCCGGTCGTTGGTTCGTTTCTAACTACCCGCAACAGGCTTCTATATTCTATAAAGTCTTTTATGAAAACTTGCTTCAATGAAACGGTGATCGGGTCGCCGGCGCTAATCAGATTCGCTGCGGCTTCAGAGCGAATGTATTTTGGGTTTAGACTTCCTTGGTGGGTGCCGGGTCTATTATATCGGTAATCAACAGCTCCCTGATTGCTGATGGCGCAAGCTGAGCAGAGTGTAATTAGCGATAATATCGTTGCGTTCGCGAATAGGCTGCGCATAATAATTGATCACTCCTTGTGTGCTTTTTTATTTTATTGTTTGCTTGTTGGGTGCAGCATAGTTTAGATTTTTTCGACGTAAAGCCGCTTTGTGTATTTTTTATCAAAAGGGGATTGGTGGCTTGAGGGGCTGCTACTGAAGTACGTTGTGAAGGGTGTGTTAAATAAAGAAGTGTTTCAAGAATGACTCAGATAACACATGTCTCACGCGGTTCGGAAAGAGGGCGGAATTAGCTTTTTTGCTTCGCCGCAGACCAGAGCAGGGAAAGAAGCGTACGCGAATCCATCAAACGCTCGTCGGCCTCCACCAGGCCTGGAAGCGCATGCCATGGATGGTTGGCGTTGCGATGATGATGCAAGTGCAGATTGATGTGATAAGGCCAAATGAAAAACCTGCCTGCACATCTCACTTTCCAGGCGTAAGTCCATTGCTGCCAGCCTGGGGTTACGCCAGGTCCACCACTGTGTTCGGCGATGCTACGGATTTTCTGTAGCAGCGTTCCCAAGGTGGCGAGTGGCAAAAACCATAACAGCACGATAAGCATCATGGTCTGGGCGCTGGTTTGCCAGGCGATGACAGATAAGAGGGCGAGCCAGATAGTGCCCGCAGCAGCAATGGGTCGTGTCATCTTCGGTGAAACCCCGCCCGCATCTCTGTAAGCGCGCAGGTTACGCAGCGTGTTAATAAGGAACAGATCCCCCAGCAATTGCCTGAGCAATAAGCTCCCGGACAGCGGTCGGAAATTCCATGGCTGGCGGTGATAAAGAAAGCGCCGCTCCGGATCTTTCGTTGATCCCGTGTGCTGATGATGCTCAAGGTGCAGTGGTCTATAAAATTCAATGGGCACCGTACCCGGGACACCGATGGCCACGTTGATCAAAAAGTCATTGATACCGCGATGACGCGTCAGGTGATAGTGAGTCGCGTCGTGGTACAGAATGAACAATGCATGTTGGCGCGCGGCAATAATGACAAAAGCCAGGCAATACATACGCCAGTCCGAAACATACAGCGCAATGCGCAACGTCACGATGATGCACAACCACTCAAGCAGGATGGCCCCCAAGGTGCGCAAATCCACCTTCAGGCGATTCAGCGCTATTGTCGTCAAACCCGCTGCTGCGCCAATGGCTGCCCCATAGACCACATCGAGCAGTACATGCTGGCCGGTCGTCAACACGGTGATTGCCAGCATCAGGCTCCATAGCGCGAAGATCCCTGCCTGGCGGACACGCAGATAACCCAGCACAACGCTGATGGCCACCGGTAATGCAACATGCCCGCTGGGTGACGCCGCCAGCGGTGAGTCAACGCTGTAGAACCACGCCAGCCACTGCGACGTGCTATCCGGACGCTCTATAACGGTGGGCCAGAACAGGTGGCTCACCAGGCAGGTTCCAGAGGCCAGGGCCGCCGCAAAAAAAGCCGGTAGCAGCCAGTCGCGGTGACGCCCTAGAAACACGAGCGCGGGCATGATCAATAAATAGCTAAGGTACAAGGGCAGTGTGTAAGGCAGTTGCGCAATGTGCGCATCGATAGCGCCGGGCTGAATAATCCGTACCGGCCCCATCGGGAAATGCGTGACGAGAAAATACAGGATGCCTGTCACAACGGTATAAACCAGCAGCCAACTGACGGGACGGGTCACCCTTGAGGCATTGACAGGACGGTGTTCGACAGTGGATGACATGATCAAGGCGCCTGGGTAAACGAGGAGGGCGAGTGGAAGTCTACGTTGCATTGGCCGATTGATCTGGCCAATATCCATCCCCCTTGCTTGCGATGCTGAAGGTCTCCATGAGTTTGAGTGCAACCTCCGTTGAATGCGCCCATCTGCATCTGAATGAAATTGATCGGATGTTCGAGATTTATTCTGCGTCCTACTCCGACACCTCGCGAGTAAGGTTCGATCAGGATTTCAAGGAAAAGACCCACTGCATCGTTTTACGGGATGCGGGTGAAATAATCGTCGGATTTACCACGCTCAAACTGTATGAAAAAACCTGGGCCGGCAAACCGATCAGGGTGATTTTTTCGGGCGATACAATCATTGATCGTGAACACTGGGGAAGCCAGCAATTGGCTTTCGCCTGGATGCGACTGGCGGGGGACATCTGGCAGGAGCAGTCTGAAATCCCCCTCTATTGGTTTCTGATCTGCAAGGGTCACCGGACCTACCGTTATTTGGGCGCCATGGCTTTGAACTATTCGCCCCGAGCCGGGACGATGACAAATCCTGGCGTTCAGGCACTGATGGATCACTTGGCAATCGATCGTTTTGGTGAGGCCTATGATCCGAAAACGGGCGTTCTGTCCTTCAAGGTTCCACAAGGTCGGCTGACCGCGGAATTGGCGCAGGTTCCAGCGGCTCACCTGCGTCTGGCAAACGTAGTGTATTTTCTGGAAAGAAACCCTCTTTACGCATCGGGCGATGAGTTGGTCTGTTTGTGCGAGCTGCACCCCAATAATTTTCGGCCGATGGTGCTGCGCTTGTTTGCTGGCGCTCAACCATCGCCATGCTGATTCGCCAGGCAAGCGCCGCGGACAACCTGAAATTACTCGACTTTCAGGCGCAGCGGGCGATGCAGGGTGGTTTGCCGATGCGGTTTGACCGTGGGCCGGACTATTTCGCGCTGCATCATTGTCACGCCACGGACCATCGAACCTGGATAGCCGAAAGCGAGGTGGGGGAACTCAAAGGCATCGCCAGCCTGGTGGTCCGCGATGGCTACCTTAATGGCGGTATCGAGCCTGTGGCCTATCTGGGGGATCTGCGGCTGGTGCCCGACAGACGCCTGTCGAAGTCGTGGATGGCTGAGGTCAAAGTGCGGCTCGAAGCGTTGGCCCGTGAAACCGGTGCTCTGCACGCTTATTGCTGTGTCATTCGCGGCAACAGGCTCGCAGTTCACTCGCTTCTGGGTGGGCGGCGAGCCAATCCGCTCATGCTTTCGCACTGGCGCGGCTATAGCAACGTCTCCGTATATGGTCAGCGGGGGTGGAGTCGCGCGCCAAGAACGCCGGAAAACGTCCGCATCGTTCGAGCCCAGCCGGCCCATACGGATGCACTGCGGGCATTTCTCGATCGCGAGTCGACAGGCCAGCCCTTTGGTTGCGTCTTCAGTGAAGCGCAGTTCTCGCGACGCCTGGAAACCTGGCCGGACTTCGGAATCGAGTCATTTCTCCTGGCCTTGGACACCCGTAACAATGTGCTCGGTTGTGTCGCCCCTTGGGATGCCGGGCGTATCAAGCGGGTGGTGCTGGAAAAACTGCCCATGGCACACCAGGCACTTCGCCTGGCTTTCAACGCCTGCGCGCCAGTCTTGGGGCGCCCTGCCATTGCTGCACCTGGCGAGGCGCTGCGGGACATCTACCTGACGCATTTACAGGTGCGGCAGCGAAACCCGCACATTTTCGCTGCACTGCTGGATGCCGCGTGGGTGCGCGTTCGCGGTCAGTACGCGTTGATGCAGATGTGCTTGTATGACGATGATCCGCTTTGGGCCGCCATGAGCCGTTATCGTAGCGTCGCCATCCCCATGGACCTGTATACGGCGCCCTGCATCGGCGGTGCGTCAGCGTTGGCACCGATGGAGGCGGCGCGTATTCCGGGGTTTGAGATCTATCTCGTCTGATAGCCCCGGCCGGGCTTGGTCTCGTGCAGGACGTTCAACAGCGCCAACCAAAAACGGGTTGTATCAAATCCACCACCGCCCAAGACAGGCTGGCCGTGATCGAGGTGCGGCAGGCAAATCTGCGGCATGCCATCGACTCGTTGATGGTCGAGGTAAAACTGACCGTCATGCGCCCAGCCGGGTCGCAGCGCATTGAGGCGTGCGTGATGCGTGTCAAGAGCAAAGCAGGGCGCGCAGGTCCAACTGACGACATGCGCGCAATGCAGGTCGGCGGCCAGATGGTCGAGCAGGAGAGCAATGTGCGGGTCGCGCAGGCGGCTGATGTCTCGTGCGCCATCGGCCACCCAAGGCATTCTGGCAAACACTCGACGAATGCGATCCAAAGGATATCGTTGGGCCGGTTGGTGCGTGCTGCAACCCAGCACCTCATCCATCACCGTCGACGGGCCTGCCGGAGGTTGCACCAACGCAACGCCGTCACACGCCTCACTCAAGACGCTGTTCCGTGAGATTGCCGCAAGCGCATCGAGCCCCCCCTTGCTGTGAGCCAACACAACGAATCGCTGGCCTGGCTGGAGTTCGGCAGTCAGTACCTTGTCGATAGACGTTCCTTGAGCCATCACCCCACGGGAAGAGCGCACGGGCATGCGCAGGACCTGATAGTTCGAGCGCCGTAGCGTCTGGGCGCAATCTTGAAAACAACGTGGCAACCATTCGGAAAACAGTCCGCCAACCAGTACTACCAACGTACTTCGAGGAAGACGTGGCGCGGGGTCATGCCAGCACGCGATAAATTGCTCTGTCCAATCAAGGTGTGCAGCGGGTCTCGCCCATTGCGTGGCTGGAAAATGAAGCGGCCATTCGTCAAAGCCTTCTGGCACCCAGGTTTTTTTTCCCGACAAGGAGGGCCTCACGGCGTGGGCCCAGCGTATTCATCCAGCCTGAGACGAGCCGTTTCCAGGGCTGCACTGTTGTCGAGCTTATTGGGGTGAAAGCCAGGAATGAACCAGGCCAGCCAGCTCGAAAATGCCCGGGTCAGTGGGCCAGGATTCACAAACAGCCACCACTGCAAGCGCGCCCACCCTCGCCAGTTACGGCGTTGCCCATCAGTGCCTGCAAGTTGGTAGATGAAATACAGCAGATCGACTGCGAAGTATGCGGTCATTACCAGCATGATCCCGCACCGCATCAGGTATCGCCAAAGTGGACGACGCACAACCAGACACAACACGTCGTAGGCGACGGCCTTGTGTTCGGTTTCTTCTATGGCATGCCAGCGCCATAGCATGGCCATCGTCGAATCGGCGCCGTTGAGAACAGCGGGATTTCGCAAGAGTTGGTCAGAGAGAATGGCGGTGAAATGTTCCAGGCTGGCGGCCATGGCCAGGCGAGTCGCTGGCGACAATCGATTGCCAACTTCCTGTCGGCGCAGCAGCAGTTTTTCCAGCGCTTCAACCGGCGCGCCTTGTGCCGCGAGTCGCTGGTTATACAGCCTGTGCTCGCGAATATGCGAGGCCTCCTGATAAACAAACGCTTCAACCGCGTCGCAAAGCGAACCCTCTGTTTCTATCTCGGTACGAAAATGCGTGACGCTATCAATGAACAGCTTTTCGCCGAGTGGAAACATGATCGACAGGCCATCAAAAAAACGCGTGACGTGGGGCCAGTCACGGTACCAATAACGGGGAATACGCTCATCGAGAGCAAAGCGTACGTTGCGGCGGGAAATATTTGCGGCGGGGGCTTTTGCCGCCGGACGCCAGGATAAAAGGCCTTTGAGATACGACATCATCGACGGTGCGGCCCTGAAAAAACGACAGGCTATCTCTTTTGTCATTGATCGTGTAAATGGATATCCGACTTTCCATGGGGCCTCTTATGCGCAGTTCCGGTGATACTTCACCCTCTCGTCGTTACGACTTGGCCAATCTGTGTGTATTGATGCTGCAGACATTCGTTTGGGGGGCGACGCTGACGTGGTTGTCATCCACGGATGCGGGGTGGTTCAAGTGGCTTGTGCTGATTCCTTTTTGCCTGGTCATGCAAGGGGTCTTTTCGATGATGCACGAGGCCTTTCATGGGCTGGCCCATAGTAAGAGCAAGCTGAATTACTTCGTGATGTGGTGGGCTTCGACCCTGTTTGGCGCGTCGGCTACGCTCATCCATATCAACCATCTTGGGCACCACACGCGTAATCGCACCCGAGCGGAACTGGCTGATTTTGCCAGCGCAGACGAGTCGTTGCTGCGCAAGCGAGTCGAATACTATTTCGCGATTCTGGGCGGTATCTGGCTCGCGGCATTTATTGGCAGTCTTTTGTTGCCGTTACTGCCGGCGCGTATCACTGACCGGTGGTCGCAAACCGCCGAGGTCAACACCTATGCGGCCGCCTTCAAGGACTTTTCCAAAAGCGATTTCAGCCGTATCCGGCTGGAGGTGATCGCCAGTGTCGCGCTGTGGTTATCGGTCGGGACAGTGTTGGGGTGGAAAGGGCATGTCGTCCTGTTGACCTACATCGCCTTTGCTTTTTCCTGGTCTTCGCTGCAGTGGGTCTACCACATGCGCACGCCGTTGGACGTGGTTGAGGGGGCCTACAACATGAGGGCGCCGCGCCTGGTCCGTTGGGCCTTTCTGAACTTTAACTACAACCTCACCCATCATCGACAATCACAACTGCATTGGCAGCAGATGCACCGGGCATCGAACCTGAAGGAAACCCGGCCATTGTGGTTTGGCTGGCTCCAGGTTTTCTTGCCACCCCAGCGTCTACCGGATGACCTGACGCAACTCGCCAAGACCTACTTTTGATGAGTGCCGACAATGGCGTCAAGCGCACGCTGTGGGAGCGCTTTATAGAAAGCGCGCAACCCCTGCTTGATCAATGGCACGAGCAACTTGAGCAGCCAGAATTGGCGCAAGAGCGGCTATTGCAACGATTGCTGAAGGCCAACAGTGATTGTGCGTTCGGGCGTGCCCACAACTTTGCGGGTCTCGCTGATTCAGCGCAGTTTCGCGACAACGTCCCGATTCATGCCTACTCACAACTGCATCCCTGGATAGAGCGAGCTCAAACTGAATCGGAATCGATTCTGACTTCCCGGCCGCCGCTGTTCTTCGAGCGTACGAGCGGTAGCAGTGCGCTGCACAAAGCGATTCCTTATACCCGCGACTTCCTGTCTGAAATGCACAGTGCCCTAGGCGTCTGGCTTGCGGATATGTACCGTCAAGTCCCGGGGATCAGTCATGGCTCAGGCTACTGGTCAATGTCACCCCCCTTGCAAGTACCGGTGATGGGCCCTAATGGTATTCCCGTTGGTTCAGCCAGTGATCTGGAATACCTGAAGGGCAGCAGCATTGCGGGACTGGCCGGAACGTTGTTGATTCCAGCGTTTGCCGGTGATCTGTCCAACTGGCGTAGGCAGACGCTCCTGGCGTTGGTGGCAGACGCTGATTTGAGTTTTATCAGTGTCTGGAGTCCTACGTTCTTGACCAGTTTGTTGCAGCCAGTGTTCGGTGGTGGAACCGCTGAGCACGAGCAGACGTTTGCTTGGCTGGACGATGCGCTACCCGCCGCCCGCAGGTCTGCGTTGCGCCGTGCGCGAGCCCAAGGTGTCTGCACTGAGTTATGGCCACGGCTGGCAGCCGTCAGTTGCTGGATGGATGGCCCCAGCCGCAACTACTACAGGCCATTGGCGGCGCGCTTCCCCCAGGCGCAATGGTTACCCAAAGGTCTGTTTGCCACCGAAGGAGTGGTCAGCGTGCCATTCGGTGATGAGCCGGGGTGTCCCTTGGCGATTGGCAGCCATTATCTTGAGTTTGTCTGCGAAGACGGTTCGCTACGCAATGCCCACTCCCTGCGCCTGGGCGAAAGCGCGCAAGTCCTGCTGACAACCGGTGGCGGCTTGTATCGCTACGCATTGGGGGACCGAGTCCGAGTCGTCGGCATGCTGGGGGCTACTCCGCGTGTAGAGTTTGTGGGGCGTACGACGGTGACCAGTGATCTGGTCGGAGAAAAGCTTGATGAGCACATCGTGCAAAGCATTTTTGACCGTTGCATCACCACGGCAGGGGCTGCTTGCCTGATCCCCAACGCCTCGGCCATGCCACCGCATTACCTCGCGCTGGTTGCGACCTCTGACGACCTGGATGCAGGCGCATTGGCCCTGGCGGTCGAATCGGAACTGTCCAACGCCTTTCATTACAACCAGGCACGCCGACTTGGGCAGTTGGGGCCGCTTCGGGTTCGCTTGCTTAAAGGCAGCGCTGATGTGTTGGCCCAAGTACTTCAACAGGCGGCGGAGTTAAGCGGTATCCGCGCCGGTGACGTCAAACCTCGTCCATTGATCAATCGGCTTGAGACAGCCGAGGCCATTCTCGCGCTAACGGAAAGCTCATGTCGGCATCTTTGAATACCCATCTTGAAGCGCCTTGCGATGGAACCCTCGAACAATGGTATGTGGCTTGCGCCCAGAAAGAACTGCGCAAGAACAAACCTTACCGGGCAAGAATCCTCGGCCTGAACCTGGTGCTTTTTCGTCAGCGTGATGGGCAGGTAGCGGCGTTGCTGGACCAATGCGTGCATCGGGGAACCCGATTGTCCGCCGGCAAGGTTTCCGATGATTGCCTTGTCTGTCCCTACCATGGCTGGCGCTACGATGCCCAAGGGCAAGTGGTCCACATCCCCAGTCTCGGCGCTAAACAGTGTTCATCGACATCAGGCGAGTATCGCTATAAACAACGCCATTTTGCCGTGCAGGAACTCGATGGCTTGGTCTGGGTATACACCGGTGCGGGTGACCCACAGGCCAAGCCGCTATTCAGGCTGCCGGCTTACGCCGACAAGCGCTGGCAGACCTACTTCATGATCAATACCTTCGAGGCCGACGTCGGCAGCCTGGTACAGAACTTCATGGACGTGCCCCATACCGTATTCGTGCATGAGGGCATTTTCCGTTCCAGCACGGGTCGTCCGATGGACGCCACGCTCGCCTGTAAAGCGCGGAGCATTGAAGTGACCTATCACGACGACGGCGACAAGATTGGTGTGATGAACTGGCTGAGTAATCCCGACGGCGAGCCGCTGGTTCACACCGACCGTTTTTTTGCGCCCAACGTCACGCGCTGTGACTACCAGTGGGGCGAGCGCTCGGCTTTTTTGATCATCAGTCAAATTACCCCAATCGATTCACGTCAGTCGCGCGTCTATACCTACATCGCCTACCGCTTCCGACTGCCCCGCTGGGTCCTTCGGGGGTTGCGTCCGTTCATCCATCTGTACACCCGCATCGTCATTCGCCAAGACGTGAAGATCATTCAAGCACACCGACAAGGCCTTGATAACGCTCCGGATTTCAAACCATCCAATGTGCAAGCGGATGCCATACATGTCGGTGTCGAGCAGTTACTGGCGGCGGTCAGGCTAGGAGAGGATTTACCGCCGGCACAGCGTCGTGAGAGCCGGATACGGTTTGAGCTTTGATGGCGGCGACAAAATACGAGGCATAAACCTGAATCAGGACCAGCTAAATCCCCAGCCACTTGGCCGGGCCGGATCGCGAGACGATATTAACAGGCGTTTATCTTGGGTGATGCTACTGTTACATCGCTACCTGCGGCGGGAGGCGACCGCTGACGGAAGACCTATATCGGACGTGAATTCTTCATTGGCCAGGAGGCTAGCAACATGTCAGCACAATCCCTCACGCACCTGCTTATCGATACCGATGTCGATTTCGACGACTACATGGCCATCTCGTATTTGCTGAAGCATCCTGCGGTCAAGGTCGAAGGCATCACCGTGACAGGGGTGGGCGCTGTTCACTTGAGTCACGGCGTTGAAAACATCAGCAACTTTCTCACCGTGTTCGATGACCCGGAGATCGAGCGCATCCCCGTTGTCGCTGGCTTTCAGCGGCCCATGGTGTACAGCAATACCTTTCCCTTCGAAACACGCCAGGCAGCGGATCAACATTACGACGCGTCGTTTCCACGGACAAACCTGAACCCCACGCGGACCGATGCGGTCGCGTTCTTAAGGGATACATTGAAGAACGCCGATCATAAATTTACGGTATTGATGATCGGTGGCGGCACGACCTGGGGGCATTTGTTTCAGCAGGCTCAAACCGATCACGCATTACAAGACTTGTTGCGCAGCAAAATAGATCGCATCGTGATGATGGGAGGCAATTTGTTGCCGCAATACGTCCAGCCCGGCGCGGGCGGCAATATTATTGATGCTCTGGGCAAGACGCCTTACTACACCAATCAAGTGGCCGAGTGGAACATCTTCCTGGATCCGCTTGCTACCCAATATGTTTTTGATAGCGGGATTCCAGTGCAATTGGTTGCGCTGAACGCTTGTAACCAGATACTCATTACGCCGGATTTTCTGCGACAACTCTCCAGAATCAGCAACCCGGTTGCCCAATTCCTCACGCAGGTCCTGCAAAGCTCGACCATCGCCCCCGGTATCGGCGCTTATCTGTATTTTTGGGACCCGTTGGCGGCCATCGCGATAACCGACCCTCGGTTTCTCCAATTTACCCGTTATGGCCTGCGGGTCGAGCAAGAGCTGAACGAAGAACAGGATACGAGCGGGCAGTTGATTCCGGATGACGCTGGCGCTCCGGTCGACATTGCCCTGGGAACGTCACCTGGGTTCGTCTTGTCGCTTTACCTGGGCACTATTGCCGGGAAGTCGGCCGAGGCCACGACATCGATAGCAGAGTAGTAGGCCGTCCAAGAATCTCCCTTCGTCTTGTAAAGTGGCAACCTGACTGAGCCGTGTCTATTGTCTCTGGCGACAGATAGCTATCGGAGGCATCGACATGACTCAGATCATTTCGCCCGCCGCTTCAGCTGTGCGGAACACGGGCATGGTCGCCACAACTTTATGGGGCTCGGACAAAATCGGCGGTATCGCGGTCGATCCGGACGGTACTCTCTGGCTTGGCGCTTATAGTCGCCTGGGGCTCGGCGGCGAAGAGGATTCAGGCTTCACCGGTAGCCTGGTTCGGTTCAATGCCGATGGTAGCCTGGACCGCAACTTCAGTGGAGATGGTAAATCCCTCCTCCCTGTGGCGCTCGATATCGAGGACGGCGGTAATGCCGCCGTGCAGCCGGGAGGGGGCTACCTGGTGACGCGCTACGTGAAAGTAGGCGACGCCTGGGTGTCGGGCATCAGTCGTCACTTGGCTGACGGCAGCCTCGATACGAGTTTCGGCAACGGCGGCACCGCGACAGTGCCTTTCTACTGGAATGAAGACCTAGGCCAGCAAGCGTCGTTCTCCGTGCAACGCGACGGCAGCTTTTTCGCAAGCGCTGGGTATCCCTCCGGGGAGATTTACATCGCCCGCTTCGACGCGACGGGGACCTTGCTCTCGTCTTTCGGCGAGGCTGGGGTCCTGCACTTGCCAGCGTCCGTTGGCATTCACCCCAGCCGCACGCTCGACGTTTCGCTGCAGGCAGACGGGAAGGTTTTGGTCACGGGGCAAGCGACCCTGACCCGCCTCAACCCGGACGGCACCCTGGACAGCAGCTTTGCAAACGGCGGCAGCCTGGCCCTGGATGTTCACGCAAATGCCCTCGTCATCCAGGATGACGGCAAAATCCTGCTGGCGGGCGCCTCGGGCGGTGTAGCGACCGTCATTCGACTCAACGTCGACGGCTCACTCGACACCGATTTCGGTGACCAGGGGCAGGTACGTTGGGGCTCGGAAAGCGCTCCTTTCGCCGTCGCCGACATGATCGTGCTGGCCGACGGCAAGCTATTGATCGGGGGAAGCCAAGGTACGAGCGCGGACGGTTATCTGGCCGCGTTGGTCCAGTTGAACCCCGACGGCAGCCTGGACCACAGCTTTGGCAATCCCGACGACGGTTATCACCACCTTGACGGTGGCCGCGATGACGACTACTTGCTAGGTACCGCCTCGTTCGACGATGCAATCTTTGGCGGGGCCGGTAACGATCTGCTCGATGGCCAGCAAGGTCGCGACCTGCTGACGGGCGGCGCCGGGGCCGATACGTTCCGTTATGAGTCAGTCACCGACAGTTACCGAACCGCAACCGCGGCCCATAGCAACCGAATCACCGACTTCGACCCCAACACCGACACGATCGATCTCTCGTCCCTGGGCTTCCTCGGGCTGGGTGATGGACATGACGGAACCCTGGCAATACGCGTCAATGAAAGCGGGACGCGGACCTACCTGAAAAGTTTCGAGGTCAACGCGGATGGCGAACGTTTCGAATTGGTCTTCGACGGTAACCTGGGGCAAGCGCTGAATGAAGCCAACCTTCTGTTTCAGCAACCCAGGTTGACGGGCACCGAAGGGGCCGATCATCTACAAGGCAACGCCCGAGGCGAAATCATCGAAGGGCGCGCGGGCGATGATCGCCTGTATGGCGCGTTAGGGAATGATGTATTGGTGGGCGGAGAGGGCCGAGATCTATTGGCGGGCGGCGGTAATAACGATGTGTTTCGCTTCGACTTGCTGAGCGACAGCTACCGTACCGCCACCGAAAATCACACGGATCGCCTGATGGACTATACCGTGGGGGAAGACACGATCGATGTGTCCGCCTTGGGCTTTACTCGGTTGGGAAATGGTTACGACGGCACGTTGGACGTGGTTTTTAATGAAGCCAAGGACCTGACTTATTTGAAGAGCTACGAAGCTGACGCGGATGGGGCTCGGTTCGAGTTGAGCTTGGTGGGGGATTATTCCGGGTATCGTAATTTGGATGTCGTCTTTGCCGAGCCGTTGGGGGAGGAGGCCGTTCAATTGGTCGGAGTGGCTGATAACTTCTGGGTGTAAAACGCAAATCTGGAAAAGGGGAGCGGACTGTACTGCTCTATGATTTTCATGGAGGTTCGATGATAGAAGGTCCGCTTCTGCGGGGCTTGTCCGGTTAGATGAACTTGATCAGCAGCGTGGTGACGGTGGCCACCGTGCCGATCATGTCGGTGGCGATCGCGACTGGATACCAGAAAGTTTCGCGAGAGAGTGGGTCATCGATGGCTCGCAGGCGCGCTGGTCGTGTGTACCTTGGCCAGGCGCAGGCGCCAGTCGCCGCCATGCCGGAGGCGGCATTCTTCTTCGGAGTCGAAACTGACGCAGCGGGCCATATGTACGCCGGCGTCGTTCAGGGCGACGGCGGTCAGCTCACGCCTGCGTTTGTCTGCCCCCGTTGAGAGGGCGTGTTCCTGGCTGGCGCGGCTGTCGAAAATCCAGATCACGCGCGGTGTGTCAGGCTAATTGAGTTGACGACATGGGTCTGCTGCGCAGCCCAGCGGGAGCAAGCTCCCTCGCCACAAAGGCAACAGCTTGCACCTGATGAACTGACCCACCACCGAACCGCTCTTGTGGCGAGGGAGCTTGCTCCCGCTGGGGCGCGAAGCGGCCCTGAAACCTGGCACCCTTGGCTTTGGGGAAAGGCGCGATAGTCGACGGTGTGGGTGAGCCAGGCGAAGCCCGGGATTTCAGGTTTGGCGGTTTCACAGGCTTCGGTCAGGGTGGCGATGAGACGACGCTCAATACGGGCGTCGTCATCGTTTCATGGTCCGGTCCATTTATTTCTGCATGCCGGTTGTTTCCAACGTCGAAGCAATAAGCTCGCGCAGCCACATATGGGCGGGATCGCGATGCAGTCGCTCGGGCCATAACATCAGCATTTCAAACCCGGGAATGGCGAGGGGAGGTGGCTGGACGTGAAGCGCTGGCTCATGTTTCACCAGGCTTTCCGGCACCACGGCAACCAAATCGCTGTGCGCCAATGCTGAGACCAGCGAGTTGAAATTGGACACGGACAATACCACTCGCCGTTCCAGACCTTCAGTTGCCAGCGCATGATCGGTACTGCCAACGAAGCCGGCGCCATCAGGTGACATGATGGCATGTTCAAGGGCGCAGAACGCTTTGAGCGACAGCTTGGTTGCCAGGGCGGGATGGTCGCGCCGCGCCGCCAGCACATAGCGTTCGTGAATCAAGGAGCGCTGACGCAACTTGGGCGGCGCTTCATCGCGAGTGTGCAGCGCCAGATCGATAAGGCCGTTTTCCAGATCCTTGGCATAGTCGCCAGTCGGTTTATTCATAAGCGCCAGCCGCGTGTACGGGGCCAGGTGCCTGAGCCGCGAGAGCGACGGCCAGATCAAGGCCGTCGTCGCATAATCACTGGCAGCGATCTTCCACGTTTGATCGGACCGTCCGGGTTCAAAAGCGGCAACAGGACTCAGTGCGCTTTCCAGCGCGGCCAACGCGTCACGCAGGGGCCCCTGCAATTCGCGAGCTCGCTCGGTGGGCGACATCCCTCGGGGGCCAGGGAGCAAAAGCGGATCATCAAGCAGATCTCTCAGCCTGCCCAATTGCAGGCTGACGGTCGGTTGCGCGAGATTGAGCAAGCGCGCCGCCCGCGTCACATTTTGCTCGGCCAACAAGGCATCCAATGTGACCAGCAAATTAAGATCCAGACGGCGCAAGCTATTGTGCATGCAAATACCATGTGTTTCGGGAATTCATTTCTATCATAGCGGATGCATGCTTACGCTGAGGGACAAACTCAACGCGGAGCCCTCATGAACATACTGCTGATCTACGCCCACCCCGAACCTCGTTCGCTCAATGGCGCGCTCAAGGATTTTGCGATCACTCACCTGGAAACAGCAGGCCACAAGGTCAAAGTCTCGGATCTCTACGGCATGGGGTGGAAAGCACCCCTCGATCCGGACGACGCCCCAGGTTTTGACGCAGAAACGCCTTTCAACCCGGCGCTTGAATCCCAGCGTGTATTTGCCGCTGGCAGCCAACCGGCGGACATCCAGGCAGAGCAGGCCAAATTGCGCTGGGCCGATGCCGTCATCTTTCAATTTCCGCTGTGGTGGTTCTCGATGCCCGCGATTCTCAAGGGCTGGATCGAACGCGTCTACGCCTACGGGTTTGCCTATGGTGTCGGCGAACATAGCGAAAACCACTGGGGCGATCGCTACGGCGAAGGCAGCATGACAGGCAAGCGCGCCATGTTGGTGGTCACAATGGGCGGTTGGGAATCCCACTACAGTGGCCGAGGGGTGAACGGCGCATTGGATGACCTGCTATTTCCCATCCAGCATGGGGTGCTTTTCTATCCTGGCTTCACGGTCATGCCGGCGTTCCCGATTTATAAAACCAGCAAGATGGACGCCGCCCGGTTTCAATCCATTTGCACGGCTTATGCCGCTCGCTTGGATAGGCTTTTCAGTGATCAACCCTTGCCATTTCGGCGCCAGAATCACGGTGATTACGAAATTCCGGCGTTGACGCTTAAATCGCATATTGCAGTTGGTCGTTGTGATCTTGGTATTCATGTCAGTGACGGTGAGAGGGTTTGAGGTGAAGCGTGCATTGGAGGCTTGAGCCCAAGGGCGTTGGTAGTCGGGCCGTGTGCCTCAGGATTGATCATTCCTGGAGGTCAGTAATGACGGTCCCGGCGATGCTCTGGGCGAACCCTTCTCCGAAGAGCCTGGCTCCCGTCTATGAGCGAGAGATTATCTTCCGCGTACTCCAAGGCCCCCATGGCTGATGTTGCGGGACATCGCCGCGCCGGATACCGCGATGGCTCGAATCAACCTGGCAATCCAATGGAGCCGGCGCAGCTTCGCCGAGTCCATTGGTGTTGAGTGATTGGCGCAATGCGCTTCAATGAGCGTCTCGGGATTCCATCGTCACTTCAAGGCTGTCACCAATCTGAGCCCCTGGCAGTACCAGAAGGGGGGGCGCCTGCTTCAGGCCAGAACCTTGATGGCGAATGCCAAAAGAGTCATGGCGGCTGCCTTCGAAGTGGGCTACGAGAGCGCAACGCAATTCAGCCGGCATTATGCGCGGGTTGTTTGGACTTCCGCCTGGATAGGATGCCGGGAGGATACTTGGCAATATGAAGGTGGTTAGAGGCTAGTTGGTTGGTGGGTTGATGGGGGGATAGGCGACTTCCTTGGTCGGTGGCTTTGGCCGATTGCAGCTCTTCGTGAGAGGCAGCAATCGGCCAGGAGCGGCCAGTCGCCGTCTACTAAATCCAGGGCGATTCAGTGCGGAAAATAATACTTGTTATCATTTGAGAGCTGTGGAACCCCATCGTACTAATAGGGGGTTCGTCGGAAGATCCCTGTGTAAGAGGTGTCCAAGTGACGCTGCTATGTGCGGTATTCAAATATGCGGATATGATGGGGCCAGCAAACACCTCCTGCCATAATTAAGTTAACAGCGAAAGGAATCGGCATGCCCCGCATCAACATTGAGAAGCTGCTGCATGAAGTCGAAATTGACAAGGTAGCTGAGCGGTTGGGAATGGAGCTGCGAAATGAGTCAGCCACGCAAAAGCTTGCGTTATGCCCATTCCATAGCGATAAGACTCCCTCTCTTCTAATAGATACGAGTAGAGATAAATCTCCGCAGCATTTTCACTGTTTTGCTTGTGGTGAGCATGGAGATGCGATTGATCTGGTGAGAGGTGTTCTCAACCTAGACTTCAAAGGGGCGTTGGAATGGCTCTCCCCAAGTTACTCTAGTATTTCTATCCGAAAGGAGAGTGGGCGTAAGGATCTGAAGGTTGAGCAGTCAGAGACCCCAGGGCTAGAGCTTGCGTACAAGCTTTATAAAGTAAGCAATGATAAAGAGCGCCTAGCTACATGGGCTTCTAGTCGAAATTTGGACTTGGCTGCATTAGAAAAAGCAGGTTTCTTGTACGCACACAAAAACTCCCTTTCTAAACAGATATCGATTACAAAGCCGGCTGGAACTCAGCGAGAGTTGGCTGGAGCATTAGAAGAAGCGAGCCTCATTCGTAAGCTTCTTCCTAGTGTAGGTACTATAAATTACCATCTGAATTTGCAGTCCAGCCAAGATATCCGTTACGCGGATTTTTTTACTGGGGATCGTATTGTATTTCCGATAAGAGACGAGCAAAAAAAGCTGTTGGGTCTCGCAGGGCGTGCTTTAGATGATCAAACACCAAAATATTTATTTTCAAAGAGCTTCCCAAAATCTAAGGCGCTATTTCGTATAGAACAAGCCGCGAGTTCTATACGAAAGTCGGCCAAAGAAGGTAAAAAAGATCTTCGCTTGTATGTTTGTGAGGGTTTTCTTGATGCGCTGAAGCTGGAAGGTATAGGGCTGCCTGCAATAGCAGCAATGGGTATATCGCTCAGCAAAGAGCAAGTGCAAATTATCAAGGGAATAAGCGACTCTCTGCCTTCAAAGGTTGCATCTTTAACAATCTGCATTTGCTTTGATCGTGATGAGGCAGGGTTAAGGGGCGCTTCCGAAACCGCGCTTAAATTGCTAAGTGCTAATCTCGATGTGCTATTTATTTGGCCAACGGCCACTCAGATTAAGGGGGTTGGAGGCTCGACTCGCACTAAAGATCCGGATGAGTATCTTTCTGGATTGTCTGCACAGAATGCTCTGCTTCTTCTAAAAGACTCCACATACGAAAGTGGTATAGCGGTATTGGCAAATCAATTTGGAGTTGATGCTGACGACCTCTTGGAGGCACATCGTTGGGATAATGCCTCTCGCTCTAGAAAATATAGAGCGTTCGAGAAAGCGCGAACGGAGCTTCGAAAAATTGTTGGCAATACCCCTGAAACAATAAAAAAGCTTATCGAAGGTAATAAAAAAGGCACCTCTGTAGCTGCAATGGAGGAGTGGCTGCAATTTCTCAACGTCGATGTAGCGACTGAAGCCGCGGTATCGGAGTGTTATCTAACTAATTCTGATGCCCGGCTAAACCATGCCAGACTACTCGCGTATATGGGGTCGCGGAGAGGTGAGCTTCCTTGTGATGAGTCAAAGTGGGAACGGCTAGATGTCGCTGCCAGTGCGTTCAACATACTGCTTCATGAACGACTGTCTAATGAATTGAGTGAGCCTATTGGTCCATTCGAGGCTGTTTGGGTCCCTCGATCTTTCGGTTCAGATGAACCAAGGCTTAAGGTCATGCCTCAGCCCGAGGACTTAATAGTTCATCAGTACGTGTTGAATGAACTATTGACGGAGCGTTGGGATGCATCCGCTCTGGGAAGGACGAACTTCAGCCATTGTATTCCTGCAGTGCGTTACTATCGTGAAGAACGAAAAACAATAACTACCGGTCTGTCTAACGATTTGAAGCCGTTGGTTCTATCGGATCAGACATTGAGTTTCGCCTATCAGATTGATATGGAAGTCATTGAGGGCAGGCAGCCCGCCACGGATCAGGGGATGTTTCGTCCATTCCTAGACTGTTGGCGCGACTTTATGCAGTCTCTTAATAAGCAAGCCAAAGAAATAAAGTACGTATATGCTATTCGCCTCGATGTGAGTCGATACTATGACCGTATACGTCGACATGTTGTTAGAGATAGCATTCAGCCGCATATTGAAAAAGCACTGGAGTCTGTAGCGGGAAATGCACCGGCATTCGCAGAATTACTGAAAGCTCAAGCAGGAATGGGGCAGGCTGCTGATAAAGCTGCAAGTGTTGTCGAGCAGTTGTGTGATATGGTTTTTGGTTATCCATATCTACGTCCAGATAATGGGCGAATCAATCGTTCAGACCCATTGCGAGGTATCCCTCAGGGCCCTGTGATCTCTGCATGGTTAGGGTCTGTTGCCCTATTTCCCGTGGATCTTGCAGCACTTGAGTTGATGAGGAAATACAATGTAGATGAGGAGACTCATCTAGGTTACGCAAGGTACGTTGATGACATTATATTATTAGCTAGTAGCGCTGAGTTGTTGGAAGAGCTACGAGAAGTAGTAGACCTAAAGACACGGGCTTTAGATTTGGCATTGGTAGCCAAGGCCGACGCGATTCCTCCGATGACAGCGGAGGAGTTTTCTGATTATGCAAATCAAGGACGTGCGTTGGAGGCGTCGGGCCCCGCTTGGGAGCCGCCTTTAGCAGGTGATGGTGAAACAGGATGGGAGTTTTGGTCAGGTGCTCCTCCATCGGACAGACAGTCAGCTCTGCACCTATTATCGAACTGGGAAATATACAGGAGCTCAACAGACGTTGTTTTGCAAACTGTAAAGACATCGTTCTTAGCAATGGATTTGCGATCAAGCGAACTTGCAAAAGGCGCTAGGTTGCTTTGGTATGCTGTAGCATCTAAATTATCTGTTGCAGATTCGGAACCAGATTCGATTGCGGATAAAGCATGGAAGCTATATGAGAAGTATTGGAAAGAATGTACTGAGGACGCAGGGTGGAGTTTAGACTCCGATAGTTTTGGGTGGGAAGCCCCAAGCCTGTTCGCGTTAGAAGGGTTGGAAAAGCTTATTGACCATAAAAATAGCCTTCAGCTAGGTTTGAGTGCGTCAGAAAATGCTCTTCGGCAAAAGCGAATTTCTTATTTGGCAAAGGTCGTGCTTGAGGAAGAATTTAGACAGAATGTTCTAACTAGCGACTCAAAGCTCAAGTATCAACTAGAAAAAAGGTTGGATCTGCTTGAGTGGAAGGCGGCGAAATCTTGTGGGGTGCCAGTACGTAGAACTAAGACCTATGCAGAGCGGTCTATGTATGTACGCTCTTGGCTGCCTTTTGACTGGTTTCATGCGGCCGTAGAACAACTGATGTTGGCAAATCGGTGTTCTGAATCTGACCCGTTAAGCTCGTATGTGACGCAATATAAAGCTTTGGCGAGAAGCGTAGGGGAAGATAATAATGAATCGTATAAATTTTACCGATATTTCCTACCTTCGGACGGAAGTCCAGATGATCTAGAGTTTTTCGCTAAATCAGGGGCAAAGTATTTTGGTTTGGCTTTACAAGTCTTGGTTGCATTGATTCCGAGAGAGAGCATTATTAGTTTGCTCTCTAAGAGAGTTTGCTTGTTAAATTCTCTGGGAGCAGGAGGCAAACTCCTAATAATGCCTCCTCTTCCCGGTGTTAATCAAAGGCGAATGGTTGCATGTAAAGTAGATGATGGTACTACTGAAAATTTATGTAGTGTAAATTCATTTGAGTTTTATGACGTATTTTCTAAGGAAAATAGTCAATCTGATCTGGTTTTTTTTGGCGCTGAAAATGGAGTGGTTATAGCCGCGGTGCCTGAATGGGTTGTGGAGGAAAGCCCTAGCTCAGCATTGCTTAAAAAAGCTTCAGATTTACCAGTAGGTCTTAATCTATTTTTATTAGATAAACCACCGTCAGGAAAGTTTATTGTAAATGCCAACGTGTTGAGACGGGCTGCAAATCTCTACAGATCGTTAGTTTTGATGATGGCTGAGTACGAAAGGCAAAATGATGGCCTGGAGTTGATTCCGGCCTGGCCCTACATAGCGATTAATACGCCTGGTCAAGCTTCCTATCTTATATGCGAGGGCGTGCCAAAAGGAGAGGTGGGTAATAGGGCTTTTGTGAGAGATGGCGGCCGGGCATTGAGGACGATAGAGGTTCCAATCTATGAGGCTCAGCTATGGCGTGCTGGTGTAGCTCTAAGTGATTACTTAGGATTTCATGATGATATAGCCAAGTTTAGCTCATCCGAGTCAGAGGTGCCTTTAGATGAGGCAACGCTCGCAGAACCTTCTCATTACGTTTTGAGAAGCCAACTTCGAAAACTGAGAGGGGCGTTTGCCAACTCACAAATTGGGCGGCGCATAATACCTCACAGTTTTCTTCCGGCTAGCGTTGAAAGAGCTCTTGAGTTATTAGAAAAATTTCCCGATACAACTGATAATCCCCTTTTGCAATTGATGCATCTTCTCGCAACGGAAACTGAAACAGCGGGGATGTGGGTTCGCTATGAGAAGCATGTTGATTTAACAGAGTTAACTATATTTCTTCGGGCTGTTGCCGATAGAGTTCTGAGCAAATTACCTCTGAGCGTTGGCGAGGTCTTAGCCACTGCTCCAACCGCAACAATTGGGCTGCGACGGGATTTGGTTGGGATCTTAACCTTCACTAGAAGCTTGTGGTCAATGGACCAAGACGCTCAGATTTCTCCATTATTCGCATGGAGAACACTTCGATCAGGAGCAGTAAGCTCCGGTATCGCTGTTGCTTTGCAGGGTATTCTTGCCTCGCTCAGAAGCCATGGTGGATTTGCAAGATACGAGGGGTTTGATTTTCCCGTCGAGTGGGAGATTCCGCCCGCCAGCGTAGCTGTGGCGGATTCCGGGAGAACGGATACAAACATTGATGACAATATAAGTCTTCTGGATTTATTACGTTTGCTTGTCACGCATTTGGGTTACCGGATGAGGTTGGCAGATGATGGAAGTCCACAAATATCATCAGGTATTAGCAGCGCAATAGAAACAATTGCTGTAGCACTCGCAAGTATAAGTGCTAAAGATTTAAATGAGCCAGAGCCGACTGATTGGCCTTTCTTCGATGTTACAGAAAAGGCTCTGGATGTTCTTAATCTTGAGTTGCTAGAAACCGTCTGTAATATGGTTAAAGACTTGGATTCTGAGCTTGATCTTAAAGTGGTTCTGGTTATGGAGCAAGCTTATGGTTTCAATGCGCAAACCAAACGCTTTATGGACTCTAGGGGACTGGCTTGGGATATAAAGCCTTGGATGATCTCACAATATCCGTTGCGAGCTCGACATGTAGAGGAAAGCTTTGACTCTGATCGAAGAGTAGTTCGTGTATGGACAGAGGTTTACGATAGGAGTAGTGATCGACTGCTTTCGATTTCTGTTCTTGGTGAGCCATTTGCATCCATTGCGCTGTTAAAAACGCCTACAAATACTTCTGAAGATAATAGTGTTGTAGCAAAGGTCGGTAGTGATGAAGTTATCCCGGTAGCGGAAGTAGGGCAAGATACGCCTGTGGAGGTAGAAGACGCTGAGCCTCAAGAAGATATTTTTTCTCTGGAAGCGGGTGAAAATATCGATTCAAATGATCAATCTACCGAAAATCGCGCCCAGGACTTTGCTGAAAAAACTGAAGATAGACCCGTTGAAGTGGTACTTAGTGAGGCGACAATTAAAGCACGGGAAAACTCTTTCAAGTTGAGTCAGAAGGGGGCTTGGAGCGAACGAAAAAATAGTAGGAATTTAGGGCATGTGCGTGTTGCGTTTGTTCAGTGGGATCATCAAGAGCTAAGTTATGCTCATCCGATGGTTGAAGCTACGCCAAAGAAATGGCCTTTTAGTGCTGGCTGTAAATCCACAGTAATTAAAAAGCTAAGATATTTAAAAGACTCACCTTACGGTTCCCTTTTAAGCGCTACTGATGCAACTGGATTAAATCATCTTTGGAGAGAGAAGAAGATTTTGTTGCCAAGTTGGGTGGAGCACCGTCGTCGTAGGCTGCTACGTAGTGTTGTGGATGCCTGTGAATCTTTTGGTGTGGATTTGTTAATCTTGCCGGAATACTCGGTGCGTCCGGAAACAGTCAGATGGTTGAAGGATAAATGTTTACCTGGAAAAACAGTTGCTGTGCTAGCCGGAACTTACTTGGAGTTTGATTCTGAATCGATATTTCCTGCCAAAAGCGCGACTCTTAATCTTTTATGGCCTGTTCCGAAAGATATACGCGAATATCTGAAGCCCTCTGAAGGTCGAGGCGGTCTGAGTGTGGAATCTGCAAATGATGAAATTAGCAAAGGTATTGTTCTAAATTTAAGCCGGCCAAAAAAATATAGGTCGGTTGCGCTGAACGAGTTTATACATCCTGGAACACAACCCTTGGCGCCATTGTTTGTTCCTGGAAAAATAGTAGATAAATTACGTCTTGATTGGCAAATAAGTATTGAGGGCGTAGTGAAGTTGCTCGCCTACTCTGGTTTGCCTTTGGCGAATTGTATGGAGTTGATTTGTTCTGAGATATTTCTTTTTACGAGTCCCACGAATATTCCTGAGATGGCGAGGGACTACGCAGCTATGTGTTCGAGGTTTGGACTTGGGGTGTCTGAGGGTGATGTATGGGAGGATCTTAAGGGGCTTTCTAATTGGCTGTCAGTTTGTTCAAAAAACGGTGGGGTTGGCTCTCGAAGATCGATCATGATTGTTCCAGCTGCCACAACGCGTACCGCTGACTACTGGATAGCAGGTCAGGCTGGCCTGTTAGCAGCTGGTACAACTACCGTCTTTATCAACGGTGTCGGTTCAGGCTTGAAAGGCGGCAGTTGCTTTATCGGGCGAGAGAGTTGGAAATACGGAGGGGGAACACATGGGTACATCGAAAGCTTAACTCCATATCATGGTTGGTCGAAAGGTATTTATTACAATAGTAAGGACGACCCATTGAGTGACGGGGATCAGGCGTTGGTTATTGCGGACATAGACCCCCATAATATGCTTGAAGGCAAACCTCGCCCTCAAATGCTTCCTGTTCCTTTACAGTTGGTTGCCTATTTACCAATTGCAGAAACTGTCGATGAGAAAACACTTGATCGTAGGTTGTGCGCAGCGATTCCCTCCAGCGGCGAGTTATCCGATCCTGGTAATGTAGTGCGAGAACTTTCAGGGACGCTAAGAAGCCGGAGTTTATTTTGGCAGACTGTTGCGCAAGGCATAAATAATATAGATATTAAATTTTTCGAGGAATTTAGTAAGAATTTTTCTGATGAAAGAACAATGCAAGAAAGAGCAAAATCGTTTTTCAATAACGGTTATCAACAGCCGTTTTCATCTGTGGAAAAGCAAGATCTGCTATCTTCACCCGCGTTTTATGATTGGATTGATGCAGATATGACTTTGCGAGAAGGTGAGGAGTTACCGTTTATCTCAGTTCCTTCTTGGATCGAAGAATAGTAAAGATTGGAACAAGTGTTGGTGATTTTATGTGATAAACCACCTACTCAGTATTTTTCCTCGCTGCGTTAATGCTCCGGTATCTGATACAGAGCGCCGAGGTTGTAGAGTGATCACGGTATGTCCGCTTCTGGCCGGAGGCGGCCCTTTGGAGCGGCAGTTCTCGGCCAAAAGCGGACGCTTGCTGGGGCTTGCGCCTCGCCAAAGGCTGATATTCAAAATCCAAAATTGGAGCGAACTGCATATACCGGATGCAGATTCAGTGATGGCGCAATACAATCATCGTCAACACTGCAAGCACAAGGAGATGAGCCTTGCACATTTTGATCAACCGCGCCGCTTTACTCCGGGCCGAACTGCATCGCCCTCCGACTTTCAACCTGTTCACCTTACTGCGCAGTGGCTCTGATGAAGTGCGTCTGCACTCTCGCTACTTGGCCTTCTTGCTCAACCCCCAAGGCGCTCATGCGGCCGGTGGCAAACTGCTGCAATTACTGCTAGACGCATTGAATATCGAGGGTTTCGACTGCCACGACGTCACGGTGGAGGTTGAATACCGCAACGTCGACATCCTGATCCGTAACGCCAAACGGCAAGCGATCATCATCGAAAACAAGCTCTACGCCGAGGACCAGGAGGCTCAGTTATTTCGCTATCTGGAGACGCTTCAGGGCGAGGGCTACCAGACCTATCCGCCGGTCTACCTTACCCTGGATGGCCGCGATGCTGATCCCCGCAGTTGTCTGGGCATCGATTACCAACGTATCAGCTACGCCGCCGACATCCTGCCATGGCTGGAGCAATGCCAACCGTGGGTGATCCGCGAAGCTGCCGTGCGTGAAAGTCTGCTGCAATACATCGATCTCATCGCAAAATTGACCTTCCAGAACCAAGGACATGCCTACATGGACGCTATCAAGCAGACGTTACGTCAGGGCAACAACCTGCTCGTGGTTCGGGACTTGCAAAAAGCCTACTTCGAGACCTTGAAAGACCTGCAACTGGAACTCTGGCAAGCGGTTGCGCAGTGCATAGAGGTTAAATATCCCGAATTGCCCAAACCCTTCAAAGCGCCGACGGCGGCGATAATCGACCGCTACTACAGCGCGGTCCGGGATAATCGCCATTTTGGCCTTTTTTACGAGCTCGGCTCTGTATCAGGCGCGGTTTACATCGAACTCAATCACCGCTTTTACTGCGGTTATTACTGTGATGCCGAGTCCCATCCGCATGATTACAGCCGCCTGGATGCACTGACGGCGCTGTTAGAAAACAACGGAGTGAGTAGCAACGGTTTGCTATGGCGCTACACCACTGAACTCAACATGAAAAATCCCAGCGATGAGCATTTGATGGTACTGACCAACCCTGAAAAGAGAGCTCGCATGGCGGAACGCATGGCTGACGATTTATACGACCTCTGGTCGAGTGTTAGTAGGGTTTGCGACGTGCAGAGTCGTGATTGATCGAATGAATCTACCCCTGCTTTGTAGAAATTCGATAGACCAGTTCTGGCCGCTTTCTGCAAGTCGGGATCTTTAAACTAGATGGTCAGGTTTGGTGCGTGATGCAGATACCACCGCTAATTACGTAAAACGGGCGCCTTCAGGCGCCCGTCGTTCCATCAGCTTTCAACCTGCGCCTGAAGCCGCCGACCAATAACCTCCAACAAATCACACCCATCCCGCAACGGAATCACCAAAAGCTGTGCAAAGTCCGAAAGCACTACCGTATCGCTAGTGATTTCAGAGCGAAACGCAATGTTCTCCAGTACCTGAGTCACCACACGGATGCGGTAATCAGCTGTCGCGTGTAGTACGTCAAGCGGGGCTTGGGTGTCGATGAGCAGGGAAGCGGGAGTGCAGTCGATGCCGGTGATGGGTGTGTATCTTTGCATGGGATTGCTCCAATTGATTTAAAGGGCTGATCCGATACGCAGGTCGCCAAACCTGATCACCCTATTCGGCGATGGGAATGACTATAGATTTCACCGGACACGACGGGCAAGACACCAGCTTCCGATAGCCTTGTAGGAATCGAGACAGTTTTTTGCCAGAGATAACCGGGCAGACAGAGGCGCAGTCAAACCTGATCGACACTGGACAGTTGCCCGGGGGGATCTACCGTCGCGAGCGGCCCGGAGTCATCGAGCCAGATGCTTTGATTAATCAAGGAGAGGGGACATGGAAAAATGGACGCTGCACTGGCTGGAGGCCTCGGGAAGTCTTGCCGAGTTTCGCCACGAACTGGTTGATGAGTTTGACGCCGCCTACGAAGCCATTGCTCGCCTGATGCCCCCGCCGCGACTCGATGTCCTGATTCAGCGGCTACCGGGCGAAACCATTCCGGAAATGGGCCTGGTAGGACGGGCGTATCGCAGCTCCATGTTTACCATGACCCTTGATCCCGACAATCCGAGTTTCTTTTCCAGCCTGCGCACCGGCGCACTGCGTCGCCATGTTGTTCATGAGGTTCACCATTGCCTGCGCATGGGCGGCCCTGGTTATGGTTGGACGTTAGGCGAGGCTTTGGTCAGCGAAGGGCTTGCCGGTCAGTTTGTTCGGCATGTGCTTGGTAGCGATCCGGAGCCTTGGGAGCATGCCATCGGATCTGCCGATCTATTGCGCTCACCGGTTGGGCTGCAAACTCTTGAATCCAGGTATTACGATCACAACGAGTGGTTCTTCGGTGTCGGCGACAAACCCAAATGGCTCGGTTACTCGTTGGGCTATCAAATGGTCGGACGTTGGCTTGCATCGAGGGGCGAAACTGATATTTCGACCTGGGTCAACGCACCTGCAGCAGACATCATGGCCAGCGCGCTGGAGGAAGGTTTGGTGTTGGCTGAGTCCTGAATGCTTGCCGCAACTTTTCAATTACCTGGTTGATAGAGGGCCCTTGGATCGTCGGCGGCGTGGGGCTCTCACCGAATTCACGCCAGATGAACAACGTCAGCTCTGCACCATCGGTCAATGTCTGGGCGTTTTCTTGAGTCCCGAATGTCTCCAGCAGCCTGTACCGCGCATCTTTCCAGAACAGTGCCTCGACCCAGTCGTACACCGGGATGAAATGGAAGTGGATGGGGTAGCGGGGATCGTGGCCGAAGCGGCTGATGTACAGCCATTTGGGGTTCAGTTGTGTTTCAAGAACGCTCTGGATGTTTGCCATCAGGCCACCCAGTTCTGCGAGTGCGGGTTCGGGCAATTGCGCCAATGAATTAACGTGATGCTTGGAGCCGAGCATGAGGTAGCCGGGCAGGGCGGAGGCCAGGTGGTGGTTGACTAGCCAGTGGGTGGTTTCGTGGAGGATGAAGTGGGGGGCTAATTTCAAAGCTGACTCCCTGTTAATTTGAAAATCTTCGTTTCTCAGGATGATCGGGTATTGGGACTGCTTCGCAGTCCAGCGGGGATAAATCCCCTCGCCACAGGGGAGAGTGCTGCAACCAGACTTCGAACTCCGTTTGCAACATCGTCAAAAATGCTTCTCTGGCAGGATGCCTCCCAGCGTTTTCATGCCAGTAAAAAAGGTTATCGATGCCCGTCAGCTCGGGAAATTCATACCCTGTCCAACCCGCCCCTTGGCGATATTGCTCATAGATCCCCCGAGGCACCAGCGACACGCCAGCACCCGCGCTGACACACCCAACAATAGCCCCATAACTGGCAATGCTGGTGATCGGTTGCACCTGACCATGACGCAGCAGCCACTGTTCCAACGCCAAGCGGTACGGACAGCCCGTGGGCCACATGAAGATCGCCTTGCCTTGCAGATCGGCGGCGCTGCGCAACGGGCCGTGGGACTCGGAGGCGATGAGCACCAGGTCTTCGCGGTACATCACGGCTCGCTTGAGTCCAGGCCGTTCGATGTCCACCGCGACGATCACGCCGTCGAGCCGGTGATGCTGGATATCGTCCAGCAACTGCGCCCAGGTGCCGGTGCTCAGTTCCAGTGACACCTGCGGATACTTCGCGTGGTATTTGGCGAGCAACTGGGGCAGGCGGCCGGTGGCGCTGGACTCGATGGCGCCGATACGCAGTGGGCCACTCGGTGCGCGGGTGGGGGCGACTGCGCGGCGGGCCTCTTCCGTCAGGCTCAGGATTTTGGTCGCGTACTCCAGAAACACTTCGCCCGCCGGGCTGACCCGCAGCCCGCGGCCTTCGCGGAAAAACATCGGCGTGCCGAGTTCCCGTTCCAGGGCCTTCAGGCGTGCGGTGATGTTGGACGGCACGCAGTGCAGCACTTCGGCGGCGCGGGCGATGCTGCCGGTGTCGCAGACCGTCTTGAGCATGCGCAGTTGGGACAGTTCCATAGCTCACCAAAAGTGAATGGTGGGCTGAGTTTAAGTCACTTGTGCTGAGGTGGGGTGGTTTCGATACTTCGAGGCAAATCGGCCAGTGAGCAGGAACTCTAGATGGAAACGCGTTTTGCGCGGGTTGAAGGTTCCTCCGGCAAAACCGATGTGAAGGTTTTCCTGGCGACGCTGTTGGTGATCGTTTGCTGGGCCTATTCGCCGATTGGCATTCGCATTGGCTTGCAGGCTTATGAGCCGGGTCAACTGGCGTTGGTGCGTTTTCTCATCGCGTCAGTGTTCATGGGCTTCGTTGCGATGGTGAAGGGTATTTCCTGGCCACGTCTCAGGGATTTGCCGTTGCTGGCGGTGTTGGGTTTCTTTGCCGTCAGCTTGCACCACATCGCCCTCAATTACGGCCAGCGGGGCGTCAGCGCCGGGGCGGCCAGTGTGCTGGCCCAGTCCACGCCGTTGTTCAGCACGTTGCTGGCGCATTTTGTCTTCAAGGACAGGGTCAGTGGTTGGCAATGGGGCTGTGTGCTGTGCGGCTTGCTTGGCGCAGGCGTGGTGGTCGCGGGGGATCGCGGCTTGGGTGACATGGACGCCCATGGGCTATTGATCCTGTTGGCGGCGCTGTCCTGGAGTGTGTATTTCGCTTTGCAGAAGCGCCATGCCCATCGTTATGACGGTTTGACCGTGGTTTGCTACACCGTTTGGTCGGGCACGATTCTGTTGTTCATTTTTGCGCCGGGGGTGTTGAGCGCGGGGCGACAGGCTTCGGCTTCGGTGAATCTGGCGGTGTTGGTTCTCGGTATTTTTCCCAGTGCGTTGGCGTACCTTGCTTGGGCTTACGTGTTGGCGCACAGCAACGTGAGCCGCGCTTCCATGGCGCTTTACCTGATACCGCCCACGGCGATGTTGATGGCTTCTTTGGTGCTGGCTGAGCGCCCCTCAGTGATGGTTATTGTGGGGGCGGTGATTGTGTTGATGAGTGTGGTGGCGTTGAGGCTTGAGCCGGGGAGTGGGGCAAAAGTCGGTTGATGCTGTCGTGGGTTTAGACAATGAAGGGGATGTTGTAGCGGCTTTTTTTGGGGCTGCTGCGCAGCCCAGCGGGAGCAAGCTCCCTCGCCACAGGGTGTGTTGCGGCTACAACTTTTTCCATCCTCGTCCATCGGTCGTGCGGTAGGTTCCCCCAGTGGTGGCGGGCCCTTGAAAACGAGCTCAGGTGGCGCGTCGAGCAGGGCGGTTTAGCTGGTCCGGCTCTGAACCGTACTCACAAGCCGCTAGCAGGCCCATGGCGAGAACCAGGCACGCTTGCCAGACACCCTGCGGCATTACTTCTTGACCGGGTAATCCTCCCCCCAAATCCGCACCGTGCTGACCGCCTCGTTCATGCCTTCGAACACGAACTTCTGGCGCACGGCGGTCTTCGGCGGGATGGTGACTTCGTCCGGGTTGTCCAGGCCGGTGAGGCGGTTGGAGTAGCCCGCCTGGTCAATGGCCAGCAGCACGCCGGTCTGGCCGAGGTTGACCACGCGCAGTTGGGTGTCGGTGCTGTTCTTGAAACCGAGGGTAATGCTGACGTTTTCGTCGCTGGGTTCGAGCTTCAACACTTCAACGGCGATGCGGTCTTTCATTTGCTCGCCGGAGGAAATGATCGCGGCGCCATCGGTGCCTTGGGCTGATTCGCGGCCATCGAGCACGCCTTCGCTAACGCCGCCCAACAGGTTCTTGCCGGCGGTAATGAACGTTGAAACGGCGGCTTTGGTCGAGTCCTTGATGAGGCTGCCGTCGGTTGGCTCGCCTTCGGCAAAGCACAGGGAGCTGAGCAGGAGGCTGGAGACGAAGAGGGTGGTGCGTGACGGCAGAAAAGTCATACCTGGATCCTTGAGGGTGGCCTGCGACATCGCCTGTCAGAAGGGCGAGCGGCAATCATAGCCGTGATCGAGGACCGTTAGCGATTTACCTGCTTGAGTTTGCGGTCGTGCGCGGCGGCCCAGTCTCGGGTTAATCGCATTGAGCAAGCCCTGTGCTGGCCTGGGGTGCGCGTCTGATCCGTACTTTCCTGCCTCAGGTGCCTCTGTAACGCGCCCAGTCCCCACCCCAGAATAACAACCCGTTGGCCTATCGGACGGCCCGTGTACTGCAATTTCTTGATTCAGGAGTGCTCATGGCGAAGATGGCGATTTTTTTAGGTGGGTTTTTGGCACTGACGCTTTTGATCGGCGTACTGGCGACGATTTCGCCGGTATAGGCAAGGTGGTTGGCGCTTTTTCCTGGCGACGACGTGACGATTTCATTGAACACTGCGGTGCCCATAACGACTAATCCCCAACAGGCCACTTGATTTGCGCAAGGGATCAAGCGGCGTTTGACCTGGCGCGGCTCCATCACTCATGCGCAGCCGCAGGACTTCAAGGGTGGGGCGATGATTGAGGGTTTCGAGGCGTTTTTCACGGGGTACATGATTCTAGGTATTTCACTGGCTAGCTGGATCTTTGCATGTTGTGCAGCTGTGCTCAGCTACGTGCTTGCAAAAACCGCGATCCGGTTTGTGTTCAGGAGAATCCAGGCGAGGGCGAAGGCGGGCAATGGACATCTCAGCTACATTGCCAGCCAAGTGCTGTCGGCGACCAGTAACACGCTGCTGTTATTGGCGTCGATTCTGATCGGTATAGGCATCCTGGATTTGCCTGAACGTTGGCTCAGTCGCGTCAGCAGCCTTTGGTTCGTGGTGGCCGCGCTACAGGTCGGCTTATGGACGAACCGAGCGTTGGCGCTGTTGCTGCATCGCTATTTCTCGGTCCATGGTGCGAACGGGACATTTCAGGCAAGTGCCTTGGCGACCCTGAGCCTCTGGGGCGCAAGGGTGCTCCTGTGGGCGGTGATCCTGCTCGCGATGCTCTCGAACGTTGGCGTTAACATCACGGCTTTCGTGGCGAGCCTCGGTGTCGGTGGTATCGCCGTGGCACTGGCGGTGCAGAATATTCTTGGCGATGTGTTCGCCTCGCTGTCGATCGCCGTTGACAAGCCATTCGAGGTCGGCGACTTCATCGTGGTGGGTTCGCTTGCCGGTACGGTGGAGCACGTTGGCCTGAAAACCACCCGGATACGAAGCCTGGGGGGCGAGCAAATCGTCATGGCCAACGCCGATATGATCGGCAGCACCATCCAGAACTACAAGCGGCTGCAGGAGCGTCGGATCGTCTTCGAGTTTCGCCTGACTTATGAGTGTTCAACCGAACAGATCAGGCAGATCACGCAACGGGTTGAAGCGATCATCAGGAATGAAGACAAAGCCCGGTTCGACCGGTGTCATTTCAGAAGTTTTGGCGAGAGCGCCCTGGAATTCGAGACGGTGTATATCGTTCTGGACGCCAGTTACAACGTCTACATGGACGTCCAGCAACGGATCAACCTGGCGATAATGGAAGCGGTTGCAGCGCTCGACACGCAGTTTGCGTTCCCGTCACGCATGGTCCATGTCGCTTCATTGCCCGAGTCTGCGGCACTGCGCCCGGTCACACAGCGTTCGTCGCGTGCCGGGCATGCTTGATTCACTCCCTGGCTATCGATGCAAGATTACCTGGGCAATCTCCTGTAACCCCATCACCCGTTGCGCGGCATTGAGCTTGATCGCTTCCTTGGGCATGCCGAAGACCACGCAGCTGGCTTCGTCCTGGGCCACGGTGCTGGCGCCGGCGTCGAGCATTTCCTTCAGGCCGCGGGCGCCGTCGTCGCCCATGCCGGTCATGATGATGCCGGTGGCGTTGCGGCCGGCGAACTTGGCCACGGAGCGAAACAGTACGTCCACCGAGGGCCGATGGCGGTTGACCAGCGGGCCGTCCACCACTTGCACGTGATAGAACGCCCCGCTGCGGGTCACCATCATGTGTTTGCCGCCCGGTGCGATGAGCGCCAGGCCCGGGTGGATGCGGTCGTTGTTGCGGGCTTCGCGCACTTCGATCTGGCACAGGCTGTTGAGCCGGGCAGCGAACGAAGCGGTGAATTTTTCCGGCATGTGCTGGACGATGACGATGCCCGGGCTCACCCGGGGCAGGGCGGTGAGCACCGCTTCCAGGGCCTGGGTGCCACCGGTGGAGGTGCCGAGGGCGACGATGCGTTCGGTGGTCTGGGCCATGGCGTGGCCGTTGGCGGCGGGCAGCATGGCGTCTGCCGTGAGTTTGGTCGCTGGCGTCAACGCCGCCGGGGCCGGGCGCTTGCCCAGGTTGCGCACGTTGACCTGGGCGGCGGCGCGGATCGCCGAGACCAGTTCCGGCGCTGATTCCAACAGAAAGTTCTTCAGCCCGGTGGTGGGCTTGGTGATGATTTCCACCGCGCCAGCCGCCATCGCTTGCAAGGTGGTTTCCGCACCCCGGGGCGTCAGGGACGAGCAGATCACCACCGGCGTGGGCCGCTCGCTCATGATTTTTTTCAGGAAGGTGATGCCGTCCATGCGCGGCATTTCCACGTCCAGCACGATCACGTCGGGCCACTCCTTGGCCAGTTTGTCCATGGCGAAAATCGGGTCGGACGCCGCGCCCATGACGTGGATGTCCGGCGTGTCGCTGAGGATCGCCAGCAACACCTGGCGAACCACGGCAGAGTCATCCACCAGCAGTACATTGATCTTTTTTGACATGGTCAGTGCCGGGTCCTTATGGGTTGGTGCCTGACCCACACATCGCCGCTGCACAGGTCGAAGATGATGCTGCGGTGGCCAGTGCTGCCCATGTCCTGGGCGATCAGGTCGAGGCGATAGAGGGCGGCCATTTCCAGCGCGGCGTTGACGTTCAGCCGCGCCACATCGCCGTAGGGCACATGGCGCTGCAGCTCGGGGAACATCTCGCCGCCGCCGAACAGCTTGAGTTGGTAATCCTCGGGGTCGGTGTGGTGCGCCCGGGCCTGGAGGATGAACAGTTCGATGGCTTCGTCGGCGTAGAGGCCGTTCAGTGCGGTGGAGCAGCGCACCCGACTGGGCAACATGAAGTGGCACATGCCGCCGATCCGCCGCTCGGGATGCCACAGCGTGATCGCCACGCAAGAACCGAGGATCGTGCGCAGGCGGGTCGGACAGGTGGCGAAGCGAAATTCCCCCGGCGCCAGGTACACCTCGGCCACGTCCCTGATGGCGGCGCTCATGGTTTGCGGTAGATCGAGGGCGCCACCAGTTTCAACGCATCGGACACACCGTTGAGGCTTTCCGAGTGGCTGACGATGAAGTACCCGCCGGGCTTGAGCCGCGGCAGCAGGCGGGCAACCACTTTGCTTTTGGTGGGCTGGTCGAAATAGATCATGACGTTGCGCAGGAAGATCACGTCGAACTCTCCCAGCTCCGGCAAGGTGTCGTTGAGGTTGACCTGGATGAAGTTGACTCGGCTGCGCAACGCCCGGTCGATGAGGAACGTGCCTTGCTGGCTGCCGGTGCCCTTGAGGCAGTATTTCACCAGCAGCGGCTGGGGCAGGGTACGGGCGCGTTCCATCGGGTAATGCCCCGAGCGCGCCTTGGCCAGCACCTGGCTGCTGATGTCCGAACCGATGACTTCCCAAGGCGTGGTGCCCAGCCCTTCGGCCAGGGTCATGGCCAGGCTGTAGGGTTCTTCCCCCGATGAGCTGGCCGCGCTCCACAGGCGGAAGGTCTTGCCGGGCGTGGCGTGGGGCAGTACGTGTTGGCGCAGGAAGTCGAAATGCTTGGGCTCGCGGAAAAAGTAGGTCTCGTTGGTCGTCAGCAGGTCCAGCGCCACCTGCAATTCATCGGTGCGCTGGCCGTTCATGATCAACTTGAAATACTCGCCGTAGCTGTCCAGTCCATAGTGCTTGAGGCGCTTGAACAAACGCCCGGCCACCAGGGCTTTCTTGGCCTCGGACAGGCTGATGCCCGCGGCTTGGTACAGCCAGGACTGGAACTGGCCGAACTCTCGGTCGGTAAGCGCCTGCGCGTTCAGCGTGCGTTCCTTGCAGGTATCGGCGTTCACGGGGCATCCACTTCCAGCACGTTCGGGCTGGCTTCGGCGAGTTGGGACATTTCGTCGATGGACAGTACGCGGTCCACCTCCAGCACGATGACGAACTTGCCATCGACCTTGGCCATGCCACTGATGAAGTCGGCACGGATCTTCGCACCGAAGCTCGGTGGCGGCTCGATCTGCGAGGCCGGGATTTCCAGCACCGCCGACACCGTGTCCACCAGCAAGCCGATGTCCTGGGCGAGGCCGTCAGCGCTGGACGCTTCGATGATCACCACGCACGAACGCCGGCTGATCGCCGAATTCGGCCGGCCGAAACGGGCCGACAAATCCACCACCGGCACCACCGCGCCCCGCAGGTTGATCACCCCGCGCACGAAGGCCGGCATCATCGGCACCACGGTGAGGTTGCCGTACTCGATGATTTCCTTGATGCACAGGATGCCGATGGCAAACATCTCCGTGCCGAGCATGAACGTCAGGTATTGCGCTTCTTCCTCGACCGCGAGGGCGGTTTGACGTGTGGTCGCGATGGCGCCCATTGCCTTTTCTCCTTTAAGCAAACCTGTGGAACCGGGCCATCAGAACCGGGTGAACTCGGATTCGTCCGGGGCGCTGGCCATGTTGTAGGCAAATGCCTTGGGCATGACCGGTGCCGGCGTCCGGGCCGGTTTGCGGCTGGACGGGCCGGGGGTGTTGTCGATCCGAGCGACCTGGACGGCGGATTTGGGCGGCGTGTCCAAGGTGAAGAAACTCATGGCCTGTTGCAGTTGTTCGGCCTGGCTGCTCATTTCCTCGGCGGTGGCGGCCAGTTCTTCGCTGCTGGAGGCGTTCTGTTGGGTCACCTGGTTGAGCTGGGTCATGGCGGTGTTGATCTGCGCCACGCCGGCAGCCTGTTCTTCGGAGGCGGCGCTGATTTCCTGCACCAGGTCCGAAGTCTTGTTGATGGAGGGGACCATCTCGTTGAGCAGGTTCCCGGCCTTTTCCGCCATGTCGACGCTGCTGGAGGACAGCTCGCCGATTTCCTGGGCAGCCACCTGGCTGCGTTCGGCCAGCTTGCGCACTTCGGCGGCGACCACTGCGAAGCCTTTGCCGTGTTCGCCGGCACGGGCGGCTTCGATGGCGGCGTTGAGCGCCAACAGGTTGGTCTGGTAGGCGATGTCGTCGATGATGCTGATGCGCTGGGCGATTTTCTTCATCGCCACCACGGTCTGCTGCACGGACTCGCCGCCGTCGGTGGCTTCCTTGGCGGCCTTGCTGGCCATGCCGTCAGTCACCTTGGCGTTCTCGGTGTTCTGGTTGATGCTGGCGCTCATCTGCTCGATGGAGGCACTGGTTTCCTCGACGCTGGCCGCCTGTTCGCTGGTGGCCTGGCTCATCGACTGCGCGGTGGCGCTGACTTCTTCGGAGGCGCTGGCCAGGTTGTCCGCGGCGTTACGCACTTCGCCGATGATGTGCGAGAGCTTGCCGACCATGTTCTGCATGGCGTTGAGCACCATGCCGGTTTCGTCCTTGGAGCCGCCTTCGATTTTTGCGTTCAGGTTGCCTTCGGCCAATTGTTCGGCGACAACCGCCGCCTGTTTCAACGGACGGGAGATGATGCGCGAGATGAACAGCGCCAGGCCCAGGCCCACCAGCAGGGCGGCAACCAGCACGGCGATGATCGACAGGCGTGCGTTTTCATACAGCTTGGTGCCGTGTGCACTGGCGACATCAGCGCCAGCCGCGTTGAGCTCGACCAGTTTTTGCAGGTCGCCGGTCACCAGGTCGAACCGACGCTTGGACTCGCCCTTGAGCATCGCATTGGCCTGCTCGGCCAGGTTCTGCCGCGACAATGCGAGGAGGTCTTTGCTGACCGCCAGATAAGCAGCCCAGTCGTTGCGGGTGGTGTCGAATACCTGCCGATCTTCAGCGCTGGAGAGCAGTTTTTCGTAGGTGTCCAATCGCGTGTCGAAGGCCTTCTTGGCTTCCTCGGCCTCTTGCTCGAGGGTGACGCGCTCTTGCTCGGAGTCGGCGACAATGTGGCGGTTTTCCTTGAGGCGATAGCTCGCCGCATAGAAGCGCATACCCGAGGCGGCGCGCATGGACGGCATCCAGTTTTCACGGATGTCGAGGGCGGTGTGGTTCACCTGGCCCAGTTGAATAATCGAGAACACCCCCATGACGGCGGTCAGCGCCAGCACCACAAGAAATGAAGTGATCAGTTTGGTGGCGATTCTAAGGTCGTAGAACCATTTCATTGGGAAGTACCTCTCCATGGAGTTGCTAAAAGCGTCAGCGAGCGTTGGCTTGTTGTAGTTGAGTCGGGTTGAAGCGGTTTTCGGCCTGGGCGATCTGGGTGAGCAGGGCCGGTACGTCGAGAATCAACGCCACGGCGCCACTGCCCAGGATGGTCGAGCCACTGATGCCGCGAAGGGCGCCAAACAGCTTGCCCAGCGGCTTGATCACGGTCTGGAATTCACCCAGCAAGTCATCCACCACCAGCCCGGCCTTGAGTTCGGCGTAGCGCACCACCACCACGTTCTGCCGACGCGCGGGCGGGCCTTCATGGTTGAAGTGATCGCGCAGGTAGACCAGGGGCAGCACCTCGCCGCGCAGGTCGAGGTAGCCTTGTTCGCGGCTGGCGAGCCCATCGTCTTCGCTCAGCTCGATGCATTCCTGGACCATGTCCAGCGGAATGACATAAGTCGACTGACCGATACCCACCAGGAATCCATTGATGATCGCCAGGGTCAGCGGCAGGCGGATGCGCACCACGGTGCCCTTGCCGGTTTGGCTGTCGAGGTCGACGGTGCCGCGCAGCAGGGTGATGTTGCGCTTGACCACGTCCATGCCCACGCCACGCCCCGACAGGTTGGTCACGGCCTGGGCGGTAGAGAAGCCAGGTTCGAAAATCAGGTTGTAGATTTCCTGGTCGGTGGGGCTGGCACCCTGGGGTACCAGGCCACGTTCCTGGGCTTTTTCCAGGATCCGGTCGCGGTTCAGGCCGGTGCCGTCGTCGGCGATTTCCAGCACGATGCTGCCGGAGTCGTGGTACGCATTGAGATGCAGGTGCCCCTTGGCCGGTTTGCCGGCGGCCAGGCGGGCCTCGGCGGTTTCAATGCCGTGGTCCATGGCGTTGCGCAGCAGGTGCATCAGCGGGTCGCCGATTTTTTCCACCACGGTCTTGTCCAGCTCGGTCTCGGCGCCGCTGATGATCAGGTCGATGTCCTTGCCCAGCTCCTGGCTGACATCGCGCACCACCCGACGGAAGCGGTTGAAGGTTTCGCCGATGGGGATCATGCGCAGGCGCAGGGCGCCGTCGAGGATTTCTTCCACCAGCCCGGAGACGGACGAGGTGGCTTCCTGCAACGGGTCGTTGTGGCAGGTGCGGGCCAGCAGGCTCGCACCGGCGCTGGCGATGACCAGTTCGCCCACCAGGTTGATCAACTCGTCGAGCTTGTCGGCATTGACCCGCACGTAGGTGCCGTCCTTGCCTTTGCTGTCGCTGGTCACCGGCTGTTTGTCGGTGGCGATCTGGGCGGGCATGCGCGGTGTCTTGCGCTGGTCGCCGAGCAATTCGCCGGTGGCGACCAACGCGGTGTTTTCCTCGGGCGGCTCCGGCGAGGTCGTGACCAGGCCAGTGTTTCCCTGTGGTGCGGCGGCGTCATCGATGGCAACGATGTCGATTTCGCAATCTTCCCGGACGAAGTCGAACACTTCGTTGATCGCGCTGTGACTGGCGGCCGAGCGAAACGCGATGTCGAAGCCCAGGTAGCAGGACTCGGCGTCCCAGGCCTCGGCGGCGGGCAGGGCGTCGGTCAGGGTGGCGATGTCGACGATTTCACCCAGGGTTTGCAGGTAGCGCAGGAACGACAGCGGGTCCATGCCGTTGCGGAACACGTCCTGGCCGAAGCGCAGGGAGATGTGCCAGAGGCGTGTTTCTCCGGGTTCGCTGGTGTTGGTTTCAGGGGCTGGCGTCGGGGCTGCGGCGGGCGAGGGCGCCTGGTACTCCTGCAGGATCTGGCACAGCTCCACTTCCCGTTGCAGGGCCGGCGGCGGCAGCGTTCCGCCCTGGTTGGCGGCCACGTTGATCAGTTCCAGCATGTGATCGCTGGACTTGAGCAGCACCGCGATCAGGCCGGCGTCCACCTCGACGCTGCCGTTGCGCAGGCGATCGAGCACGTCTTCGACGATGTGGGTGAAACTGACGATCGGTTCCAGGCCGAACAGCCCGGCCGAACCCTTGATCGTGTGGGCCGCCCGGAAGATCGCGCCAATGGCGTCATCGTCACCAGGGTCGGTTTCCAGGTGCAGCAGCGACTCTTCCATCGCCTGCAACTGTTCCCGTGCCTCGACGATGAAGGTCTGTTGTGCCTGATCGAGATTGATGCTCACGCTCATATCCTTTGTCGTGTCCGACGTATTGCAGTCCTAGGCAACCAGGTTGCACAGGGCAAGTGTTTCCGTGACGGCCTTGCTTTGGCCGGTCAGGCTCAGTTGAGTCCCGGCCCTGGAGGCCTCGCGCTGTACCATCAGCAGCAGTTGCAGGCCGGCGCCGTCCATCTCGGTGATCTGCGACAGATCCAGGGCCATCCGCGGTGTTGCGCCCAGGTGCGGCAACCATTGCGCAGACAGGTCGGCCGCGGTGTAGATCGTCAGCTCGCCGTCGATGTGCACCTGGGCGGTGTCATCGTTTGTTTCGTAGTGCAACGGCATCTAAGCCTCCGGCCATCAAGGAAGAATCAGCTTGGAGACCGCCGCCAGCATCTGCGCCGGCTGGAACGGCTTGACCACCCAGGCTTTGGCCCCAGCAGCCTGGCCTTCCTGTTTCTTCGATTCCTGGGATTCGGTGGTGAGCATGATGATCGGGGTGAACTTGTAGCTGGCCAGCTTCTTGACCTCCTTGACGAAGGTGATGCCGTCCATGTTGGGCATGTTCACGTCGCTGATGATCAGGTGCACTTTCTGGCCGTTGAGCTTGCCCAGGGCGTCCCTGCCATCGCTGGCTTCGATCACGTCATAGCCGGCACTTTTCAACGCGATGCCGACCACCTGCCGAACGCTCGCGGAGTCGTCGACAACCAATACACTTTTAGCCATGAACGGCTCTCCTAAAAGAAGGTTATTTCCTGTGAAGTCTGTTGCGCGCTCGAGTCGCCGTGGTGATTGCGGCGTTGCTCGTCGGTGGCGTAAGTGGTTTCCATGCGCGCCAGCCATTGGCGGGCGTCGATGGAAACAGCCTGTTCGGGCGACTGACTGGCCTGCTGCAAGTGCACATGCAGGTCCTCGATGTTGTCGCGCACGTGGCTGAGGATCTGGCTGACCCGGTCCTGGAATTGCAGGCTGACCAGCACCTCGGTGAGTTCATCGCGGATGCCGAAGCTTTCCCGTTGCAGCATGTCGGCCGAGTCGGCCAGCCGGCCAGTGACACTCTTGAAGCGCTCCAGCACCTGCTGGATGCTCTGCTCGGAGGCGCTGACGGAATGGCTGTCCTGGTCGGCACCGCTGGACGCGGCATGGACCAGTTGGGTGATGGCGGTGTTGATGATGTCGACCTTGGCCGACATCTGCTGGCCGGTCTCGCTGGACTTGCTCGACAGGCTGCGCACGGCGTCGGCCACCACGGCAAAGCCACGCCCGGCTTCGCCGGCACGGGCGGCTTCAATGGCGGCGTTGAGGGCGAGCAGGTTGGTCTGCGCGGCAATCGCCGCGACGTCGGCGGCCATGGTCCGCAGCTCGCCGGTATAAGCCGTCAGGTTGCGCACCTGGGCCAGGGTTTCGTCGCGGCTGGCCTGGGTGGCCTTCAGGGAATCGATGACCTTGACCAGTTCGCCTTCGCTCTGGGCCAGCACCTGCACGGCACCGCCGTTGCTCTGGCCGGCCAGTTCACCGGCGGCCAGTTGCGAGGCTTGCACGGTGTCTTCCAGGCGCGACGAAATGCCGGTGAAGCGGCTGGTCAGGGAGACGATCGCGGTTTCGGTCTGCTGCCGGGAGCTTTCGACTTGCTTGGCCCAGATCGGCATGGCACCGAGAATGACTTCGTTGAATTGTGCGTGGGTTTTATGAGCCTGGTGCTCGCTGCCTTGCAGGTCGTGGTCGGCCATGGCGGCGGCGAGGGCGCTGTCGAACTGCTGGCGTTGCGAGCGTGCAGCCCACACGCCAACCCCGGCGCCCAAGGCCAGGATCGCCACGCTCAAGCCGATGTTCGATGCACTCGCGCCATTGAGCGCGAGCACGCCAACGCTCGCGGCAATGGCCACCAGCACGGCACTCCAGAGGATGCGCGGTTGTGGTTGGGAAAGGGAATGACCGTGAGAATACGACGTCATGGTTCGGTCCTTGAACAGTGTTGCTAACAGGTTATTTGCGAATAACTGGTTATCTGCGACCCTTACTCGGACTTTAAGACCGGCTGTCCGATTCCGGTATTGCGGTAGGCATTGGCCTACCCAGTACGTGGCACTGTGCCTTCAGATTAGACGCAGTCTGGGAAATGTCGAATGGCCCCGACGAAGGTATAAGCCGCGTGGCGGGAAGTGCGCGCAGAGGGGCTTTTGTGGCGAGGGAGATGGCTTAAGGGGCCTTTGTGGCGAGGGAGCTTGCTCCCGCTGGAGCGCGAAGCGGTCCCAAAAGCGGCTGGCGAGGTCAGCCTGATACACGGCGTGTCCAGGTTTCGGGGCCGCTGCGCAGCCCAGCGGGAGCAAGCTCCCTCGCCACAAGAGCTACAGAGCCACAAGAGCCACAGAGCCACAAGAGCCACAAGAGCCACAAGAGCCATAAGAGCCATAAGAGCAGCCTGCGCCGAATCTTCTGAAACGAGTTGTATGGATTGAGCTAAATTACCGGCACCCGGATTTTCAAACCTGCCATCAGAGCTCCCATGCCCACCCAGCCTCTCTGGAAAACCTATCTCCTGTTCCTGCTTCCCATGGTCCTGTCCAACTTCCTGCAGTCCATGTCCGGCACGCTCAACAGCATCTACATCGGCCAGATGCTGGGGACCCAGGCGTTGGCAGCGGTGTCGGGCATGTTTCCCATCGTGTTTTTCTTTATCGCGTTGGTGATCGGCCTGGGCGCGGGGGCCGGGGTGTTGATCGGGCAGGCCTATGGCGCCGGCGAAACCGGCAAGGTGAAGGCGATTGCCGGGGCGACCTTATTGCTGGGGGCGATCATCGGCCTGGCGGCGGCGGTGCTTGGCAGTGTCTTTGCGCGGGAGGCGTTGCAGGGGCTCGGCACGCCGGCCGATGTGCTGGAGGACGCCGTTTCCTATGCCCGGGTCATGCTGTGGATCTTGCCGATGTTGCTGGTATTCGTGCTGTTCACCCAACTGCTGCGCGGGGTGAGCGATACGGTGTCACCGATGTTGGCGCTGCTGGTGTCCACCAGTGTCGGGCTGCTGCTCACGCCGGCGTTGATTCGCGGCTGGCTGGGTTTGCCCCAGATGGGCATCCAGAGCGCGGCATGGGCGGGGCTGGTGGGGACGACGTCGGCGATGCTGATGCTGGCGTGGCGCCTGAATCGTCGCGAGCATGCCCTGGCGCCGGACCGTGCGTTGTTCGCCGCGATGCGCCTGGACAAGGACATCCTTGGCAAAGTGCTGCGCATTGGCCTGCCCACAGGGTTGCAGATGGTGGTGATTTCGTTGTCAGAGTTGGTGATCCTCGCGCTGGTCAATCGCCACGGTTCCGAGGCCACGGCGGCCTACGGCGCGGTGACGCAGATCGTCAACTACGTGCAGTTTCCGGCGCTGTCGATTGCCATCACCGCCTCGATCCTCGGCGCCCAGGCCATCGGTGCCGGGCGCCTGGAGCGCCTGGGGCCGATCCTGCGCACGGGGCTGGCGATCAACCTCTGGCTCACCGGTGGGCTGGTGCTGCTGGGCTACCTGTTGTCCCACTGGCTGTTGGGGCTGTTCATCACTGACCCGGCGGCGCGGATCCAGGCCGAACACCTGCTGCATATCATGCTTTGGAGCTTGCTGGTGTTCGGTTTCCAGGCAATCGTTGGCGGCATCATGCGCGCCAGCGGCACGGTGCTGGCGCCGGTCGCCATTTCGATCTTCTGCATCGTCGCCGTGCAAGTGCCGGCGGCGTATCTGCTGGACGCCCGCTTCGGGCTGCAAGGGGTGTGGATGGCGTTTCCGGTGGCTTACCTGAGCATGCTGCTGTTGCAGACGCTGTACTACAAGCGGGTGTGGCAGCATCAGCCGATCGAGCGGTTGGTGTAGATCGCTGCTGTGTGACACAACTCAAATCCAAATGTGGGAGCGGGGGGGGGGGGGGGGTGGGGGGGGGTGTGGAAATCAAAAAAAAAGGAGAGGAAACCGGGGAACGGCACGAACCGCCGCC
>NZ_JBIXJT010000001.1:417678-488891 GCF_052871455.1 Pseudomonas sp. LARHCG127
GGGGGGCCGGGTGTCTCCCCCCTCCTGTGTTCACAACCACCCCCCCCCCCCCCCTCCCCCCCCCCCCCCCCCCCCCCCCCCGCTCCCACAGGTTCGGTGCCTGGCGATGTTACAGTGGCCATCACCCGCCACGCCGCCCACCGAGGATCCGATGCCTGTCACTCTGCGCTCCAACATCGCCTACCGCGCCTTCCTGTTCGACATGGACGGCACGCTGCTCAATTCCATCGCCGCCGCCGAACGGATCTGGACACGCTGGGCCCTGAGCCATGGCGTGGACGTGGCGACGTTCCTGCCGACCATCCATGGCGTGCGCGCCATCGACACCATTGCCCGCCAGCAACTGCCGGGAGTGGATGCCGAGGCGCAGGCCGAGCAGATTACCCGGGAAGAAATCGAAGACGTCGAAGGGGTGGTGCAAGTGCCCGGTGCGCTGGCGTTCCTGGAAAGCCTGCCGCCGGAGCGCTGGGCAATCGTCACCTCCGCCCCCATGGCGTTGGCCTTGCGTCGCATGGAAGCGGCGGGCATCCCCCGTCCCGCCGTGATGGTCACCGCCGAAGACGTCAGCGACGGCAAGCCCAACCCTACCTGCTATCGCCTGGCTGCCGAACGCCTGCACGTGGCGCCCCAGGAGTGCCTGGTCTTTGAAGACGCCGAGGCCGGGATCCGGGCAGGCGAGGCCGCCGGGGCTGACGTCCTGGTGGTGACGGCAACGCACACGCACCCAGTGGTGACCCTTCATCCGCAGATCAAGGATTACCTCGGGCTAGGCCTTGAAGTGGATGACGCCGGGCTGATGCGGATTCTGTAACCACAGCTGATCCCCTGTGGGAGCGAGCTTGCTCGCGATAGCGGTGGGTCAGCTTGCATCAGTGCTGAATGTGCCGACGCCTTCGCGAGCAAGCTCGCTCCCACATGGGATCTGCGGTGCTTGGATAGATCAGGTCACCACGCGATAGCACGGTACATACGCCGCGCCGCCCGGCAGTTTCATGCGGTGCTGAGCGACGAAGGCCTGGAGCAGGCGGTCGAGGGGTTCCATGATGGCGGGGTCGCCGTGGATTTCGTAAGGGCCGTGTTCCTCGATCAGGCGGATGCCCTTGTCCTTGACGTTACCGGCCACGATCCCCGAAAACGCGCGGCGCAGGTTGGCGGCCAGTTCGTGGGCCGGCAGGTCGCGGCTCAGGCCCAGGCTGGCCATGTTGGCGTGGGTCGGGTCGAACGGGCGCTGGAAGCCCTCGTCGATCTTCAGCAGCCAGTTGAAGTGGAAGGCGTCGTTGCGCTCGCGGCGGAATTGCTTGACCTCCTTGAGCCCCTGGGTCATCTGCCGGGCCACTTCGGCCGGGTCGTCGATGATGATCTGATAGTGCTTCTGCGCGGCCTCGCCCAGGGTGGCACCGACAAACGCGTGCAACTGGTCGAGGTACGGCGCGGCGCTTTTCGGCCCGGTGAGCACCACTGGGAAGGGCAGGTCCTGGTTGGCCGGGTGCATCAGGATACCCAGCAGGTAGAGGAACTCTTCCGCCGTGCCGGCGCCGCCCGGGAAGATGATGATGCCGTGGCCGACCCGCACGAAGGCTTCCAGGCGTTTCTCGATGTCCGGCAGGATCACCAGCTCATTGACGATCGGGTTCGGTGCCTCGGCGGCGATGATGCCCGGCTCCGTCAGGCCCAGGTAGCGACCACCATGGATGCGCTGCTTGGCGTGGGCGATGGTGGCGCCTTTCATCGGGCCTTTCATCACGCCCGGGCCGCAGCCGGTGCAGATGTCCAGGCTGCGCAGGCCCAGTTCGTGGCCGACTTTCTTGGTGTATTTGTATTCTTCGGTGTTGATCGAGTGACCACCCCAGCACACGACAATTTTCGGCTCGACACCCGGGCGCAGGGTGCGGGCGTTGCGCAGCAGGTGGAACACGTAGTCGCTGATGCCCTGGGACGAGCTGAGGTCGATGCGCTGGCTGTCCAGCTCGTTCTCGGTGTAGACGATGTCGCGCAGGGCGCTGAACAGCATCTCGCGGGTGCTGGCGATCATTTCGCCGTCGACGAACGCGTCGGCTGGCGCGTTCAGCAGCTCCAGGCGCACGCCCCGGTCCTGCTGGTGGATGCGGATCTCGAAGTCCTTGTAGGCTTCCAGGATGGTCTTGGCGTTATCGACATGGGCGCCGGTATTGAGGATGGCCAGGGCGCACTGGCGGAAGAGGTCGTAGATGCTGCCGGAGCCGGCTTCGCTCAGTTGTTGCACTTCGCGCTGGGACAAGGTTTCCAGGCTGCCTTTTGGGCTTACCGAAGCGTTGATTACATGTCTTTGAGTCATTCAGCTTTCCTTGAAAACGATGCCATGCACACAACGACGGCATCTTGAAAAAAACGTCCACACCGAAAGATCGCACGATCCTTGCGCCATCGCCATGGACTTCGATCCTCGCCCGGCGAGTCGGTAGCGATACAAAATGAGCCCCAGCATAGCTAAATCGACCGGGCAGGCGATAATGCGTGACTCTTTTGATGCCGTACAAGGAAATTGCGCCACGATGTTCGAGATCAAACCGTGGGATGGCGACACCTACCGCAGGCAGACCCGCCGCAGCACCCTGATCATCGCGGTGGTGTTCCTGGCCCTGGCGATGTTGCTGTCCAGCCTGGCCGTGATGCTGTTGGGTACGCCCGGAGGCGATAACTTTCGCTTCAACCTGGGCGGAGTGATGGTCGCCGTGTTGGCGATGGCGTTGCTGATGCGCCAGTATTTCTGGTCGCAGCCGTGGATGGCCGCCGCGGTGTACGGCTGGCAACTCAAGCGCAGCCTGATGAAAATCACCAACGTCATGCACCAGGTGACGGCCGGTGTGCAGGCCCAGGACCCCGCCGCCATGAAGCTGCTGCGCTTCTATCACCTGGGGCTGGCGCAGATGCATCAGCTGGACGCCAACTCCAGCGCCCAGGGTTCCCTGGCGCGAGAGGCCGACGCGCATCTGGCCAAGATGCAGGCGCTGGGCCTGGACCCTGAACAGTCGCGCCTGGACCCGAGCTGGATCGAGACGGTGAAGCAAATCCATAGCGCCGGTTGATCGCAGAGTTGCCGAGGCGCGCCATTCGTCGGTAGGCCGCCAGGAAAATCAAACCCGCCCCCGGCACGGTCTTTCTCATGAACAGTCATGAAAAGGAGAGATGACATGCCAGATCGAAGCGTTTATGGCGCCTGGACACTGCTTTGGGCGTCGGCTTTGGGATTGACCGGTTGCGCGGGCGGTACGAGCGGCTCGCCCGTCGATGCGCCGGGCGCTGCGAAGACCCCGACCACTGCGACGCTGGAAACCGGGGCGCGGCTCATGCAGGACAAACCGCCGTTGCGGGCCCTGGACACCTACCTCGATGGTTTTCATTTCTATAACGGGCGGATGTCCGGGCAAATGGAAGCGCATCACTACTGCACGGCGCTGAACGAAGAAGTCTTTCAGTGCGCGATCTTCGACGGCAACACCTCCAGCGCCAAGCTGATGGGCGTCGAGTACATCATCAGCAAGCGTTTGTTCGAAGGGTTGCCAGCCAGTGAAAAACAACTGTGGCACAGCCATGTGCATGAGGTGAAATCCGGGCAATTGATCGCACCGGGGATCCCCCAGGCCGCGGAAACCCGGCTGATGGAAAACCTAGTCGGCACCTATGGCAAGACCTGGCACACCTGGCACACCGAACAGGGCAACGCACTGCCTTACGGAGTGCCTCAGTTGATGATGGGGTTCACGGCCGACGGGCAGATCAACTCACGGCTGGTACGCGAGCGGGACGGTCGGATGGGAATCGACAGCGAAGCGAAAAAGCGGGCCCGAGCGAGTATTGAAGCGCCGGCGATCGATCCCGGGGCGGACGCCTGGCAGAAAGGGCAGGTGTGGCAAATCAAGGATCCGACTGGGGATCACGCCCATTAAAAGGTTGTCGAAATTCCGCTTTTTTGTGGCGAGGGAGCTTGCTCCCGCTGGGCTGCGCAGAGCCCCATTAACCCTCAGGCGTATCACTGACCGAGTTGAGCAATAGAGGGGGGCTGCTTTGCAGCCCAGCGGGAGCAAGCTCCCTCGCCACGAAGTGTTCGAAGTAATAAAGCGGGATAGGACGCCGCGCAGTTAGTTTGAACTACGGTTGTTTGAAATGCCCCGGCACACCATGTTCTTCTTCGTTGGGCCGGGTTTTTTTCTGAACTTGGACATCGCTGAGTTCAACATCCTTGAGTTCACTGAACGTCGTCCTCAAGAGTGCTTCGGCTTCGTCGGCACTCAATGTCTCGGTGCTTGCCTGCACCACACGATTGTCAGGTTGGTTGTTGCTGATGAAACTGATAATGAATCGATCCTGGTTGCTCATGGGCGGCCTCGGTGCGGTTAAGCGCCAGGGCGCAGCAGTACTGCGCCCCGACGGTTTTCCAGGTTACGATTTCCTGCCGCCGCCATGGCTGCGTTCGCCACCTTTGCGGCCGGCTTCAGAGGCTTTTTCCCGGTCATTTGCAAAATTGCCGCCCGAAGCGTGTCCGCCTTTCTTGCCGGCTTCCGAAGCTTTCTCACGATCATTTGCGAAATTACCTGGGTTCTTGTTTCCGGTGTTAGCCATTTTGAGAATCCTCATTTTGGTTAAAGCGAGCAAAAACTGCCTCGCCTAACTGTGAAAGAAAATTCCCGAGGGAAGTTTAAAGAAAACGTTTCGTTGGCGACGAACGGTAACCAGCTTGTTAGGTACAGGAAAAAAGTTATACAGCCGCTTCGCTTGGAAGTTATACAAGATTGCCGCTTTTAATTGAAAAGCCAACGAACATGTTATTTGTCAATGCCATTGTTTAATCTTCACCGCCGCTGACTTTCCAATGCTTGGCTTCCGCAGGGAACACCACTTGTTCGACCCGGTGGGCGATGCCAAAGGCCAGGGAATTCTCGGCCGGAATCACTCGTTCCTCGGCGCACAGGCACTTGAAGATATCCAATTGGGTCGCCGCGCCGGCGGTTTCCTTGACGTAGATCTCCACGTACCGCGCCACGTCGTTGTCCAGGCTGGACAGGTACTCGCGCAAGCGTGAATGGTCCACGGATTTCTGGCCGAAATACCAGTTCATCGGATGAATCAGGAAGCGCGAATGCGGGGTGGTGGTGCGGTCGCTGGCGGCCAGAAACATGACGATGCCCATCGACTCGATATTGCCGGCGTTGACTGCACGCACCGGCACCGGAAGGGACTTGATGAAGGTATACAGCGTGAAACCGAAGTTGGTGCTGCCGCCGACGGTGGAGAGGTTGAGCATCAGTGAGTCGGCGCCTTGCTCGATGGCCTCCAGGCAGTTGTCGCGAAAGCGTTCCGTGGTTCCCTGGTCGATCTGGCAATGAAAATGGACAATGTGTTCGGACATCTGAAACTCCTGTCGATTTCACCCTTTTTGAATACCTGCGCAGTGGTCGTGCCCTACAGTTGGGAGTCCGCTGGTCTGCCGATGTTCCACCGCCTCGACTCGCCGCGGGCCCATTGCATTAACCCGATTGCGCCTGTTCGCAGGCCTCGGCCGTTTGGGTCATACGCTTCAAGAATAGCGCCAGTCCGGCTTCTTCTTCGCTGAGGCCTTTGCGGGCCCGGGGTTTGGGCAAGGCCTTCAGGGCACCGAGCAGGAAACCTTCCACCACCGCGGGGTGGATGTAGCATTTACGACAGACGGTCGGCGTGTTGCCCAGTTGTCGGGAGACCTGCCTGACCATCTCGGTGACGTGTTTCTTGGCTTCGGTCTCGGTTTCCCAACGCAGCGCCCGCAGCCCGGCCAGCGCCGCTGCGCTGCCGGCCCAGGTGCGGTAGTCCTTGGCGGTGAAATCGGCGCCGGTCAGCGTCTTGAGGTAGGCGTTGATGTCCGAAGAGCTGATGGAGTGGCGCTCGCCATGTTCGTCCAGGTACTGGAACAGGTTCTGCCCGGGGATCTCCTGGCAGCGCTTGATGATCCGCGCCAGGCGCCGGTCCTTCACGGTGATCTGGTGCTCGACGCCGCTCTTGCCACGGAACTGGAAGGCGATGGCGCTGCCGTTGACCTCGACATGTTTGTTGCGCAGGGTGGTCAGGCCGTAGGAGCGATTGGCGCGAGCGTATTGGGGGTTGCCGACGCGGATCAGGGTCACGTCCAGCAGGGTGATGACCGTGGCCAGCACTTTGTCGCGGCTGAAGCCGGGCGTGGCGAGGATTTCTTCCAGGCGTTTGCGCAAGCGTGGCAGGGCGCGTCCGAACTCCAGCATCCGCGAATACTTGTCCGCATCGCGCACCTCACGCCAGCGCGCATGGTAGCGATACTGCTTGCGCCCGCGGGCATCGCGCCCGGTGGCCTGGAGATGGCCACGAGGGTCGGTGCAAATCCAGACATCGGTGTAGGCCGGCGGCACCGCCAGGGCGTTGATGCGCTGGATCTCGGCGGCGTCAGTGATGCGTTGGCCCTGCGGGTCGAAATAACAGAATTTGCCCCGGAGCTTCTTGCGGGTGATGCCCGGGGCCGTGTCATCGACATAATGCAGGTCGGCCGGCAGTGCATCCGGCGGCAGGGTGTCGGGCATGAAAAAAATCCTTGGCAACGAATCCGGTGGCCTGTGAATTCATTGACCGCAGGCTGTTCTGGTCGTGCCAAGATTTTAAGGTCCCCCCAAACCTGTGGGAGCGGGCTTGCTCGCGAAAGCGGTGAGTCAGCCAGCAAAAGTATTGAATGTGCCGTCGCCTTCGCGAGCAAGCCCGCTCCCACAATAGAGTGGTGTGGCTCGATACCCTAAGCCAACACCGCCACCGCCTTGATCTGTGCCCACAACACCTGCCCAGGGTGCAGCTTCAACTGGTCGCGGGAGTAGCGAGTAATGCGCGCCAGCAGCGGGGTGCCGGCCGCTTCCAGGCGGATCAGCACATGGGCGGCGTTGTCGGCGGCCTGTTCGCTGATCACGGTGACCGGCAGGCGGTTGAGAATGCTGGTCTGGGCATCATTCGCCAGGCTGAGGCTGACATCCCGGGCCTGGACCTTGAAACGCAGCGATTGGCCGGGGGCCAATGAGGTGTGGGCCACGCGGACGTTCAGTTGGCTGTCGGGCAGGTTCAAGGTCAGCAATTGATACGCCGGGTCATAGCCGCTGACCTTGCCTTCGATCACCACTCCGGCGTCATCCCCCAGGGCCAATGGCAGGTCGAGCCGGGCCAGGGTTTCGCCGATGGGGCCGCTGGCCTGGGCGCGACCAGCGTCGAGCAGCACGATGTGATCGGCCAGGCGCGCCACTTCGTCCTGGGAATGGCTGACGTACAGCACCGGGATGTCCAGCTCATCGTGGAGCCGTTGCAGATAAGGCAGTATCTCGTTTTTACGTCGGGTGTCGAGGGCCGCCAGCGGCTCATCCATCAGCAACAGTCGCGGGCTGGTGAGCAAGGCGCGGGCGATGCCCACCCGTTGGCGTTCGCCGCCGGAGAGGTTGTGCGGCTGCCGATCGAGCAAGTGCCCGATGCCCAGCAGGTCGGTGGCCTGGTCCATGTCCACCCGCCGTTGTGCCGGTGCAATGCGCTTGAGGCCGAATGCCAGGTTGGCCCGCACCGACAGATGGGCAAACAGGCTCGCCTCCTGGAACACGTACCCCACGGGACGCTTGTGGGGCGGCACGAACACACCGCGCTCACTGTCCTGCCACACGTGGCCATTGACTTCGATAAACCCCTGGGCCGGCCGTTCCAATCCGGCAATGCAGCGCAGGCAGGTGGTCTTGCCGGAACCGGAAGGCCCATACAAGGCTGTCACGCCACGGCCCGGCAGTTGCACATCCAGGTCCAGGGAAAACGCCCCATGGTCGAGTTGCAAACGCGCGTGAATCATCGATCAGCTCCAGCCAGCGCGGGCTCGGCGGCTGGAGTACAGCGCCAGCAGCACGAGGAATGAAAACACCAGCATCGCCGCCGCCAGCCAGTGGGCCTGGGCATATTCCAGGGCTTCGACATGGTCGTAGATCTGCACTGACACCACCCGGGTTTTCTCCGGGATGTTGCCGCCGATCATCAGCACCACGCCGAATTCGCCAACGGTGTGGGCGAAACCGAGGATCGCCGCGGTGATGAAACCGGGGCGGGCCAGGGGCAGGATGACGCTGAAAAACGTGTCCCAGGGCCCGGCCCGCAAAGTGGCGGCGACTTCCAAGGGGCGACTGCCGATGGCGGCGAAGGCGTTCTGCAACGGCTGCACCACAAACGGCATGGAATAGATCACCGAGCCGATCACCAACCCGGTGAAACTGAAGGTGAGGGTGCCCAACCCGAGGGCTTGGGTGAACTGGCCGATCCAGCCGTTCGGCCCCAACGCCAGCAACAGATAGAAGCCGATCACCGTGGGCGGCAGCACCAAGGGCAATGCCACCACCGCACCCACCGGCCCGCGCAGCCAGGAGCGGGTGCGCGACAGCCACAATGCGATGGGCGTGCCGATGAGCAGCAGGATCACCGTAGTCAATGACGCCAGTTTCAGGGTCAGCCAGATGGCGGCGTAATCGGCGCTGGTCAGGGGCATTTAGCGTTGGTAACCGTAGGTCTGGATGATGGCGGCGGCTTTCGGGCCTTTAAGGTAATCCACCAGGGCGGCGGCGGCGGGGTTGTCCCGGCCTTTGTCGAGGATCACCGCGTCCTGTTTGATCGGATCGTGCAGGTCGGCAGGGACGATCCATGCCGAACCGCCCGTTACCTTGCCGTCCTTGTACACCTGGGACAAGGCGACGAAGCCCAGTTCAGCGTTACCGGTGGAGACGAACTGATAGGCCTGGGTGATGTTCTGGCCTTCGACCAGTTTGCCTTTGACCTGGGCGGTCAAGCCGAGCTTGTCCAGCACCTGGGTCGCGGCCAGGCCATAGGGCGCGGTTTTCGGGTTGGCGATGGACAGGTGTTGGAAGTCGCCATGCTGGAGGACTTGGCCCTTGTTGTCGACATAACCGGCCTTGGCCGACCACAGCGCCAGGGTGCCGATGGCATAGGTGAAACGCGAGCCCTTGACGGTGTCGCCTTCGCTTTCGAGCCTGGCCGGGGTGGTGTCATCGGCGGCGAGGAACACTTCGAACGGCGCGCCGTTCTTGATCTGCGTGTAGAACTGCCCGGTGGCGCCGTACGCTGCTACCAGTTTATGCCCGGTGTCTTTTTCGAAAGCGGCGGCGATGGCCTGGATCGGCGCGGTGAAATTGGCAGCGACCGCCACCTGCACCTCGGCGGCCTGGACGGCACCAATCGTCATGAAGGGGATCAACAGCAACGGCGCGAAGCAGGTGAGGCGCATGGGTGAGGCTCCGAGGGTGGGTTCGCTATATACCGGAATATATAGCGAATGGCCGACAAACGGAACGCGGCATTTTGCCTGGGCAGTGAGGGTGCCAGGGCTGGCCCCATCGCGAGCAAGCTCGCTCCCACACGAGGCCTGGGGTGGGAGCCGGATTCACGTTCACCGCCGAACCCTGTGGGAGCCGAGCTTGCTCGCGATGGCGGTGGATCAGCTTGCATCCCTGTTGAATGTGCTACCGCTATCGCGAGCAAGCTCTGCTCCCACAGGTCCGGCGGTGTATCCAGATTTCCCGGTTGCCCCCTATTCCCTGTGGGAGCGAGCCTGCTCGCGATGGCGGTGGATCAGCTTGCATCCCTGTTGAATGTGCTACCGCTATCGCGAGCAAGCTCGGCTCCCACAGGTCCGGTGGTGTGTCCAGATTTGCCGGTTGCCCCCTATCCCCTGTGGGAGCGAGCTTGCTCGCGATAGCGCTCGATCAGACATTCGCCCTGTGGAGTCGGGCCAATGCCTCCTCGGCCAACCGCCGCGTCAACTCGGCCGCCGGCAACTCGCGGCCCAGAGGGAAGGCCTGGCCGGCCCAGAGGTTGCTGAAGTCTGCTTCGCCCTTGGCCCGCAGCGGCATCAACGCGCCCCCGGCCAGGGGGAACGCTGGGGCCAGCGGACTCATCGGGCCCACTTCGCGCATGACCCGGTTGACGATGCCCCGGGCCGGCCGGCCGGTGAACAGGTTGGTGACCGCAGTCTGGCTTTCCTTGGCCGTGCGCAACGCCCGGTGATGGGACGCGCTGATCTTCGCCTCGGGCGTGAACAGATAGGCGCTGCCCAATTGAGCCGCCGAGGCACCGAGGGCGAACGCCGCGACAATCCCGCGCGCATCGCCAATGCCACCGGTGGCGATCACCGGCACCTTCACCGCATCCACCACCTGCGGCAGCAGGGCAAACAGCCCGACCTGGGTGTTGAGGTCGTCGCTGAGGAACATTCCGCGATGCCCCCCGGCTTCATACCCCATGGCAATGATCGCGTCGCAACCGTGCTGTTCAAGCCAGATAGCTTCCTCGACGGTGGTCGCCGAAGAAAGGATTTTCGCCCCGGTGGCCTTGACCCGGTCCAGCAGGGATTTTTCCGGCAGACCGAAATGGAAACTCACCACCTTGGGGCGCATCTCCTCCAGCACCCGGCAGGCTGCATCATCGAAAGGCGTGCGGTTGGACACCGGCGTCGGTGCGTCGAAGTCGACGCCCAATTCCTCGTAGTACGGCTTGAGCCGTTGCTTCCAGGCCTCGGCCCGTTGTTCGTCGAAGGCCGGTGGCTGGTGAGAGAAAAAATTCACATTGAATGGTTTGTCGGTCTGCTCGCGGATGGTCGTCAGCGCCTGGCGCAGTTGTTCGACATCGAGCATCGCCGCCGGCATCGAACCCAACCCGCCGGCATTGCAGGTCGCGACCACCATGGCCGGCCCGGTCACCCCGGCCAACGGCCCCTGGATGATGGGCAGCTCGATGCCGAGCAAGTCAAGAATGCGAGTGTCTGGCCACTGGCTCATGTACGGGTCTCCGACGGCAGAAGGAAACAGCGTTTTTAACAGGTGTGGGCCGGCGACGGCCAGTCGAGTTTTTCAATCAAGTGCTCGCCGCTTGATCCCGGCGCCGTGAGGGTTACCATGCGGGCTTCATACATCAAGGAGCCTGACCCATGGATGTGAAACTCAAGACCGTCGAACCCTTCACCGTGGCCGGTTTGCAGGTGCGCACCCGCAACACCGACGAGCAGCATCCCGACACGGCCAGGATCGGCCCGATGTGGCAACAATTCTTCACCGAAGGGTTGTTCGACACGATTCCGGCCCGGCAGTCGGAGTCGTTCGTCTACGGTGTCTATTCCAATTACGAGTCCGACGCCACCGGCCACTTCGACGTAACGGCCGGGGTGCAGGTGGATGCGACCAGCGCAGGCTACCCCGCCGTGGACATCGAGGGCGGGGATTACCTGGTGTTTTCGGCCAAGGGGGCGATGCCCGATTGCGTGATCCAGACCTGGGGCTTGATCTGGGCGTACTTCGCCGATAACCCCCAGACGCTGCGCCGTTTCACCAGCGATTTCGAGGTCTACAGCGGCCCCGAATCCGTGGCGATCTACATCGGCATTCAATCCCCGGACGAGCGTTCCAGCGCCAGCAATTGACGCTTGCGCTCCACGCCCCAGCGATAGCCCGACAGGTTGCCGTCGCTGCGCACCACCCGGTGGCAAGGGATCGCCACTGCCAGGCTGTTGGCGCCACAGGCTTGGGCCACGGCGCGCACGGCCTTGGGCATGCCGATGCGCTGGGCAATCTCGGCGTAGCTGGCGGTGCTGCCGGCGGGGATGTCCCGCAACGCTTGCCAGACTCGCTCCTGGAAGGCGGTACCGCGCAGGTCCAAGGGCAGGTCCAGGCCCAAGGCGGGAGCTTCGATGAAGCCCACCACTTGGGCGATCAACTGCTCGAACTCCCGGTCGGCACCGATGAGGTTGGCCCGGCGGAATTTGTCCTGCAGGTCGCGCACCAGCGTATCCGGATCGTCGCCCAGCAGGATCGCGCATACGCCACGCTCGCTTTGCGCCACCAGGATCGCCCCGAGGGAGCACTGGCCGACGGCGAAACGGATGTCGGTATTCTGCCCGGCGGCGCGGTAGTCGGCGGGCTTCATGCCCAACACCTTGTCGGCCGCCTCATAGAAACGGCTGTTGGAATTGAAACCGGCGTCGTACAACGCCTCGGTGATGGTGCCGCCATCGGCCAGGCGTTCGCGGACCTTGCGTGAGCGGTGGGCGGCGGCGTAACCCTTGGGGGTCAAGCCGGTGACGGCCTTGAAGACCCGATGAAAATGGAAGGGACTCAAGCCGGCGCTGTCTGCCAGTTCATTCAGGCCGGGGAGTGCCTCGGCGGCCTCGATCTGCCGGCAGGCCGCCGCGACCCGGGCCGCTTGTTGGGCGGCGACCTGGGTCTGGTCCCGAGCCACGCGCTTGCTGGGCCGGTAGCCGGCGGCCTGGGCCTGTTCCGGCGTGTCGAAGAATTCGACGTTGCGCGGGTTGGGCAGGCGCGACAGGCTGCTGGGGTGGCAGTAGATGCCGGTGGTTTTCACGCCATAGACAAATGTTCCGTCGGCGCGCGGATCGCGGGCGAGCACGGCGGCCCAGCGAGGATCCTGTTCAGCGGCGAGATTGTTTGAAGTGCTGTTCATGGTCGTTATTCCATTGGCCCGTTTTGGCTACATTAGCCAGCCTGCGAGAGGGCGACACTCCGGGTCTTGCGGTCGAATTCTGCACCTTCACCCGGCGGTGCGAAACGTCAGGTTGATCCGCTGGGCGCCCAGGCGCGGGTGTTGTCCTTCCTTGAGCGGCAGCACGCCGTGATAACGCAAGCGGTCCACGCCGCCCCAGACCACGATGTCGCCATGGAACAGCGGGATGCGCAGGCTTTTGTCGCTGCGCGCGAAGCCGCCGAACTGGAACACCGCCGGCAAGCCCAGGGACATCGAGACGATGGGGGCGTCGAGGGAGCGCTCGTTCTTGTCCTGGTGCAGCGACATTCGCGCGCCGGGCACATAGCGGTTGATCAGGCAGGCGTCGGGCTCGAACGCCTCGAACCCCGCCTGGCGGGCGGCAGCCTGGGCCAGTTCGCGAAACACCGCCGGCATGTCGGGCCAGGGGCGGCCGGTCTGTGGGTCATGGGCGGTGTAGCGATAGCCGCTGCGGTCGGTGGTCCAGCCCAGCGCGCCGCAACTGCTCAAGGCCACCGACATGGTAAAGCCGCCGGGCGTGACCATCTGCCGGAACGGCGCAGCTTGCAAGACGCTCTCCAGCACCGGCAGCAAGCGCTCGAGCCAGGGCAGGGCAAACCCGCGCAGCACGAACGCTTGCTGGCCGACTTGCTCGACCTGGCCGGGCGGGGTGGGCGCCTGCTCGGCGAACAGGTCCAAGGTGATCGGTGTGTCGTTATTGCGCATCATGAAAAATGATTCCCAGGGTGTGCCGTCTGCCACTGTGCACGCGGCTGACGCCATGGCGCATGTTCACCCGATAATAACCGCGAACGCCTTTGACCGGCCGCTGGTGCACAGCAAACACCAGCGCATCGCCCTGTTTCAGATCCATGACCAGGGGCCGCGACTGCATGCGCGGGCGTTGTTCGGTGAGGACAAACTCGCCACCGGTAAACTCCCGGCCCGGTTCCGACAGCAGGATCGCGACCTGCAAGGGGAACACCTGCTCGCCGTACAGATCCTGGTGCAGGCAGTTGTAGTCCTGCGGGCCGTATTGCAGCAACAACGGTGTGGGGCGCGATTGTCCGGCGGCGTGGCAGCGCTGGATAAAGTCGGTGTGTTTGTGGGGGTAGCGCACGTCCAGGCCCATGGATTCATTCCAGCGGTTCGCCAGCGGCACCAGCATGGGGTACAGCGACTGACGCAGCTGTTGGATGAGGTCCGGTAGCGGATAGCGAAAATACTGATACTCACCGCGCCCGAATCCATGGCGGGCCATGATCACCCGTGAACGGAAAAGGCTGGGTTCGGCGTACAAACCACTCAGTTGCCGGCATTGCGATGGCGGCAGCAGGTTGCGAATGATTGCACAGCCGTCCTGGTCGAGACTGTGCTCCAGGGTGGGCCAGTCCAGGTTGACGAGGTGTTGGGGCAGGGAAAGCGTAGGGGGCATGATGGCAATCCTTGTTGGAAAGGACTGTTCAGTCTGCGCAGTGCGGCGTTGCCGGGCACTCCGATTCTTGCGGTGCGCAGCCATCCCTGTGGCGAGGGAGCTTGCTCCCGCTGGGCGGCGAAGCCGACCCAAAATGACTGACGTGTTCTTGCAGGCAGACCGCGCCAGCAGGTTTTGCGACTGCTGCGCAGCCGAGCGGGAGCAAGCTCCCTCGCCACAAAAGCATCGTGCCCACCCAGTGGCTACAAAAATCAATCAGGATGAGCCATTACAGCGCCTTGCTGACCTTGACCTCGCTGATCACATCGTCGGTCTCGCCGTGCAGCTTTTGCAACGCGGCCAGGGCTTCTTCCTCGGTGCCGGTTTCCAGTTGCGCGAATTCGAAGCGGCGCTCGTTGTTGAGCTTGTACTTGATGACGTATTTGGTCGTCTGGGCCACGGTTTTGCCTTTCTTGAAAGGGCGATGTTCAGCTCAGTTTCGAGCTGGAGCGCCGGATGATCTTGATCTTGTGGGTCAGGGTCGGCTTGCGCGTGACGCTGATTGCACGGCGGTTGACGGTGTCGATGGTGATGTTCCAGAAACCGGTGCTCGGCGCCGTGATCCTGGCCGGGAAGGTGTCGAACGCGCCGCCGTGATACGTGTGCCGGCCGCCGTTCTTGAAGCTGCGGAAGTTGGCGTCGTTCATCAAACGGATGTTGCACATCTGCGAGCATTCGATGACGACAATGTCGTCTTCGTTCAGGTGCTCGCGCTGGTGAATGAATTTCATGGGCGCCTCCAGAAGGGCTTTTTCTACAAAATCAAAACGATAGCAAGGGGCAATGAGGCGCAGTTTATCAGCCCCGAGTGTTAATATCCGGCCCGCGCGCCAGGCTTTGTTCATTTATCGCAGGTAGCGGGAAAAAAAAGCGGTGCGGCACCGGAGCAAAACGGTGTTTGCACTGTCGGAGCATCTTTATTGGAGGAAACATATGAAGCGCAGCGTGTGGGTGTTGGCATTGGCCATGAGTGGATGTGCATCGGTATCGGACATCAACCAGACGCCCCCCACCATGAGCGTCATCTCCGGAAAGAAACCCCACGAATATGCCAAGTGCGTGGCCGACAAGCTGGCCAGCAGCCGTGGTTCGCTGCAGATGGAGCCGCACAAGAACGGCGTGCGGCTGATCGTCCCGGGCAAACTGTCGACCCTGCCAGCGGCAGTGTTCGACATTGACGAGCGTTCCAGTGGTAGCAGCATCAAGTTGCACGAAAGCATGTCCAACGTGCCCGTGCGTCCGGGCGACGTGCAGGATGCCGCCAACGCCTGCATTTCCGGCTGAACACCGTCAGCGCCTGACGAGCGGACCGGCCATCGGATAAACTGCTGTCCCTCGACAAAAAATGCCGCCACGGTCAACGTTGGCGGCATTGTCATTCATGGAGTCACTCGATGAAACGCGAGCAGGTGCGCGAGCGCCATGCAGAAGGCCTTATCTTTGCTACCCACGTGATCCAGAACCCGGCGAGCCCGGGCGAATGGATCGTATTCTTCAAGAAAAGCGCCGGGCGCAGTTTTTTCCTGGTCGATGAGCAGGACGAAGTCGAGTCCTTCAGCCAGCTCGATGACCTGGTCGAGACCATACGTGGGCTGGGCATCAAGTTCGCCGAAATACACATCTAACTTATTTGCAGACCACCACGACACTGCGGCTGCTGAAGTTGCCGACGTCGACGCCCAGGGTCTTCTCGCTGTCCTTGGCCTGGGGCGTGCCGTCGGTGCCGACGATGCGGTAGCCAGTGCCGGCACAGGACGCATCGGCCTTTTCATAGCAAGTCGCCCAGGAATTGGCCTCGCCCGAACAGTCGATCGCCAAGCCTTGCTCACCATTATCGAGATAGGTTTTTTCGGCCGAGGCACAGCCCGCCAGGGCCAGGACTGTAAACAGCGCCAGAAGTGTTTTCATGGGATCGTCATCGAGGAGGGAAGGGCAATGGCGAGGTTATAGCGAATGGCCATTGCGGTACAGCTAAACAAGCCTCGTTCGATGCGCCGGTGGCATTTACTAGAGGCTCGTCTGTTTATTTCCTGCGGCTCATTTCTTGCGGCGAGGGCTGCGGGCGGGGGCGCTTTCGCGTTCTTTTGTCGCTGGAGCCGCGCGTTCGTCCTGGAATACCGCAGCCACTTCCACGGCCATGGCCTTGCTGGGCAAGGGGCCGGCGACCTGCTCGCCGTGGTAGTTGATAATCCACCACTGGCCGTCCTTGCCCTGGCTGACCGAATAACCGTTTGCGTTTCTTGCCGACATCTAGCTGCCTCAGTTGGCGTGATCAAGGCCGCCATGATACGTCAAATGCTCGCAAACAGCGCTCACTGGCGTACAGTGGACCGCTGCAGCCATCGAAACGAAAGGCGATTGAACTATCCGCCGTTTTTTATTTCTCTATGATGGCACCGGTTGGCCAGTGCGGGCATTGTAAGGTGCCCGTCGCCTGATTAGACTGCGCCGAAACTCGTACACACCGCCTTTTCAAGGACTTATATGATCAAGAAATGCTTGTTCCCAGCAGCCGGTTACGGTACTCGCTTCCTGCCAGCGACTAAAGCCATGCCCAAAGAAATGCTGCCGGTGGTGAACAAGCCACTGATCCAGTACGGCGTCGAAGAAGCCCTTGATGCGGGTCTGACTGAAATCTCCATCGTGACTGGCCGTGGCAAGCGCGCCCTGGAAGACCATTTCGACATCAGCTACGAGCTGGAAAACCAGATCAAAGGCACCGACAAGGAAAAGTACCTGGTCGGCATCCGCAAATTGCTGGATGAGTGCTCGTTCTCCTACACCCGCCAGACCGAAATGAAAGGCCTGGGCCACGCGATCCTGACCGGTCGCCCACTGATCGGTGACGAACCGTTCGCCGTGGTCCTGGCGGACGACCTGTGCGTCAACCTCGAAGGCGACGGCGTCCTGACCCAGATGGTCAAGCTGTACAAGCAGTTCCGCTGCTCCATCGTGGCGATCCAGGAAGTCGATCCGCAGGAAACCAACAAGTACGGCGTGATCGCCGGCGAAATGATCCGCGACGACATCTACCGCGTCCACAGCATGGTTGAAAAACCAAAGCCTGAAGACGCACCGTCGAACCTGGCGATCATCGGTCGCTACATCCTGACCCCGGACATCTTCGACCTGATCGAACAGACCGAGCCAGGCAAGGGCGGCGAAATCCAGATCACCGACGCCCTGATGAAACAGGCCCAGAACGGCTGCGTCATGGCCTACAAGTTCAAGGGCAAGCGTTTTGACTGCGGTGGCGCCGAAGGCTACATCGACGCGACCAACTTCTGCTTCGAGAACTTCTACAAGACGGGCAAGGCTTACTGATAGCCCGCGCCACGCCTTGAAAAAACGCCCCGAATGGTTCGGGGCGTTTTTTTTTGCTTGGGGAAAAATCTCGCAACGCCTCAATCCCACAAACAAAACCCTGTGAGGTATGAAAATCCTGAGACCACCCAAAACTACTGTGGGAGCGAGCTTGCTCGCGATGGCGGTGGGTCAGCTTGCATCGGTGCCGAATGTGCCGACGCTATCGCGAGCAAGCTCGCTCCCACAGAAATTGCGCTTAGGTTGCCCATTCGATCCAACCCAACTGGCTTTTCCATTTTCCGCCCCCATAACCATCGCAACGCTGCCTCTGGCGAAAACAGCAGGTATGCTGGTGACCTGCCGAAGGAGATAGAAGATGGCCTACGATTTTGACTTGTATGTGATTGGCGCCGGTTCCGGTGGCGTGCGGGCTGCGCGGTTCGCCGCCGGTTTCGGGGCCAAGGTGGCCGTGGCGGAAAGCCGCTACCTGGGCGGGACCTGCGTGAACGTGGGCTGCGTGCCGAAAAAGCTGCTGGTCTACGGCGCGCATTACGCCGAGGACTTCGAGCAGGCATCGGCCTATGGCTGGACGGCGGGCGAGGCGAGTTTCGACTGGGCCACGTTGATCGCCAACAAGGACCGCGAGATCAATCGCCTCAACGGTATCTACCGTAACCTGCTGGTCAACAGTGGCGTGACGTTGCATGAAGGCCACGCCAGGATCAGCGGCCCGCACGAAGTCGAGATCAACGGCCAGCGCTACACCGCCGAACACATCATGATCGCCACGGGCGGCTGGCCGGTAATCCCTGACATTCCAGGTCGCGAGCATGCCATCAGTTCCAACGAGGCGTTTTTCCTCAAGACGTTGCCCAAGCGCATGCTGGTGGTGGGCGGCGGCTACATTGCCGTTGAATTCGCCGGGATTTTCCATGGCATGGGCGCGCAGACGTCCTTGCTCTATCGCGGTGACTTGTTCCTGCGTGGCTTCGACGGCGCCGTGCGCAAGCATCTGGCTGAAGAGCTGCAACGTCGTGGCCTGGATCTGCAATTCAACGCCGACATCCAGAGCATCGATAAAGAAGCGGACGGCAGCCTCAAGGTGACGCTCAAGGACGGTCGCACGCTGTCGACCGATTGTGTGTTCTACGCCACGGGCCGACGGCCGATGCTGGACAACCTTGGGCTGGAAAACACGGGCGTCAAGCTGGACGAAAAAGGCTTCGTGCAGGTCAACGAAAAATACGAGACCACTGAACCGTCGATCCTGGCCATTGGCGATGTGATCGGCCGTGTGCAGCTTACGCCCGTGGCCCTGGCCGAAGGCATGGCGGTGGCACGGCGGCTGTTCAAGCCCGAGCAGTATCGCCTGGTGGATTACCGGATGATCCCCACCGCCGTGTTCAGCCTGCCGAACATCGGCACGGTGGGCCTGACCGAAGAGCAGGCCCGGGAGGAGGGGCATGAGGTACAAATTTTTGAAAGCCGTTTCCGGCCGATGAAGCTGACCCTCACCGACTGCCAGGAACGCACCTTGATGAAACTGGTCGTCGATGCCAATACCGATAAAGTCTTGGGCTGCCACATGGTTGGACCGGACGCCGGGGAAATCGTCCAAGGCTTGGCCATCGCTCTCAAGGCCGGCGCTACCAAGCGCGACTTCGACGAAACCATCGGCGTGCACCCAACTGCCGCCGAAGAATTCGTGACGATGCGTACCCCCGCCGCCTGACGCAGCTTTATACGCTGCATAGAAGCTATGTAGGAGCTGTCGAGTGCAACGAGGCTGCGATCTTTCCCCAAACGCTTGAGTCCCAAGCGAAAGATCAAGATCAAAAGATCGCAGCCTCGTTGCACTCGACAGCTCCTACACGGCCCTACAGATTTCTTCTATCTATATAGATTCCTGATAGCCAAAACCAATCATTCGCATCAGGTTTGCCAATGAGCCAGCCTGGAGATGAGTGGGTAAGATCCTCTCCATCAACTTTTCAACCCCTGACGGAGAAACATCGATGCCTATCATCAACAGCCAAGTCAAACCGTTCAACGCCACCGCTTTCAAAAACGGCGCTTTCGTCGAAGTGTCGGACGCCGACCTGAAAGGCAAGTGGTCTGTCGTGTTCTTTTACCCGGCTGACTTCACCTTCGTCTGCCCAACCGAACTGGAAGACCTGGCCGATAACTACGCCGAATTCCAGAAACTGGGCGTCGAGATCTACAGCGTTTCCACCGACACTCACTTTGCCCACGCGGCCTGGCACAACACTTCGCCAGCCATCGGCAAGATCCAGTACACCATGATCGGCGACCCGACCCACGTCATCTCCCGCAACTTCGACGTGCTGATCGAAGAAGTCGGCCTGGCTGACCGCGGTACTTTCGTGATCAACCCGGAAGGCCAGATCAAGATCGTTGAAATCAACGACGGCGGTGTAGGCCGTGACGCTTCCGAGCTGCTGCGCAAGATCAAGGCCGCTCAGTACGTTGCCGCTCACCCAGGCGAAGTCTGCCCAGCCAAGTGGAAAGAAGGCGAGGCCACCCTGGCTCCGTCCCTGGACCTGGTCGGCAAGATCTAAACCTGTGAGTCATCCGAGGGCGATCCGCTCTTAATCAAGTAAGCCGCTTCGCCCCACAAAACGCCCGGGCGAGATTCGCTCGGGCGTTGTTTTTTCTGAAATTCAAAAAAATGGAAATCGCCCGTATGTTGGACGCCAATCTTAAAGCTCAGTTGAAGTCATACCTGGAACGGGTCACCCAGCCGATCGAGATCGTCGCCTCCCTCGACGACGGTGCGAAATCCCAGGAAATGCTCGCGTTACTCCAAGACGTTGCCAGTCTTTCCCACCAGATTACTTTGCTCGACAACGGCACCGATGCGCGCAAGCCTTCGTTTTCGTTGAACCGCCCGGGAGCCGATATCAGCCTGCGTTTCGCCGGCATTCCCATGGGGCATGAATTCACTTCGCTGGTGCTGGCCCTGCTGCAAGTCGGTGGCCACCCGTCGAAGGCCAGTGTCGAAGTCATCGAACAGATCCGCTCGCTCAAGGGCGAGTTCAACTTCGAGACGTATTTCTCGCTGTCGTGCCAGAACTGCCCGGACGTGGTCCAGGCGCTGAACTTGATGGCGGTGCTGAACCCGAACATTCGCCACGTCGCCATCGACGGCGCGCTGTTCCAGGCCGAAGTCGATGAGCGCCAGATCATGGCTGTGCCCAGCATTTACCTGAACGGCGTGAACTTTGGCCAGGGCCGCATGGGCCTGGAAGAGATTCTCGCCAAGATCGATACCAGCGGTATCGAACGCCAGGCCGAGAAAATCAGCGCCAAGGACGCCTTTGATATGCTGGTGGTCGGCGGTGGCCCGGCCGGCGCTTCGGCGGCGATCTACGCGGCCCGTAAAGGCATTCGCACCGGTGTGGCGGCCGAACGTTTCGGTGGCCAGGTGCTGGACACCATGGCCATCGAGAACTTCATCTCGGTCCAGGAAACCGAAGGGCCGAAACTGGCCGTCGCCCTGGAAGAGCACGTCAAGCAGTACGACGTGGACATCATGAACCTGCAACGTGCCGACGGCCTGGTGCCGGGCAAGGACGGCGGGCTGCATGAAATCAAGTTCGCCAGCGGTGCGAGCCTCAAGGCCAAGACCGTGATCCTGGCGACCGGTGCCCGCTGGCGCGAAATGAACGTGCCGGGCGAGCAGCAATACCGCAACAAGGGCGTGGCATACTGCCCGCACTGCGACGGCCCGCTGTTCAAGGGCAAGCGCGTGGCGGTGATTGGCGGCGGTAACTCCGGCGTCGAAGCGGCGATCGACCTGGCCGGTATCGTCGCCCACGTCACCTTGCTGGAGTTCGATGTGCAATTACGTGCCGACGCGGTGTTGCAGCGCAAGCTGCACAGCCTGCCGAACGTGACGGTGATCACCAACGCCCAGACCACCGAAGTGACGGGTGATGGCCAGAAGGTCAACGGCTTGCGCTACAAGGATCGTCCGAGCGGTGAAGTGCGCGACGTGGCGCTGGAGGGGATCTTCGTGCAGATCGGCCTGTTGCCTAACACCGATTGGCTCAAGGGCACCGTTGAGTTGTCACCCCGTGGCGAGATCATCGTCGATGCCCGAGGTGAAACCTCGATCCCTGGCGTGTTCGCCGCCGGTGACGTGACCACCGTGCCGTACAAGCAGATCGTGATCGCCGTGGGCGAGGGCGCCAAGGCTTCCCTGAGTGCCTTCGATCACCTGATCCGCACCTCCGCGCCGGCCTGAACAACCGATAGCGGAAAACACAAAACCCCATGAGCCATTGGCTCATGGGGTTTTTTATTCGAATCACGCATTCTCCTGTGGGAGCGAGCTTGCTCGCGATAGCTGCAGCCCATTCAATATTGATGTGCCAGACAGACCGCCATCGCGAGCAAGCTCGCTCCCACAAGGTAATGCCGTTCACTTAAGAAAAATGCTGACCCTGTGGCGAGGGAGCTTGCTCCCGCTCGGCTGCGAAGCAGTCGTAAACCGGCGGGGGCGGTGTGTCTGATACGCCGCACATGGCAGGTTTTGGGGCCGCTTCGCGGCCCAGCGGGAGCAAGCTCCCTCGCCACGGGTTTGTCGATTGCCTCAAGTGAACAGCATTGGCTCCCACAAGGGGGCTGATGTGGTTGTAGAACTTGTGATCCTGCTGTGGATTTACAACGGCGCAGGCTGGATGATCTCGACCCAGTAGCCATCCGGGTCCTTGATGAAGGCCAGGCTTTTCATGCGACCGTCGCTCAGGCGTTTCTGGAAGTTGCAGCCCAGTGCTTCGAAGCGCTCGCAGGCTGCGACGACGTCCGGTACCGAGATGCAGATATGGCCGAAGCCGCGAGGGGCGGTGTTGCCGTTATGGTAGGCGAACGCCGGGTCGCTTTCGGTGCCGTGGTTGTGGGTCAGTTCCAGGATGCCAGGGATCGACTTCATCCATTCGGTACGCGCTGCCGCGTCCGCCGGGATCTGGTGCTTGTCCACCAACGCCAGGAAATACAGGCTGAATTCGGCTTCCGGGAAGTCGCGCTTTTCCACCAGCGAGAAACCTAGCACGCGGGTGTAGAAATCCAGGGACTGGGTGATGTCCTTGACTCGCAGCATGGTGTGGTTGAAGACGAACTGGGCCGTGGCGGCGTCAGGTTGGGCGGTGACGCCAGGGAAAGTATTGAGTTCGTGCAGGCTCATGGGCCCTCCGGGAAAAAAGTGGGGCAAACGGCGTCGCAAGCATGGTCGCGACGGTTCCTGGGCTTGCGTCAACGGCTTCCTTGCAGCTACGCCCATGATACGCAAGGGACGTGGCGCCGCCAAACCGCCCGTGGCTATTGCCTGGTTCTGCCTCGGCCTTCAGACTTCACGCTTCGTTCTTGAGTGCCAACGCAATGATTCGACCGTTCCTTTCGCTGTTTGTCCTGCTGCTGGTGAGTATCGGCGGCGTCCAGGCGTCCGAACCGCAAATTACCTGGCCCCAGGGCTGGGTCGTCGAACCGCTGCCCGCAGAGGCATTGTCCTCGGCAGCCCCGGGAACCCTGCGCCAACGGGCCACCAAGAGTGATCCGGCTGGCAATGCCGTGATGGTCTTGGAGCTGACCACGACCCCGGTCGCCCCCGATCACCAGGTCAACTTGCAAGGCGTGTTGCTGGAAATGCGCAAATCAATCCAGAAGGATTTTTTCCGGGGCGGTTATCAAAGTGTATGCACTAAGGTGCATGCTTCCATGTTGGGTGGCGTAACTGCATTGGAAACCACTTGCACGATCACGCAAAACGGACGACATGTATTGTCTCAGGCACTCGTCGCGGCACTAAATGAGGGCAAGGCTTATGTGCTGTCCTATGCCGGGCAGGCGCAGGCGTTTGTTGAAAGCCAGGATGAAATACAGTCGGTGCGAAACAGTTTGAAACTATGATGCCTTCAACGTAATACCCCAAAGGGGTTAACCCTAAAGTTTAGTCCATAAAAAAGCCCTGAATATTCAGGGCTTTTTGGCTTGGGCTGTCAACGCACTGTCAACCCCGCAACCAAGAATCAACAGTCGCTGCACCGTATTGTTCTTTCCAGGCTTTCAGGCCGCGGTGATTGCCGCCCTTGGTCTCGATCAACTCACCGGTGTGGGGGTTCTGGTAAACCTTCACCACGCGCGCACGACGGGTCTTGGTAGGCTTGGTCGACTGCAGGCTTGCCTTGGACGGGTTCGGGTCGAGGATCGCGACGATGTCGCGCAGGTTCTTGCCGTAGGTTTTCATCAGTCCCTGGAGCTTTTCCTCGAATTCGATTTCCTTCTTGAGCCCGGCATCGTTCTTCAGTGATTCCAGCTGCTTGAGCTGTTCTTGAAGGGCCTTTTCGGCTGCACGAAATTCAGCGAGTCTGGACAAAATGATTACTCCAATCAAAATATTTGGCTGATACCAACCGCAAACAAAGCTATAAGCCAAGCGCCTTGAAGCGACTCGGTGTTAATGACTCTCTCCTGTTATGTGGCACAGGTAGAAAAATTGTAGTAGTTAATCCGGAAAGTGTAAATCGTAACTTTTTCGTTATGTAACAACAGCAAACGTTTTATCAATGGGCAGGTCGTCGTCAATAGATCGACGGCAGTTAACTGCCATTAGTGCCGGTCAACGCCTCAGCGAATGCCTGCCCGCTAATGGGGCGACCAAATAGATAACCCTGCAGAAAGTTCACCCCATTTGCGCTCAGGTAGTCGCTCTGTTCGACGGTTTCGACGCCCTCGGCCACCCTGTCCAAGTCCAACTTGCCCGACAGTTCGATGATGCTATCAAGGAGGTGGCGCGACAGGGCGTCGGCACCGATCATCGCGAGCAAGCTTTGCTCCCACAGGTTCAATGCCAGGCTCCCCCAGGTTTGATGCCGGGCTCATGACTGCCGGGCCAGTTCGATAAACGCCAGGGTGGCGGGCGAGGCCTGGCGGCTGTCCAATACCGCCAGGCCGATCTGGCGCGGCACCCGGGGCGACAAGGGCCTGGTGACGTAACCAGGGTTCTTGTCATCTGGCAATGACCCTTCGGACACCACGCTTACCGCCTCGCCACGCCTGACAACATCCAGGGTGCTGAGCAATTGCGAGCAACGCAAACGCACGTTCGGTGTCAGCCGGGCGGCATTGAACAGGCGCGTGACCAGCTCCGACGATCCCGCCTCGGTGAGCACGAAGGGGTCGTTGCACAGGTCCGCAAGGCTTAGGCTGGCCTGGGCGGCGAGGGGGTGTGCGGTGGGCAGCAAGGCGACCATCTGATCTTCCATGAGCATGTACGTATCGAAACGCTCCTCGGGCAGCACCACGAAACCGACATCGATCCGCCGTTCGTCCAACCATTGGACCACCTGCCTGTCGGGCCCTTCATCGATGTGCACTTCGATGCCGGGGTGCAAGGCTCGATAGCGCCGCAGGATTCCGGGCAGCAGTTTCATCGATGACGTCGGCCCGAACGAGCCGATGCGCAACGTGCCCCGGCGCATGCCCCGGGCATCAGCGGCTTCCTGGCGCAAGGTGTTCGCCAGCCCGAGCATGGCCCGGGCCCGCAGCAGCAATTGCTGGCCAATATCGCTGAGCTCCACCACCGACTGATGCCGCCTGAGCAATTCCACGCCCAGCTCTTGTTCCAGGGATTTGATGGCGTGGGACACCGCGGATTGACCAATACCCAAGCGCGTGGCCGCAGCGGTGAAACCACGCAGCTCGGCGACCAGGGAGAAGATTTCGAGTTGAGTAAGGGTCATGAGTGATTGCTCATTTTACGATGATCGAACATGAGCCGAACAATACGGCATCCCAACCGTCCACGGAACCGTGGCCCAGGCGCTTTTCCGTGGCGAGGGAGCTTGCTCCCGTGGACTGTGCAGGAGCTGGCGAAGCCTGCGATCTTTTGATCTTTCGCTTGGGATTCAAGTGTCTGGGGAAAGATCGCAGCCTCGTTGCACTCGACTGCTCCTACAGGGCCCAGCGGGAGCAAGCTCCCTCGCCACAGGTCATTCGTCTCATTTCAATGTGGTGGAACCATGAAAACCCTCGAACAAGCCGTCCCAACCCCCTCGGACCTGCCGGTCTACCTGAAGCTCGCCATGGTCACCATGATCTGGGGCGGAACCTTCGTGGCCGGCCGGATCCTTTCCAATGCCCTGGCACCGATGTTTGCCGCCAGCCTGCGTTTCCTGCTGGCTAGCATCGCGCTGCTGGTGTTTCTCGCGTTGGCCGGGATTCCGCTGGTCCGGCCCAGTGTGAAGCAAGGGCTGCAGCTGGCTGCGCTGGGGTTCTTCGGGATCTTTTTCTATAACCTGTGTTTCTTCTATGGGTTGCAATACATCAATGCATCCCGGGCTTCGCTGATCGTGGCGTTGAATCCGGCGGTGATCGGGCTGGCGTCCTGGTGGCTGTTCAAGGAACGGCTGGGCCGCTTGAAAGTGGCGGGCATCGTGCTGTGCATCGGCGGGGCGGGATTGGTGATCGTCAGTCGTGATCCGTCCTTGTTACAAGGCGCGGCGCAGGCCTGGATCGGCGACCTGCTGATTTTTGGCTGTGTGCTGGGCTGGGGGATCTATTCGCTGTTTTCGAAAAAACTCAACGAAAGCCTCGGCCCCTTGCAGACCGTGACCTGGTCGATTCTGCTGGGCACGCTGATGTTGTGGCTGGCCTGCGCGGCGGCGGGGGAGATTCGTCTCCAAGCCCTGGGCGGGCTGGACGTTGAGCAATGGCTGAGCCTGTTGTACCTCGGCGTGCTGGGCTCGGCCCTGGCTTATATCGCCTGGTACGACGGCATTCGTCGGATCGGCGCGACCCGCTCCGGCGTCTTCATCGCGCTCAATCCCCTGACGGCGGTGCTGCTGGGCGCGCTGTTGCTGGACGAACGGCTCACGGCGTTGATGTGCGTCGGTGGGGCCGTGATCCTGCTGGGCATCTTCCTGTGCAACAAACCCCTTGCGCGGTCGAAGGAAAAGGCGATTTGATACAGGAGGCGGACAAACTCGGTTACGCTGTGTAGAATCGATTTACGCATATAAGAATAACGTCTTCTGGCAGCAGAAGCCTCGCCCGCAAGAGCCTTGGGTCGACAATGAAGATACTTGGGTTTCAACTGATCTACGGCGATTTCCTCGCCCGCAGCGTTCGTGGCATTTCCTGCGCGCCGCCCCGTGCCCTCAGCATTGCCTGCAACTAACGTTTTTTTGTTAATTGACCCGCATGATGAGGCGCCGACATGGCAGATCTATACGAAAACCCCATGGGCCTGATGGGCTTCGAATTCATTGAGTTCGCATCCCCGACCCCCAACACCCTGGAGCCGATCTTCGAGATCATGGGCTTCACCAAGGTGGCCACCCACCGGTCCAAGAACGTGCACCTGTATCGCCAGGGCGCGATCAACCTGATCCTCAACAACGAACCCCACAGCGTTGCTTCGTACTTCGCTGCCGAGCACGGCCCGTCGGTGTGCGGCATGGCGTTCCGGGTCAAGGATTCGCAGCTGGCCTACAAGCGCGCCCTGGAACTCGGCGCCCAGCCGATCCACATCGAGACGGGCCCGATGGAGCTGAACCTGCCGGCCATCAAGGGCATCGGCGGCGCGCCGCTGTACCTGATCGACCGTTTTGGCGAAGGCAGCTCGATCTATGACATCGACTTCGTGTTCATCGAGGGCGTTGATCGCAACCCGGTGGGGGCGGGCCTGAAGATCATCGACCACCTGACCCACAACGTTTACCGCGGGCGCATGGCCTACTGGGCCGGTTTCTACGAGAAATTGTTCAACTTCCGTGAGATCCGCTACTTCGACATCAAGGGCGAATACACCGGCCTGACCTCCAAGGCCATGACCGCGCCGGATGGCATGATCCGCATCCCGTTGAACGAAGAGTCGTCCAAGGGCGCCGGGCAGATCGAAGAGTTCCTGATGCAGTTCAACGGCGAAGGCATCCAGCATGTGGCCTTCCTCACCGATGACCTGATCAAGACCTGGGACCAGTTGAAAAGCATCGGCATGCGCTTCATGACCGCGCCGCCGGACACTTACTACGAAATGCTCGAAGGCCGCCTGCCGAACCACGGCGAACCGGTGGATGAACTGCAATCGCGGGGCATTCTGCTGGACGGTGCTTCCGAGCAGGGTGATAAGCGCCTGCTGCTGCAGATCTTCTCGGAAACCCTGATGGGGCCGGTGTTCTTCGAGTTCATCCAGCGCAAGGGCGACGATGGTTTTGGCGAAGGCAACTTCAAGGCGCTGTTCGAATCCATCGAGCGTGATCAGGTGCGTCGTGGCGTGCTGGCGACCGAGTAAGGCCTGACCCATGAAAAAAAGCCCGCCCGGCTGTGATGCTAGGCGGGTTTTTTATTGCCCGTACCCATACAAAGTACAACTGTGGGAGCGAGCCTGCTCGCGATGACGGCGGCACATTCAACATGGATGCAAACTGGCCCACCGCTATCGCGAGCAGGCTCGCTCCCACAGGGTTTGGCGGTGACGTCAAGTTCGGCGCCGCTGCCGTACCAAGTGCTTGAATCCTTCGAACACCAGTACCGCCACCGCCATCCAAATGGGGATATAGGTCAGCCATTCCTCGGCCTTGATGCTTTCCCCCAGCAGCAGCGCAACCCCCAGCAGCAACACCGGTTCCACATAGCTCAACAAGCCGAACAGGCTGAATGGCAGCAGACGGCTGGCGACGATGTAGGACACCAGCGCCGAAGCACTGATGACACCCAGAATCGGGATCAGCAGCGACAGCCACGGGTACTGATCGAAGACGCCGAAGCCCTGTTCACCGCTCTGCACGAACCAGAGTGCCAATGGCAGCATCAATGTCATGTCCAGCCAGAGCCCGCCGAGGTTGTCGGTCTTGATGCGTTTGCGCAGGATGAAATAGATCGGATAGCCGATCACCACCAGCAAGGTTGCCCAGGAAAACCCACCCACTTGGTACAACTCGTTGAACACCCCGAGGGTGGCGAAGAACACCGCGACTTTCTGCAGATAGGAAAGGCGCTCGCCATAGACGAGCCGCCCGGTCAGGACCATCGACAGCGGCAACAGGAAGTACCCCAGCGATACGTCCAGGCTGTAGCCGTTGAGCGGCGCCCACATGAACAGCCACAGCTGTGCGCCCATCAAGGCCGATGACGCTATCGCGCCCAGCAGCAGGCGCGGTGTGGTGATCAAGCGTGCAACAAGATCCGAAACGAGCTTCCATTCACGGGAGATCAACATGAACGCGGTCATGCACGGCATCGTCAACAACATCCGCCAACCGAAAATCTCCAGGCCGGTCAGTGGCGTGAGCAACGAGGTGTAGTAATACATGACGGCGAACAGCACAGAGGCCGAGACCGATAGAGCGATGCCTTTGGACACTGAGGCCTCTTATTATGGGGGCTGGAAAACCGATGGTGAGGGTACATGTGGCGAGGGAGCTTGCTCCCGCTGGGTCGCGCAGCGGCCCCCGGAAAAGAGCGGCCGCGGCGCAGCCCCGCCGGGACACACAACCACCCCCGAGCGGGAGCAAGCTCCCTCGCCACGATGTCCGTGAATGTTAAGACGTACGCGGCACGCGCCCCGGCACGAAATGCCCCACATCATTGAACCCCGGCGTCGAAGCATGCCCCGGCGTCACCAGCGAGTCGATGAAGGCTTCATCTTCCGCGCTGATCTTCACCGCTTGCGCCTTGATGTACGAATCCCATTGTTCCTCGGTGCGCGGTCCGACGATGGCCGAGGTCACGGCGCTGTTGTTCAGCACCCAGGCGATGGCGAACTCGACGATGCCCACGCCTCGGCCCTGGGTGTACTGCAGGATTTGCTGGGCAATGCGCAGGGATTCGACCCGCCATTCGGTTTCCAGGATGCGTTTGTCCTGGCGGCCGGCGCGGCTGTTGGCGTCCGGCGCCACGTCCGGTGCGTACTTGCCGCTGAGCACGCCACGGGCCAGGGGGCTGAACGGCACCACGCCGAGGCCGTAGTTCTGGGCCGCGGTGATCTGCTCGGTTTCCGCCTGGCGGTTGACGATGTTGTACAGCGGTTGGCTGATCACCGGCCGGTCGATGCCCAGGCTGTCGGCGATCCGTATCACTTCGGCGATGCGCCAGCCACGGTAGTTCGACAGGCCCCAGTAGCGGATCTTGCCCTGGCGAATCAAGTCGCCAATGGCCGACACGGTCACGTGCAGCGGGGTGTTGTGGTCTTCGCGGTGCAGGTAATAGATGTCCAGGTAATCGGTGCCCAGGCGCGTCAGGCTGGCCTCGATGCCATTGAACAGATGCTTGCGGCTCAGGCCGCTGCGGTTGGGCACGCCGTCCGGCGGGCCGAAACCGACCTTGGTGGCCAATACCCACTCCTGGCGGCGACTGGCGATGGCCTCGCCGACGATTTCCTCGGAGCGACCGTTGGTGTAGACGTCCGCGGTGTCGATGAAATTGATGCCCTGGTCCCAGGCCTTGTCGATGATCCGCAGCGAATCCTCGGTGCTGGTCTGTTCGCCGAACATCATCGTGCCCAGGGTCAACGTCGAGACTTGCAACCCGGAATGGCCTAGCGTGCGGTAGCTCATGACAAGATCCTTTTATCCATGGGAAAGGTCCAATCAAATACCAGAACCGCCGCGTGGATCCAACCGATTTCTCAACCCCTCACCCATCAACTGTGGGCGCGAGCTTGCTCACGATAGCGTCAAGTCAGCCAGCATTTGTATCGACTGGTTCACCGCCATCGCGAGCAAGCTCGCTCCCACAGTGGGTCTGTGTTGTATGCAGATCCTGAGTTTACGCAGGCCCATGTGGGAGCGAGCTTGCTCGCGATGAGGCCGGCCGCTTCAACCTGAATTTCCCTGGAAAACCGTTTTTTGTAATTTTGAACAATAATGCCCGGTGTCTTTTGTGCGGCGGACCGGCGTCACGGCTGCGGTCAGCTGCCAGCATGCAGTGCATCGGAACCGGAGAATAATATGAAAATAATCATCGCCCCCGACTCGTTCAAGGACAGCCTCAGCGCCCAGGGCGTCGCCGATGCCATCGCCCTGGGGCTGGCCGAGGTCTGGCCGGATGCGCAGTTGATCAAATGCCCGATGGCGGACGGCGGGGAGGGGACGGTGGAGTCGGTGTTGGCGGCCTGTCACGGTGAGTGGCGCCGCACCCGGGTCCGAGGTCCGTTGGGTGTCGCCGTCGATGCGCGCTGGGGCTGGTTGGCCGAGAGCCGCACCGCAATCATCGAGATGGCCGAGGCCAGTGGTTTGCAATTGGTGCCGCCGGGGCAACGCGATGCCTGTTCCAGCAGCACCTACGGCACTGGCGAGCTGATTCGCGCGGCCCTCGATGCAGGCGCCGGGCGGGTGATCCTGGCGATTGGCGGCAGTGCCACCAACGACGGCGGTGCCGGTGCGATGCAGGCCCTGGGCGTGGCATTGCTGGATGAGCAAAGCCAACCCCTTCCACCCGGAGGCCTGGCCTTGGCGAACTTGTCGCGCATCGACCTGAGCGACCTCGACCCGCGCCTGGCCCAGGTCAGCTTCGAGATTGCCGCCGATGTCGATAACCCGCTGTGCGGCCCCCACGGCGCGTCTGTGGTTTTCGGTCCGCAGAAGGGCGCCACTGCCCAGCAAGTGCAGGCGCTGGACCGGGCCATTGGGCATTTCGCCGAACAGTGCGCCCGGGCGTTGAACGAGGATGTGCGCGACGAGCCGGGTAGTGGCGCCGCCGGTGGCCTGGGGTTCGCGGCCAAGGCGTTCCTGGGGGCGCAGTTTCGTACCGGGGTGGACGTCGTCGCCCAGTTGACCGGGCTGGCCGAAGCGGTCAGCGGCGCCGACCTGGTGATTACCGGCGAAGGCCGTTTCGATGCCCAGACCCTGCGCGGCAAAACCCCTTTCGGCGTGGCCCGCATCGCCCGCCAACATGGCGTACCGGTGGTGGTCATTGCCGGCACGCTGGGAGAGGGCTACCAGGCGCTGTATGAACATGGCATCGACGCCGCCTTCGCCCTGGCCAGCGGGCCGATGACCCTGCAAGAAGCCTGCACCGACGCCCCGCGCCTGCTGAGCGAGCGCGCCCGGGACATTGCTCGGCTTTGGCGGGTGGCCGCGCGGTAAGCTCGATAGGCACTTGAGAGCTGGGTGAACCTGTGGCGAGGGAGCTTGCTCCCGCTGGGCCGGTCCGACGCTTCGGGCGAAGCGGCCCCAAATGGAAGTGCCGACCAGATGCATTGAAGTGAATGGTTTCAGGGCCGCTTCGCGCCCCAGCGGGAGCAAGCTCCCTCGCCACAAAAGCGCTGCGAGGGTGGCGTGGTGTGTGATTTGAGATAGGGTTGAGGCTGGATATCGCGCAATCAGGAGAGATACATGCGCTTCTCAGCTTTGACCCAACGCATCACCGGCGAGGGTGCCGCCGCCTGGCAGATTCACGACCGGGCGCTGGCCATGCGCGAACAGGGCATGGATGTGTTGTTGCTGTCAGTGGGCGATCCGGACTTCGACACCCCGCGCGCCATTGTCGAGGCCGCCGTGGGCAGCCTGCGGGCCGGTGAGACCCACTATTCGGACATCCGCGGCTTGCACACCTTGCGGGCCAGCATTGCCCGGCGTCATCGCTTGCGCTGCGGCCAGCCGGTGGAGGCCGAGCACGTCGTCGTGCTGCCGGGCGCGCAATGCGCGGTGTATGCGGTCGCGCAATGCCTGCTCAACCCTGGCGACGAAGTCATCGTCGCCGAGCCGATGTATGTCACCTACGAAGCGGTGTTCGGTGCCTGCGGCGCGAAAGTGCTGCCGGTGGCGGTCCGCCCGGAGAACGGCTTTCGGGTCGAGCCGGCGGACGTTGCCCGTCTTGTGACCCCGCGTACCCGGGCGATGCTGCTCAACAGCCCGAACAACCCATCCGGCGCCAGCCTGCCGATGTCTACTTGGCAAGCATTGGCGCGGTTGTGCATTGAACATGACCTGTGGCTGATCAGTGACGAGGTCTACAGCGACCTGCTCTACGACGGCGAACACATCAGTCCGGCCAGCCTGCCGGGCATGGCCGAGCGCACCGCGACGATCAACAGCCTGTCCAAATCCCACGCCATGACCGGTTGGCGGATCGGCTGGGTCGTTGGCCCCGAAGCCCTCACTGACCATCTGGCGAACCTGTCGTTGTGCATGCTGTTCGGCCTGCCGGACTTCGTGCAGCGCGCAGCCCAGGTTGCCCTGGAGCAGGAATTGCCGGAAGTCGCGCAGATGCATGAAGAATATCGCCAGCGCCGCGACCTGGTGTGCGCCATGCTCGGCGATTGCCCGGGGCTCAAGCCGGTGCGGCCCGATGGTGGCATGTTCGTGATGGTCGACATCCGCCAGACTGGCCTCGATGCTCAGGCGTTTGCCGAACGCCTGTTGGACGATCACGGCGTGTCGGTACTGGCCGGCGAGGCGTTTGGGCCCAGTGCGGCGGGGCATATCCGCATCGGGCTGGTGGTCGATCAGCTGAAACTGGCGGATGCATGCCAGCGGATTGCCTCGTGTGCGGCGGACCTGCTACGGGCCCAGCGGTAAAGTTTTGTAGAGGCTGTGTGAAATTGTGTAAGGGTTTTGCTCGTGGATGAGCGGGGGCGTATATCCTTGGCAGCTTGATTCCTTGGTGACTGTAGTGACGCCTTCGCGAGCAAGCCCGCTCCCACAGTGGTCACGCGAACCCTGTGGGAGCGGGCTTGCTCGCGAAGGCGATCTATTGGGCGCCACAGCACTTTTCTGGAAACACCCATGCCCAACATCCTCCTGGTCGAAGACGACACCGCACTCTCCGAACTGATCGCCAGTTACCTGGAACGCAACGGCTATCAGGTCAGCGTGCTCAGCCGTGGCGATCATGTGCGTGAGCGGGCGCGGGTCGACCCGCCGGACCTGGTGATCCTCGACTTGATGCTGCCGGGGCTGGACGGCTTGCAGGTCTGCCGCCTGCTGCGGGCCGACTCGGCGACTTTGCCGATCCTGATGCTCACCGCCCGGGATGACAGCCACGACCAGGTCCTGGGCCTGGAAATGGGCGCCGACGACTACGTCACCAAGCCTTGCGAGCCCCGGGTGTTGCTGGCGCGGGTGCGCACCTTGTTGCGCCGCAGCAGCCTCACCGAGCCGCAGACGGCCAACGACCGCATCCTCATGGGCAACCTGTGCATCGATCTCTCCGAGCGCACCGTGACCTGGCGCGGGCAGCCGGTGGAGTTGTCCAGTGGTGAATACAACCTGCTGGTGGTGCTGGCCCGGCATTCCGGCGAAGTGCTGAGCCGCGACCAGATCCTGCAACGCCTGCGGGGCATCGAATTCAACGGCACCGACCGTTCGGTGGACGTGGCGATTTCCAAGCTGCGGCGCAAGTTCGACGACAACGCCGACGAAGCCCGCAAGATCAAGACCGTGTGGGGCAAGGGTTATCTGTTCAGTCGTTCCGAGTGGGAATGCTGAGCCGATGTGGAAGCTGCTGATTCGCCTGTACCTGGTCACCATCGTCTCCTACAGCGCGGCGATCTACCTGATGCCGGAGCTGGTGATCCGCCTGTTCCAGGAGCGTTTCCTGACCTACAACCTCGATTATTCCCGGGGCCTGCAAACCCTGATGGTCAAGCAGTTCCGCGCCGTGCCCAGCGAGCAGTGGCCGGCGCTGGCGGCGCAGATGGACAAGGAGTTCGAGCCGCTGCGCATCGAACTGGCCGCAGTCGATGACGCGGGCTTCAGCGCCGATGAGCAGGCGCGTCTCAAGCGCGGCGAGAACGTGGTACGCCTCGGCGACTGGGCCTGGCGAACCCTGGCGGCGGCGCCGCTGGACGAGCGTACGGCGGTGAAGATGGTCGTGCCGCCGGACCCGGCCGATGTCAGTTGGTTGTACTGGAGCATCAACGTGTTGATCGGCGCGACGATGCTGGCCTGCCTGTTGCTCTGGCTGCGGCCGCACTGGCGTGACCTGGAGCGCCTCAGGCGCACCGCCGAGCGTTTCGGTAAAGGTCATTTGGATGAGCGTACGCACATCGCTTCCAGTTCGAACATTGGCAGCCTGGCCCATGTGTTCGACACGATGGCGGGGGACATCGAGAATCTGCTCAACCAACAGCGGGACTTGCTCAACGCCGTGTCCCACGAATTGCGCACGCCCCTGACGCGGCTCGATTTCGGCCTGGCCCTGGCGCTGTCCGATGACCTGCCGGCGCCCAGCCGCGAGCGCCTGCAAGGGTTGGTGGCGCACATTCGCGAACTCGATGAGTTGGTGCTGGAACTGCTCTCCTACAGCCGTTTGCAAAACCCGCAGCGCCTGCCCGAACGGGTCGACGTGGCGCTGGACGAATTCATCGACAGCATCCTGGGCAGCGTCGACGAGGACCTGGCGGCGCCGGACGTGGTCATCGACGTGCTGTTGCACGGGGCGTTGGAGCGTTTCGTGCTGGACCCGCGCCTGACCGCTCGAGCGTTGCAGAACCTGCTGCGCAATGCCATGCGGTATTGCGAAAAGCGCATCCAGATCGGTGTGCTGGTCGGTGACCAAGGCTGTGAGATCTGGGTCGACGACGACGGCATCGGCATTCCCGACAGCGAGCGCGAGCGCGTGTTCGAACCGTTCTATCGCCTGGACCGCAGCCGCGACCGCGCCACGGGCGGCTTTGGCCTCGGCCTGGCCATCAGCCGCCGGGCCATGGAAGCCCAGGGCGGCACGTTGACTGTCGAGGCTTCGCCACTGGGCGGGGCGCGCTTCAAGTTGTGGTTGCCGACACCGTCCTGAGGTTCGCCGCGCTGTCTATTGCCCGACGCTGACCCTGTGGCGAGGGAGCTTGCTCCCGCTGGGCCGCGAAGCGGCCCCAAATGCGCCTCACCCAAACAACCCCGCCGCAATATTGATCGAAAACCCCAGGATCGCCGTGTTGAACACAAACCCGATCAACGATTGCGCCAACACGATCTTGCGCAATTGCCGCGTGGCAACCCCCACATCCGAGGTCTGCACCGCCACGCCGATGGTGAAAGAGAAGTAGAGGAAATCCCAATAGTTGGGCGTGGTCAGCCCTTCGGCAAACCGCAGCGCCGGCTCCTTGCCTTCCCAGGTGTAATACAACCGCGCGTAGTGAACGCTGAAAATCACCCCGATCAGCAACCATGAACCGGTCACGGTCATCGCCGTGAAGCCGTAATGCAACAGCTTGCCGGCGGCTTGCAGGTCGCGGCTGCCCGCCAGCTCGAAGGTGATGGTCGCCAGGCTGGCCAATGCCGCGACGCAGACCATCAGCAGCACCAACCCGGCATTTTCATCTTCGATTTCGGCGATGCGCTTCACATCCGGCGCCTTGGCCCGCACGGTCAGCCAGAACATCAGCACCAGGTAGGTCCAGACCCCGGCATTCCAACCGATCAGGACCTTGCTGATGATCGAGTCCACGGGAACCAGGATTCCCACCGCCAGGCCAAGGACCGTGGCGCTGGAAAGACGCGGGTGGGTGCGGGCGAGGAGGGGCATGGAGGCTCACTGTCCGGAAAAGAACCTAGTATGAGCCATCAGGCAAAGGACCGGCGGTCTATCGCGCTCGACTCGATCAATTGCACACCCGCTTCCTGCATCCGCCGGATCGCCGCCGCCAACGAGCCATCCTTATCGATGCTCGCTCCCACAATGGATTTGCGATGGACGCATGACTGATAGCTAGCCGGTTAACCCTGTGGGAGCGAGCTTGCTCGCGAAGAGGCCAGCACATCCAACATCTATGCAAGCTGACCCACCGCTATCGCGAGCAAGCTCGCTCCCACAATGGATTTGCAATATGACCTATGGCTAGCGGGATAACCCTGTGGGAGCGAGCCTGCTCGCGAAAGGGCCTTCACAGCCGACATCCCTGCAAGCCGACCCACCGTCAACCCCTGGCAAGCCCGCTCCTACAGTGGATCCATGCTGAGCTGGCAGCCCATAAAAAATATTCTCCCTGCCAGGCGTAGTGTCTTTCGTCGAAAATGTTCCAGGTTTGATGGCTTTTTGACATTTGGTTCGTGCGTCCCAGCCACGATTCAGTACAATCGCCGGCCCACCGGGCATGGAAGCCGTCCGGTTCTCCTGTTACGAGAAAAAACCATGCTCATCGGCAGTTATTCCCCCGCCCTTGTTTCGATTTCCTTGTTTGTTGCCGTGCTGGCTTCTTACACCGCGCTGGACCTGGCCGGGCGTATCGCGACCGCCAAGGGGCGCGCCGCGCATTTGTGGATAACCGGGGGCGCGCTGGCGATGGGGGTGGGCATCTGGTCCATGCACTTCATCGGCATGCTGGCGTTCACCTTGCCGATCGAGCTTGGCTACGACGTACCGATCACTGCGCTGTCGCTGCTGACCGCGATTCTTTCCAGCGGGTTTGCCTTGTGGCTGGTCAGCCAGCCGCGATTGCCGGCGTGGCAGTTGGCTTTCGGGGCGCTGATCATGGGCGCCGGGATCAGCGCCATGCATTACACCGGCATGGCCGCGCTGCGGATGCAGCCGGGCATCGATTACGACCCGACGCTGTTCGCCGCTTCGTTGGTGATTGCCGTCGGCGCGTCTGCCGCGGCGCTGTGGATTGCCTTTCGCCTGCGCCAGAACACCCCCCACGTGCGTCTGGCACGGGCGGGCGCCGCGGTGATCATGGGCATCGCCATCGTTGGCATGCACTACACCGGCATGGCGGGGGCGCGCTTCAGCGAGGGCAGCTTTTGCGGCTCGCTGGATGGCTTGAGCGGCAAGGGCCTGGACAATCTGGTATTGATCACCACCCTGGCGGTATTGGCCATTGCCCTGCTGACCTCGATTCTCGATGCGCGCCTGGAAGCCCGCACCGCCGAGCTGGCCCAGTCCCTGACCCAGGCCAACCGGGAACTGACTCAGTTGGCCCTGCACGACCCCCTCACCGGACTGCCCAACCGTGTGCTGCTGGCCGATCGGATCGACCAGGCCATGCATCGGGTGCAAGAGCAGGGCGGTTGCTTTGCCTTGATGTTCATCGACCTCGACGGTTTCAAGCCGGTCAACGACGCCTTTGGTCACCACATGGGCGATCTGTTGCTGCGGGACGTGGCCCTGCGCCTGCGCGAAGACCTGCGTAGCCAGGACACCCTGGCGCGGATCGGCGGTGACGAGTTCGTGCTATTGGTGCAACTGGCCGAGCCCGACGATGCCCTGCGCCTGGCAGCCCGTCAGGTCGGCTTGATCGGGCGCACGTTCCGGGTGGCTGACCATGACTTGCAGATATCCGCCAGCGTCGGCATCGCCGTTTACCCTGGCAATGGCCAGAGCGCCGAAGAGCTGTTGATGAACGCCGACGCGGCGATGTATCACGCCAAGGGCGCCGGCAAGAACGGCTACAGCTTTTTCGACGCATCGATGAACAGCAACGCCCGCAAGCAATTGCAGTTGCTGCAAGATTTGCGCACGGCCGTCGAACAGCGGCAGTTCAGCCTGCATTACCAGCCCAAGTTCGATGCGGCCAATGGCCGTCCGGTCGGGGCCGAGGCCTTGTTGCGCTGGACCCACCCGACCCAGGGCCTGTTGATGCCCGACACGTTCATCGACCTGGCGGAAAAGACCGGCTTGATCATCCCCATCGGCGAATGGGTCTTGAACGAGGCCTGCCGGCAGATGCGCGAATGGTACGTGCTCGGTTATACCGACTGGCGCATCGCGGTGAACCTCTCGGCCTTGCAGTTCTGCCACACCGGTTTGGTGCAGAGCGTGGCCAAGGCGTTGGAGACGCATAAGCTGCCGGCCAACAGCCTGACCCTGGAAATCACCGAAACCACCGCCATGAGCGATGCGGACGCAAGCATGACGGTGCTGCAACAGCTGTCGGACATGGGCGTGGATCTGTCCATCGACGACTTTGGCACCGGCTATTCGAGCCTGATGTACCTCAAGCGCCTGCCGGCCAACGAGCTGAAGATCGACCGCGGCTTCGTGCGCGACCTGGAGCACGACAGCGATGACGCGGCCATCGTCTCGGCCATCGTCGCCCTCGGCCAGGCCCTGGGCCTGCGGATCGTCGCCGAAGGCGTGGAGACCGATGTGCAGCAAGACTTCCTGACCCAGCTGGGCTGCGATTCGCTGCAAGGTTACCTGTTGGGCCATCCGCTGCCGGCCGAGGGTTTCCTGCGGGAGATTCGCCAGGCCAAGCGCCTGGCGGTGGTCTGAGACGCCCTCAGGGAACGATATCGAACGCCGTGCTACCCAGTCGCTCGCCGTTGACCAGCAGGTGCACGGCATGCCGGCCCGCGTAGTGTTTGCGGGTGGTCAGCTCGCGAATGTATTGGGAACGGCTGAGGTTGACGCGACCCTGGGCGGGCAGGTCGAAGGTCTTGAGCTTGAAGACTTTGGCCGAAGTGCCGCCCGAGGCCTTCACGTAGTCGACGGCGTAGTCGATCACCAGGCGCTGGCTCTGTTCGAGGGTTGATTGCACGGTGAAGGACAGCGTGACCTGTTCCCCCAGTCGAATCACCGCTGGCGTCACCTGCAAATCCAACACCTGGACCTGCGCCTTGCCGCCGGCGCCGATCACCCCCAGTGCCCTGGGGTTGCCTTGCTTGATCAAGCTACGCAGCGCATGCCGGGCGATCCACGCCGTGTGACGGTCTTGCAGTGGCCAGCCTTCGATCTGGTCCAGCACCCAGTCGGGATGCTGCTTGGTGACGTCGTTGAGGTGGTTGGCCACGGATTTGCGTACATAAAGGCTGTCGTCGGCCTTGAGCGTGTCGAGGATCGCGGCGGCGAGGTCGGGGTTGGCCTGGATCGGCTCCAAGTGAAACGACCACGGCAGGCGTGGCCGGCTGCCTTCGCTGGCGAGGCGGCGCACGTGCTCGTTGGCGTCCAGCGCCCAGTCGTGCATGACTTTGAGGGTGCGTTCCAGGTCGTCCCGCAGGAAGTGGCGCACGGCGAACTCCGACGAGCCGAACCGGGTGAAATACTTGAGCGCGTCCAACGACACGTCGAAGCGATGCCGGCCGTAGGATGCCACGTAATGCGGCAGGAACATGCTGACGAACATGCTGTTCAGGCGCGGGGCCAGGGCGCGCAGCACCTCCAGCGACGTCTCGTAATCGAGGGGCAGCACCGCGTGCAGGCACTCACTGACCCGGGCCATGCGCTGCATCACCGACAAATCGGCCAGCCCATCGTTGGCCATGTGCAAGAACGCCTTGGCGTCGAAGGCTGGGTACACCCCGCGCATTTCGCCGGCGATGTGCTCCAGGCGGGCGTTGTTGAAGATTTCCTTGAGGGCAGGGGAAGAGGTGGTGGTGCTCATGGTGGGTCCGTCCGGCGGGTGTTGTCGTTCAGGCTTGCCACTATGCCATGCGCAACCGTGGCGAGGGAGCTTGCTCCCGCTCGACTGCGCAGCAGTCGCAAACCCGGTGAATGCGGTATCACTGGATGAACGCGTTGCCTGGATTGGGGCCGCTGCGCAACCCAGCGGGAGCAAGCTCCCTCGCCACAGGGGAAGGGGGCCTTCAGAAGCAACAGTAAACGGAATGATTCGCCGCCCGCGCAGTCCCAGATTCTAGTCTTTTGAATAATTTGGAGTTTTTCTATGCGCCAACCCACCCTGATCGCCCGCCTGTTCCTGATCGCTGGCCTCACCGCCTTTGGGCCTGTTGCGCAAGCGGTCGAGAAAACCGGTGACGCCCTGGAGCATTCGCCGAGCAATGGCCGCAGGCTGGTGGAGAACGACCGGGTACCGGCGGACTACCAGCGTGCGGACAGGGCCGTGAAAGACTGGAAGCAGAAGGCACTCGAGCAGCCGACAAACGACCAGCAATGGGTGCAGATCGACGACAAGTACTTGTTGATCGAAACCGTGTCCGGCGCCATCGTCAAGATCGTTCCGGCCACCCGTTAAAGCACTTCACCTTTGTCCCACAAATGCACCAACTCGCCAGGTGCCCGGTCCTCGGGCACCTGCAGCACCATCTCGTCGTCCTGATCGTTGGCGCGATAACGCACCTCGATCTGGAAAAAACGCTGGTCCCCGCGCCCGGGCGTGGAGGAGGTCAGCGGCAGGCAGCCCTCCAGGACCGAGCAGATGCGGGTGCGCTGGTCGAGGTCGCACTGGGCGAACTCGATTTCCCGTGGCCGGGTCCGCGCAGGGATGGCGGCCACGCCGCCCTGGCGCGACAGCCGTACCACGGCCTTGTCGTCGAGGTCTGGAAGGGTTTTCATCAGCTCTCCTGTGTCAGGTCGACGCCGACCTGGGCCCAGCCGTTCTGCACCGCTTGCACTTCCCGCGTGCCGAAGCGCTGGCGGGCGTGCTCGACAGTCAGGCGGGCGAAGGCGCTGAAGGACGCGTCATTGGCCAGTCTTCGGTCGCACAAGGTTTCATACCAGATCCGGCCGGCCTTTTCCCAGGCAAATCCGCCCAGCGTGGTCGCGGCCAGATAAAAGGCCCGGTTGGGAATGCCAGAGTTGATGTGCACGCCACCGTTGTCTTCGCGGGTAATCACGAACTCGCGCATGTGCGCCGGTTGCGGGTCCTTGCCCAGCAACGGGTCGTCGTAGGCGGTGCCGGGGTTGGACATGCTGCGCAGGCCGTCGCCGTTGATCTTGTCGGTGAGCAGGTCGGCGCCGATCAGCCAGTCGGCTTGGTCGGCGGTCTGTTCGAGCACGAATTGCTTGACCAGCACACCGAACACGTCGGAGATGGACTCGTTCAGCGCACCGGACTGGTTGGCGTAGATCAACCCGGCTTCGCTTTCGGTGACGCCATGGGCCAGTTCGTGGGCCACCACGTCGAGGGAGCGGGTGAAGCGCTGGAAGATTTCGCCGTCGCCGTCGCCGAATACCATCTGCGCGCCGTTCCAGAAGGCGTTTTCATAGCCCTGGCCATAATGCACGCTGCCCACCAGGGCGAAGCCTTTGTTGTCGATGGAGTCGCGCCCCAGGACCTTCCAGAAAAAATCATAGGTGGCGCCGAGGGCATCGTAGGCTTCGTCCACGGCCGGGTCGCCACTGGCCGGCTGGCCTTCCAGGCGTACCGGCTGGCCGGGCAGTTCCATGCGGTTCTGGGCGTCGTGCACGCTGCGTTGCGGGTGTCCGGCCTTGCCGGGCTTGGGCAGCGCGGCCGCGACGGGCGGGTGGCTGGGCGGGCCAGGGTTGTGCCGCAGGTTGCGCACGTGAGTCAAGGTGCCGAGGGCGCTGGAACGTTGCTGTTCGGAGCCATGGGCAATGATGCGGTTGAGGATGTACGGCGGAATGAAACCGTGGAGCGGGCGAGAGTCGATCATCAGAAAATCCTTATCTGAAATGCAGGGTCGATACCCATGTGAACCGAAGAGGCCGTTGCGGTTCCCTGGCCATGGCAGACAACGTTTGCCATGGGCCCTGATTTCTGCGAAAACCCCGCGCCTGGATCACACGAGGGATACGCCATGAATGAAGAACTGCAAATCATCGACCTGCAACAGGGCGACGGCAAAAGCGTAGTCAAAGGTGCGCTGATCACCACCCAATACCGCGGCACCCTCGAAGACGGCACCGAATTCGATTCGTCCTACAGTCGCGGCAAACCTTTCCAATGCGTGATTGGCACCGGCCGTGTCATCAAGGGCTGGGACCTGGGCCTGATGGGCATGCAAGTCGGCGGCAAGCGCAAGCTGCTGGTGCCGGCGCACCTGGCCTACGGTGAGCGGTCCATGGGCGCCCATATCAAGCCCAACGCCAACCTCATTTTCGAAATCGAGTTACTGGAAGTCCTGACCCGGGATGATTGAGGGGAGTGGAGCGGGTCAGGATCGCTCGCTGAACGCTGGGGTGCGTCCGTTGACCGAGGGACGGTAGCGCCAGGTCAACTGCTCCAATCCGGGTTCGCTTTCCAGAAGTACCGCCAGGGTGGCGTGGGCGATGCCCATGGCCAGGGTTTGGCCCGGACATTCATGACGCCCGCTGCCGAAGCTGAAACTGCGGCGGTTCGGTCGGTCGAGCAACAGCGTGTCCGGTCGTGGGTTGAGCTGCGGATCGCGGTTGGCCGAGGCCAGCAGCACCAGGATCGTTTCGCCGGGGTTCAAGGCGCTGCCGAGGATTTCGCAAGGAGCGGCGACGAAGCGGCGGGTGTTCTGCACGGGCGGGTCGAAACGCTGGACTTCGGCCAGCAACGGGCCGACTTGTGCCGGATCGTCCCGCAGTGCCTGGCGTAACGCCGGGTCGTCGATCAGCGCCAGCAGCGCGTTGCCGATCAGGCCAGCCGTGGCTTCGTACGTTTGCGAGAGCAAGCCGATCAGGTTGGCGATCTTGCTGTCCGGCGCCGTGCCGTCGAAGCCTTGATCAATGTGCGTCAACAAAGGGTTGTCCTGCGCCTCGATCCGTTCCTCGAACAACCTGGCCAGTTGCTCGCTGGCCCGGTGCGCTGCGTCCAGTTGCGGCGCCTGGCTCAGGGGCGACAGGCAGGCGACGAAGCTCCCCGTCAATTCGCTGATCAGGTGACTGTCCGTCGGGTTGAAACCCAGCAACGCCGCGACCACGCTGACCGGCCCGATGAACTGGGCCTGATGCAGGCCTTCGGCGCCGTCCCGGAGCAAGCGGGCCCTGACCAGTGCTTCGACCTGTCGGGGGGCGATGTCCTGCAACCCCTGCGCAATCGCCGCCCTCGGGCACCGCTGGCGTTCGCCTTCATTCATGCGCATCAGGTGGCCGAACACGCGGCCGGCCGGCCCCCCGGCGATGGCCTTGGGCACGGGCTCGTGGGCCGGGCGCACATGGCAATCGGGATGATGCAAGGCTGCACACACTGCTTCGGCGCTGCTGGCGATCCACAGGTTCAGCCCGGGGTCGAAGGCCAGCCCGCCGGCGGCGCGCAGGGTGGCGTAGAAAGGGTAAGGGTCGGGATGCGTCGCGGCGGTGATCGGGTCCATGAAGCGCTGCCTTGTTCGTGAGGAAGAAAGTGTTGCTACTATCTCCAGTCGATGCATGGCTTGATTCGTCAGGGAGCGAAATATGAACGCAGAACAGCATGATCTGGGCGTGTCCCAGGTGGCCGCGGCCATCGCCGAGCCGGCCCGCACCCGAATGCTCTGTGCGCTGATGGACGGCCATGCCCGCACCAGTACCGAGTTGGCGAGCATCGCCGAGGTCAGCGCTTCAACCGCCAGCGCCCATCTGGCGAAACTCAAGCAGATGGCCCTGGTGCGCCTGCATGTCCAGGGGCGGCATCGTTATTACAGTTTGGCGGACCCGCGCGTAGCCCAGGCACTGGAGGCGCTGATGGTGATCGGCCAGAGCGCCGCGCCGACCTTCACGCCGCGCACGCCGGATCGCCTGCAATTTGCCCGCACCTGCTACGACCACATGGCCGGCACCTTGGCGGTGCGCCTGCACGATCGCATGTTCGAGATGGGGTGGTTGGTGGAGGTGGAGGGCGAGGGTTATCGGCTGAGTGAATCCGGCGAAGCGGTGTTCGACGGATTGGGTATCGATGTCCAGCGCCTGGCCACGCAACGCCGCCGATTCGCCTGCCCCTGCCTGGACTGGAGCATGCGCCGCCCGCACCTGGGGGGAGCCTTGGGCGCGGCGTTGCTGCAAGTGGCGATCAAGCGCAAATGGGTGACCCAGGATTTGGACAGCCGGGCGCTGGGGGTGACGGCCAGTGGTCGCAGGGAAATGGCGTCGCGGTTTGGGATCAATGCCGAAATCGACGCCAAACCCACTGTCGCTATCGCGAGCAAGCTCGCTCCCACTATGGATCTGCGCTGAACACAAGGCCCATGTCCACCCCAAATCCCCTGTGGGAGCGAGCTTGCTCGCGATAGCCATTCCAGCACCACCCTCGTCATCCAGCCATGTGCCTGCGCCGATATTCATCCGGCGTGGTGCCCATCATTTTGCGGAACATGCTGATGAATGCCGAGGCGCTGCTGTAGCCCAGGTCCAGGCCGATGGTTTCCACGCTCTGGCCGCGTTCGAGCAGGGCCAGGGCCTCGATGACTTTCAGGCGCTGGCGCCATTCCACCAAGGACATGCCCAGGTCCCGTTGGGCCCGGCGCATCAGTGTGCGCTCGGTGGTGTTGGCGGCGCGGGCCAGTTGCGGCAAGGAACGCGGGTCGCTGGGGTTCGCCTCCAGGGCCCGCAATACGGGCCCCAGCAGTGGATCATCCGAGAAAGGCAAGTAACTGCCGACATGGGGCGCCTGCGTCAGCTTGTCCACCAGCACCTGCAACAAGCGCTGCTGCTCGGGCGTCTGCGGTTGGCTCGGTGGGTCGCTGCGCAGTTCTTCCAGCAATGCGCGGATCAGCGGGCTCAAGGTCAGCGCGCAGGGTACGGCCGGCAGCGCACCGCAGAGTTCGGCCGCCAGGTACAACGAACAATGACAGGCCTCATGCCGATTGAAGCCCACGTGTTCCATGTCCGGCGGCAGCCAGATGCCGTACTGCGGTGGCGCCAGGTAATGGTGCTGGGCGATCTCGATTTCCATCACCCCACTGTAGGAATAGACGAACTCACCCCAGGCATGCCGGTGCCGCGGGTAAGTGGCGTGGGCCGGCATGCAGCCGATACGGAAGAAAATCGGCGAGGGCAGGGCCGCGTCGAACGGAGGGATCTTCAGGTGTTGGGCTGGAGGCTGCATATCGACCGCAATGGCGGATTACCGGGATGGCTTGTCGGGTAATCACTATATCCAGCAAAGGTGTCAGGCAGACAATCCTTTCATCTGTTATTTCTGCCCAAAGGACCTTTCCCATGACCACTCGCCGCGCCCTGGATGGCCAGGTCTGCGCCCTAATGACCGGCCTCTGTGCCATTTGGGGTTTCCAGCAAGTCGCGATCAAGGGCGGCGCCGCCGACATGGCGCCGATGCTGCAACTGGGCGTGCGCTCGGCCATCGCCGCGGTACTGGTCTGGCTGTTGGTGCTGGCCCGCGGTGAGCGTCTGTCCCTGACCGATGGCAGCTGGCGCCCCGGCCTGTTGGTGGGGTTGTTGTTTGCCTTGGAGTTCGTATTGGTGGGCGAAGGCCTGCGCCATACGACGGCTTCGCACATGGTGATTTTCCTCTACACCGCACCGATGTTCGCCGCCCTCGGCTTGCACTGGAAACTGCCGAGCGAGCGTCTCAAACCGGCGCAATGGTTGGGCATCGCCGTTGCATTCGGCGGGGTCGTGGTGGCCTTCAGTGGCGGCTCGGGCGCAGCGAACGGCAGCTCATTGCTTGGCGACGGCATGGGCTTGCTGGCGGGGGCGCTGTGGGGCGCAACCACGGTGACGGTTCGCTGTTCGCGGCTGACCGACGTGCCGGCCAGCCAGACGCTGCTGTATCAACTGGTGGGCGCCGGGGTGCTGTTGATCGGAGTGTCGACGGTGCTGGGGCAAACGACGATCAATCCCACGCCACAACTCATCGCCAGCATGGCGTTCCAGGTGTTGCTGGTGTCCTTCGCCAGTTTCCTGGTCTGGTTCTCCCTGCTACGCCGTTACCTGGCTTCGCAACTGGGGGTGCTGTCGTTCATGACGCCGCTGTACGGCGTCGGATTTGGCGTCTGGTTGCTGGATGAGCCGCTGGAGCCGAACTTTATCGTTGGCGCGGTGATGGTGCTCGGCGGGATCCTGCTGGTCAGTGGTTACGGATGGTTTCGCCAGCGTTGGGGACGATGGCCGGTTTTGCGGCGGGAGTAACTGAGCGAAGTGAAGTGTAAAAAAAGCCCACCCCTGCAAGAACAGGCGTGGGCTTTTTGTTACTGAACTGTCTCATCACTGAGTCAGATGTGGTCACTGTGGCGAGGGAGCTTGCTCCCGCTCGGTTGCGCAGCGACCGCAAGATTTTGGGGCTGCTGCGCAGCCCCGCGGGAGCAAGCTCCCTCGCCACAAAAGCGTTGGATCAGACCTTGACGATCCAACCCGCCGGCGCTTCCACGTCGCCGGTCTGCACGCCGGTCAGCTCTTTGTAGAGCTTCTGGGTGATCGGGCCGACTTCGGTTTCGCTGTGGAACACGTGCAGCTTGTCCTTGTAGCTGATGCCGCCAATCGGCGTGATCACCGCAGCGGTACCGCAGGCGCCGGCTTCCTTGAAGTCCGCCAGCTTGTCGATGAACACGTCGCCTTCGATCACTTCCAGGCCCAGGCGCGATTTGGCCAGTTCGATCAGTGACAGGCGGGTGATGCCCGGCAGGACCGAAGGGGAGTTGGGGGTGATGAATTTGTTGTCGTGGGTGATGCCGAAGAAGTTGGCCGAGCCGACTTCCTCGATTTTCGAGTGGGTCAGCGGATCCAGGTAGATGCAGTCGGCGAAACTGGCCTTCTTGGCCTGGGAGCCGGGCATCAGGCTGGCGGCGTAGTTGCCACCGACCTTGGCCGCACCGGTGCCTTGTGGGGCGGCACGGTCGAAGCTGGAGATCAGGAAGTTGTGCGGGGTCAGGCCGCCCTTGAAGTAGGCGCCGACCGGGATGCAGAAGATCGAGAAGATGAACTCGGGTGCGGTGCGCACGCCGATGTTGTCACCCACGCCGATCACGAACGGGCGCAGGTACAGCGCGCCGCCGGTGCCGTAAGGCGGGATGAAGCGCTCGTTGGCGCGGACCACTTGCTTGCAGGCTTCGACGAACTGCTCGGTGTCGACGTGCGGCATCAGCAGGCGGGCGCAGCTGCGTTGCATGCGGGCGGCGTTCTGGTCCGGGCGGAACAGGTTGATCGAACCGTCCTTGCAACGATAGGCCTTCAGGCCTTCGAAGCACTGCTGACCGTAGTGCAGGGCAGTGGAGCCCTCGCTGATGTGCAGCACGTTGTCTTCGGTCAGGGTGCCTGTGTCCCAGGCGCCATCGCGCCAGTGCGACAGGTAGCGCTTGTCGGTCTTGATGTAGTCAAAGCCCAGTTTGTCCCAATTGATGCTCTCGTTACCCATGACACCCTCTATTTCCTGACAACCGTCGAAACGGTTCAAGGCTTCTGACGTTTTGAATGGGGACAACAATACTTCATTCCGGGGGTGTTTCGCAGCCTGCGCGATAAGGAGCAGGAGATATTTGCTGACGACTCCCCGTGGCGAGGGAGCTTGCTCCCGCTCGGCTGCGAAGCAGTCGTAACCCGGTGAACGCGATGTGACTGGATAATCCCGTCGCTTGGATTAGGGCCGCTTCGCAGCCCAGCGGGAGCAAGCTCCCTCGCCACGGGTGCAGCGCAAGCCTACAGATGCAACGCATGCCCCAACGCCCGCAACGCCGCTTCCTGCACGGCCTCGCCCAGCGTTGGATGGGCATGGATGGTGCCGGCGATGTCCTCCAGGCGCGCACCCATTTCCAAGGATTGGCCGAATGCGGTGGACAGCTCCGACACGCCCACGCCAACCGCTTGCCAGCCGACGATCAGGTGATTGTCCCGGCGCGCCACGACGCGGACGAAACCGCTTTTCGATTCCAGGGTCATGGCCCGGCCGTTGGCGGCGAACGGGAAGCTCGACACGATGCAATCCAGGCCGGCAGCCTTGGCCTCGTCCGGCGTCTTGCCCACCACGACCAGTTCCGGGTCGGTGAAGCACACCGCCGCGATGGCCGTCGGGTTGAACTCCCGGTGCTGGCCGGCGATCAGCTCGGCGACCATCTCGCCTTGGGCCATGGCCCGGTGGGCGAGCATTGGTTCGCCGCTCAGGTCGCCGATGGCCCAGACATTGCGCATGCTGGTCTGGCAACGGCTGTCGACCTGCACCGCCGAACCGTTCATCGCCAGGTTCAGCGCTTCGAGGTTCCAGCCCTGGGTGTTGGGTTTGCGCCCAACCGCCACCAGCACCCGGTCGGTGTCCAGGTTCAACGTGTCGCCATTGGGATCACGCACTTGCAAGGTGCTGGCCTGGGCGTCGAAACCTTCGACGCTGTGCTTGAGGTACAGCTTCACGCCCAATTGCTTGAGCGCCTCGTGCACCGGTTGCGTCAGCTCGCCGTCGTAGGCCGGCAGGATGCGCTCCTGGGCCTCGACCACGCTGACCTCGGCGCCGAGCTTGCGATAGGCGATGCCCAGCTCCAGGCCGATGTAGCCACCGCCGACCACCACCAGGTGCTTGGGCACTGAGGTGGGGGCAAGGGCTTCGGTGGAGGAAATGATCGGCCCGCCCACGGGCAGCATCGGCAGGTTGACGCTTTTCGAGCCGGTGGCCAGCAGCAGATGTTCGCACTGGATGCGGGTATCACCGACCTCGACAGTCTTGCCATCGATGACCTTGGCCCAGCCGTGAATGACCTGGACCTTGTGCTTCTTCAGCAACGCGGCGACGCCGGTGGTCAGGCGATCGACGATACCGTCCTTCCATTCCACGCTCTTGCCGATGTCCAGCGATGGCGCCGAAACCGTGATGCCCAAGGCTGAGCCCTGGCTGTGATGCCGGGTCTGGTGGAACTGCTCGGCCACATGGATCAACGCCTTGGACGGGATGCAGCCGATATTCAGGCAGGTACCGCCCAGTGCCTGGCCTTCCACCAGGATCGTTTCGATGCCCAGTTGGCCGGCGCGGATTGCCGCTACGTAACCGCCCGGGCCGCCGCCGATGATCAGCAGCTTGGTGTTCAGAGTTTGCATGGCTTACTCCACAAATAAAGTGGCAGGTTGTTCGAGCAAGCCACGCAGGGCCTGGATGAATTGCGCCGCGTCCATGCCGTCCACCACCCGGTGATCGAAGGAACTGGAGAGGTTCATCATCTTGCGGATCACGATCTGGCCCTTGATCACCATCGGGCGCTCGACGATTTTGTTCACGCCGACAATCGCCACTTCCGGCAGGTTCAGCACCGGCGTGCTGACGATGCCGCCCAACGCGCCAAGGCTGGTCAGGGTGATGGTCGAGCCGGACAGTTCATCGCGACTGGCCTTGCCATTGCGGGCGGCCGTGGCCAGGCGCGAGATTTCCGTCGCGCTGTCCCACAGGCTGCGAGCTTCGGCGTGACGCACCACCGGCACCATCAGGCCGACGTCGCTCTGGGTGGCAACACCGACATGCACCGCACCGGAGCGATGGATGACCTGGGCCTCGTCGTCGTAGCGGGCGTTCATCTGCGGAAAATCCCGCAGGGCCACGACCAGGGCGCGGACCAGGAACGGCAGCAAGGTCAGCTTGCCGCGACTGGCGCCGTGTTTTTCATTCAGGTGAACCCGCAGCTCTTCCAATGCGGTGACGTCGATTTCCTCGACGTAGCTGAAGTGCGCGGCCCGTTGGGTCGCTTCCTGCATGCGCTGGGCGATCTTGCGGCGCATGCCGATCACCGGGATCTGCTGCTCGTCATGGCGCTCGGCATAACCCGAGCCGCCCTTGGCTTGTGGCGATGAGCCCTGGGCCAGATAGGCTTCCAAGTCTTCATGCAGGATTCGCCCGGCAGGGCCGCTGCCCTGGACCAGGCGCAACTGGATACCGAGGTCAAGCGCGTGCTTGCGCACGGCCGGCGAGGCCAATGGGCGCTCTTCAGGGTCGCGGGCCACCGGAGCTTGCGTGGCGCAGCGTGGCGCGGCGGTTTTTTCCAACACCGGTCCAGGCGTGGCCACTGGCGCTGGCTTTGGCGCCGGTACAGCCGCCGCTGCTGGAGCCGGTTGCGCCGATTCTTTCAAGTTACCCGCACCTTCGACTTCAATGCGGATCAGTTCGCTGCCCACCGCCATGACTTCACCGGGCTCGCCACCCAAGGCGATGACGCGGCCATGCACCGGCGAAGGGATGTCGACCATGGCCTTGTCGGTCATGACATCGGCCAGCACCTGGTCTTCGACCACCATGTCGCCGACCTTGACGTGCCACACCGACAGTTCAACTTCCGCGATGCCTTCGCCGATGTCCGGCATCTTGATAACGTGCGTGCCCATTCAGACCTCCATGACCCGTTTCAACGCCGCGCCCACACGGGACGGCCCAGGGAAATACGCCCATTCCTGCGCGTGCGGGTAGGGGGTGTCCCAACCGGTGACACGCTCGATGGGCGCTTCCAGGTGGTGGAAGCAATGTTCTTGCACCAACGACACCAGCTCGGCGCCGAAACCGCAGGTGCGGGTGGCTTCGTGGACCACCACGCAGCGGCCGGTTTTCTTCACCGACTTGACGATGGTCTCCAGGTCCAGCGGCCAGAGGCTGCGCAGGTCGATGACTTCGGCGTCAATGCCGGTCTCCTCGGCGGCGACCTGGGAAACGTAGACCGTGGTGCCGTAGGTGAGGATGGTCACGTCCTTGCCCGGACGGGTGATGGCGGCGACGTCCAGCGGCACGGTGTAGTAACCGTCCGGCACTTGTGCCTGCGGATGCTTGGACCATGGTGTTACCGGACGGTCGTGGTGGCCGTCGAACGGGCCGTTATACAGGCGCTTGGGTTCGAGGAAGATCACCGGGTCATCGTTTTCGATGGACGCGATCAACAGGCCCTTGGCGTCGTAGGGGTTGGACGGCATCACGGTGCGCAGGCCGCAGACCTGGGTGAACATCGCCTCGATGCTCTGGCTGTGGGTCTGGCCGCCATAGATGCCGCCGCCGCAAGGCATGCGCAGGGTCATCGGTGCGGTGAATTCGCCGGCCGAGCGATAGCGCAGGCGCGCCGCTTCGGAAATGATCTGGTCCGACGCCGGGTAGACGTAGTCGGCAAACTGGATTTCGGCCACCGGCCGCAGCCCATAGGCGCCCATGCCCACCGCCACGCCGACGATGCCGCTTTCGGAAATCGGTGCGTCGAATACCCGCGAAGTGCCGTACTTGTTCTGCAGGTCTTCGGTGCAGCGGAACACGCCGCCGAAGTAACCGACGTCCTGGCCGAACACCACGACGTTGTCGTCGCGCTCGAGCATCACGTCCATGGCCGAGCGCAGGGCCTGGATCATGGTCATGGTGGTAGTGGTCATGGCGGTGTCCAACGCAATATTGTTGTTGTGATCGTTCATGTCAGATCCCCAACTGCTGACGCTGGCGCTTCAAGTGCTCCGGCATCTCTTTGTAGACGTCTTCGAACATGGTCGCGGCGCTTGGAATCTGCCCGCCGGCGAGGGTGCCGTACTGCTCGGCTTCCTTCTGCGCGGCGATCACTTCGGCTTCGAGCTCGGCGGTGACGGCGGCATGTTCCTCTTCGGACCACTGGCCGATCTTCACCATGTGCTGCTTGAGGCGGGCAATCGGATCGCCCAGCGGGAAGTGGCTCCAATCGTCGGCGGGGCGGTACTTGGAGGGATCGTCGGAGGTGGAGTGCGGGCCGGCGCGGTAGGTGACCCATTCGATCAGCGCCGGGCCGAGGTTGCGGCGGGCGCGTTCGGCGGCCCAGCGCGAGGCGGCGTAGACCGCCATGAAATCGTTGCCATCGACACGCAGGGAGGCGATGCCGCAACCGACGCCGCGTCCGGCGAAAGTGGTGGCTTCACCGCCGGCAATGGCCTGGAAGGTGGAAATCGCCCACTGGTTGTTGACCACGTTGAGGATCACCGGCGCGCGGTAGACGTGGGCGAAGGTGAGGGCGGTGTGGAAGTCCGATTCGGCGGTGGCGCCGTCACCGATCCAGGCCGAGGCGATCTTGGTGTCGCCCTTGATCGCCGAGGCCATGCCCCAGCCCACGCCCTGGATGAATTGCGTGGCGAGGTTGCCGGAAATGGTGAAGAAACCGGCGTCCTTGACCGAGTACATGATCGGCAACTGCCGGCCCTTGAGGGGATCGCGCTCGTTGGACAGCAGTTGGCAGATCAGGTCCACCAGCGGCACTTCGCGAGCCATCAGGATGCTTTGCTGGCGGTAGGTGGGGAAGCACATGTCGTCGATGTTCAACGCCAGGGCCTGGGCGCTGCCGATGGCTTCTTCGCCAAGGCTCTGCATGTAGAACGACATCTTTTTCTGGCGCTGGGCGACCACCATGCGGTTGTCGTAGATGCGCGTCTTGAGCATGGCACGCATGCCTTTGCGCAGGATCTCGACGGGGATGTCCGCGGCCCAATCGCCCAGGGCATTGCCTTGGTCATCGAGCACGCGGATCAGGCTGCGGGCCAGGTCGGCGGTGTCGGCGGGTTCGACGTCGATGGGAGGTTTGCGCACCGTGCCGGCATCGGACAGATGCAGGTAGGAGAAGTCGGTCTTGCAGCCGGGACGGCCCGAGGGTTCGGGAACGTGCAGGCGTAGCGGTTCATACGCTGGGTTCATGGCTTTCTACGCTCGATCTTGTGAATTTCTTGTAGTGGGCGCGCTAGCTGACGAATTTCCCTGGGTAGGTGGGAAATTGTCCTACAACAATCATAGGCTCGACGAAGAAGAATATTTTTCTCTGTTCGCTTGCTGTTCAGATCATTTGCAGATAAAAAATCTGCACAACGATAAAAAACAGGACTATTTGTCTCATGCGTAAATTGGATCGCACCGACATCGGCATTCTGAACAGCCTTCAGGAAAACGCCCGCATCACCAACGCCGATCTCGCCCGCTCGGTCAACCTGTCCCCCACGCCGTGCTTCAATCGCGTGCGGGCCATGGAGGAACTGGGGGTGATCCGCGAGCAGGTCACGCTGCTGGATGCCGACTTGTTGGGGTTGCACGTCAACGTGTTTATCCATGTGAGCCTGGAGAAACAGGTGGAAGAGGCGCTGCAGCACTTTGAGGAAGCGATTTCCGACCGGCCGGAGGTGATGGAGTGCTACCTGATGGCCGGCGATCCGGATTACCTGATTCGCGTGCTGGTGCCGACGATCCAGTCGTTGGAGCGGTTCATGATGGACTTTTTGACCAAGGTCCCGGGCGTGGCGAACATCCGCTCCAGCTTTGCCCTCAAGCAGGTGCGCTACAAGACCGCGCTACCGTTGCCGGCCAATGGGTTGACCTTGGGTACCTGAACATCAAAGGATCGCAGCCTTCGGCAGCTCCTACAGGGGAGTTGTGGATTTCTGACGGCTCATTGTTGCCTGACCCACCGCCATCGCGAGCAAGCTCGCTCCCACATTGGATTTGTGGTGTTGCCGGGTACTGCGACCGCCGCCGATTCTTGTGGGAGCAAGCTCAGCTCCCACAGGGGATTGTGGCGTTGCCGGGTACTCAGACCGCCGCCAATCCCCTGTGGGAGCGAGCTTGAACTGCGATGGGGCCATCACCTCCAACATCAGCACAAGCAGACCCACCGCCGTGGCGAGGGAGCTGGCTCCCGCTGGGCCGGTCCGACGCCTCGGGCGCAGCAGCCCCAAGCGTCTAGAGCTGGTTGATCGGAATCTTCAGATAAGTCACGCCATTGCCCTCGGCCGGTGGCAGGTGTCCGGCGCGCACATTCACCTGGATCGCCGGCAGCAGCAGGGTTGGCATGCCCAGCGTCTTGTCGCGCTGGGTACGCATGGCCACGAACGCGGCTTCATCGATCCCATCGCGGACATGGATATTGTGCTGGCGCTGTTCACCCACGGTACTCACGCACTGGGGCTCGCGCTCCTCCGGTGGATAGTCATGACACACATACAGCCGCACGCCCGCAGGGAAGGCCAGCAGCTTGCGGATCGAGGCGTAAAGCTGATGGGCGTTGCCACCGGGAAAGTCGCAACGGGCGGTGCCGACGTCGGGCATGAACAGCGTGTCGCCCACCAATATCACGTCGCCATCGATCAGGTAGGCCATGTCCGCCGGGGTGTGGCCGGGCACATGCAGCGCGGTGGCCTTGAGGTTGCCGATCAGGAAGGATTCGTCGGCCGCGAACAGGTGGTCGAATTGCGAACCGTCGACGGCGAATTGCGGCTCCAGGTTGAACAGGGCCTTGAACACGTTCTGCACCTGGCCGATGGACTCGCCAATGGCAATCTTGCCGCCCAGTTCCCGACGCAGATAAGGCGCGGCGGACAGGTGATCGGCGTGGGCGTGGGTTTCCAGCAGCCATTGCACCGTCAACCGATGTTCGCGCACGAACGCGATCACCCGATTGGCCTGTTCGGTGCCGCTACGGCCCGAAGCCGGGTCATAGTCCAGCACCGGATCCACCACCGCGCAGTGCCCGCCGTCGTGTTCGTACACGACGTAAGTAAAGGTCTTGGAGGCGGGGTCGAGAAAACTTTGGATCTGCGCGGGCATGACAGCGGACCTGTGCGGGAAGAAGCGGTTGCTACGCTTGAGGTTTACAACTTATGGTCCGCAGCTTAGTGAGGGCCAAGGCGTCCTGCAAATGCGATCGCACCTGCCAACAGGTGTGCGCGGCTTGAGAGAACCTGAATGTTACTGGCAAGTTTTTTTGGTGTGGTCATGGGCCTGGTCCTTGGCCTGACGGGCGCGGGCGGCGGCATCCTGGCGGTGCCAGCATTGGTGTTGGGACTGGGTTGGAGCATGACCCAGGCCGCGCCGGTGGCGCTGTTCGCGGTGGGCAGCGCGGCGGCGGTGGGGGCCATCGATGGGCTGCGCCATGGGCTGGTGCGCTATCGAGCGGCATTGCTGATTGCGCTGCTGGGCGCGGTGTTCTCGCCGCTGGGTATCTACCTTGCCCACCAGCTTTCGGAAAAAATCCTGATGATCCTGTTCAGCCTGTTGATGGTGCTGGTGGCGGCGCGCATGTTGCGCCGGGAAACGCCGCAAGCGGGGCCCAGCGATCACGGTGCCGCCATTTGGGGCCAGAAGAATTGCATGCTCGACCGCCAGACCGGGCGCCTGGCCTGGACCGCCCGCTGCACCGCTACGCTGTCGGCATTGGGGGCAGTGACAGGCATGGTCTCGGGGTTGCTGGGCGTGGGCGGCGGCTTCCTGATCGTGCCGGCGTTCAAGCAACTGACTGACGTGCAGATGCGCGGGATCGTCGCGACGTCCTTGATGGTCATCAGCCTGATTTCGCTGATTGGCGTGGTGGGCGCGTTTCATGCCGGCGTGAGCATCGACCGGGTCGGTGCGGTGTTCATTGCGGCGAGTATTGCTGGGATGGTGCTCGGGCGGCGATGGTCGGCCCAGGTCCCGGCCCGGGCGTTGCAGGTGGGGTTTGCCGGGGTGTGCCTGACGGTGGCGGTGTTCATGCTGGTGCGGGCTTAGCGACGACGAATCAGGATTGCACATTGCCTTTGTGGCGAGGGAGCTTGCTCCCGTTGGACTGCGAAGCAGGCCCATACGGTCTTGACCCACGGCGGCTGCTTCGCAGCCGAGCGGGAGCAAGCTCCCTCGCCACAGGGGGCGATGTGATCCGCCTGACCACGGGGAACGCGTGATGTTTACAACGCTCGGCACTGCATCGAAAACCCCAACGCCACCGATTGCCCTTGCTCAAGCAAACGCAACCCTGGCCGTCCTGGCAGGTGATGGGCATTGACCGGATGACTGACCGGTTCGATGCAGAAGAAATCCAAACCGACTGGGCAGTACAGCAGGAAATAATCGCTGCCGCTGGCACGGCATTCCAGTTCATAACCCAGGTCCGGTTGTTGGATCAGGCACTGCCCATCCCAGCCACCGAAGCCGTTGTCGACAAGGGTGTCCGGCAGTAACCGGGACTGCTGGAAATCCCACTCCGAGGGAACGCCCCTCAGTTCCGTTGGCAGTTTCGCGGCGTCGCACATCCACACTTCGCTGGCACCGGTTTGCAGGCGAGTACCGGTTGTGCGCGGGAAATACGGATGCAAACCCAGCCCGTGCCAGGCGGCCTGTTCGGCCATATGTGTCACATGCAACGCCATTTGCAACTGGCCGCCACTCAAGCGGATCCGCAGGCTGGCGCAATAGGCAAATGGGGTTTGGCTGTCGAGTTGCAACAAGGCTTCCTGGGCGCTGTGCTCAGTCACTTGCCACGGTTGCTGCCAGGCACTGCCATGGATCGGAAACGGATCGTTGGGGCTGTTGGCTTCCAGGGCGAGCCAGCCGCCGGGGCAATCGAAACCGCCTTGGGCGATCCGGTTCGACCACGGGATCAACGGGAAGCAGCCGAGTTTGCCTGGCATGCCGTTTTCCAGTGCGTGCGGCGCGGGCGGGCGTAGCAGGGGAGCGCCGGTGCTGCGCAATGTCCATTCAACGAGGCTGGCGCCCAGGTGCGGGGCCAGGGTCAGGCGGGTCAGTTCGTCTTCGAGGTAGAGAAGGGGCTGCGTCATGGTGGCCTTGTTTAACAAGGTGAAAGAGCTGTTGTGGCGAGGGGATTTATCCCCGCCGGGCTGCAAAGCAGCCCCAAAACCAGCAATCTCGATCTGTCTGATGTACCGAGATCCAGACCTTAAGGGCCGCTGCGCAGCCCAGCGGGGATAAATCCCCTCGCCACAAGGGGACCTATTGTTTTCTGTTACAACACCAAATGCGGCAACCACAGCGAAATGGCAGGCACGTAGGTCACCAGCATCAACACCACGAACAGCATGGCGTAGAACGGCAGCAGGGCCTTGACCGTGCTTTCGATGCTGACCTTGCCGATGGCGGAACCGACGAACAACACTGCGCCCACCGGTGGCGTGATCAGGCCGATACCCAGGTTCACCAGCATGATCATGCCGAACTGCACCGGGTCCACGCCGATGCCGACGATCACTGGCATCAGGATCGGCGTCAGGATCAGGATCAGCGGCGCCATGTCCATCACGGTCCCCAACAGCAGCAACATCACGTTGATGCACATCAGGATCACGTAGCGGTTGTCCGACAGGGTCAGGAACGCGGTGGTGATCTTCGCCGGGATTTCCATCAGCGTCATGATGTAGCCGAAGCTGGCGGCGAAGCCGATCAGGATCATCACGATGGAGATGGTGCGTACCGTACGGTGCATCAGTTTCGGCAACTCGCTCCACTTGTAGTCGCGATAGATGCACATGGTCACGAAGAACGCCCACACCACGGCGATAGCGGCCGATTCGGTGGCGGTGAACACACCCGAGAGAATGCCGCCAAGGATGATGAACAGGGTCATCATGCCCCACATGGCTTCCTTGCAGATCTTCAGCGCTTGTTTGAGCGGAATGACTTCGCCCTTGGGGTAATTGCGCTTTTTCGCGAAAACCAGGCACAGCGCCATCAGGCAGAGGTTCATCATGATGCCGGGGACGATGCCGGCCATGAACAGCGAACCGATGGAGACGGTGCCGCCGGCGGCGAGCGAATACAGCACCGCGTTATGGCTTGGCGGTGTCAGCAGCGCTTGTACCGAACCACTGACGGTGACGGCGGTGGCGTATTCACGCGGGTAGCCCCGGCGTGTCATTTCCGGGATCAGCACGGAGCCGACCGAGGCGGTATCGGCCACCGAGGAACCGGAGATCGCGCCAAAGAAACTCGAGGCCACGAGGTTGACCAGGGACAGGCCACCGCGCACGAAGCCTACCAGCACACTGGCGAAGGCCACCAAGCGGCGGGACATGCCGCCTTCGGCCATGATCGCACCGGCCAGGACGAAAAAGGGAATGGCCAGCAGCGAGAATTTGTTCACCCCGCCCGTTACCTGGATCATCATGGCCTGGAACGGAATATCGATCCACCACGCCCCGATCAGGGCGGCAGCGCCCAACGCATAGGCGACCGGCATGCCGATCAGGATCAACAGCAAAAAACTGCCCAGCAGAATCAGAGCGTCCATTAAGCGGCACCTTCGTTTTCTTCAACCAGGTCGAACTGCACGACCCGACGCTTGCTTTGATCACCCAGCAAGAGTTTTTCCAGGACAAAAATCAACGTCAGGAAACCACCGATCGGGATCGGCATGTAGGTAATGCCGACGCGCAGGGTGGGGATGGCGCTCATGAATTGATTCCAGGTGGTCATGCACAGCTTGGTGCCCCAGACGGTCATGAAAATGCACACCGCCGCCATCAATAGCTGGGTGAAAACCGAAGCCAAGGTTTGCCAGTGCGGGGGCATGCGGCTGGTGACCATGTCCACGGCCATGTGCGAGCCGGAGCGGTAGCTGGCAGCGGCACCGATGAAGGTAAATACGATCATCAGCAAGATGGCGGTGGGCTCCGGCCAACTTGAGCCAGTACCGAGTACGTAGCGGGCGAACACCCCCCACGGAATCATCAGCGCAACGGCGAGGACAGAAAGGCCGGCCACCCAGATGCAAGTCATGTAAATCGTGTCGTTGATACGCAGCAGCAAATTCTTCATCGGGTTCCACCGTAACCGGGCGCGCCTTTTAACCGCAGGCGCGCCCAGCCTTTTCATGAGTACAGTTTGAGAGACCTTACTTAACGGCTTCGATACGCTTGATCAGGTCGGCGTACGGCGCACCGTATTTGGCCCGGATCGGCGCAGTGGCGTCATAGAAGGGTTTCTTGTCGACGGTGATGAACTCGACGCCGGCGGCCTTGAGTTTTTCTTCACTGGCGGCGGACTTCTTGTCCCACAGCACGCGCTCTTCAGCCTGGGCAGCCTTGGCGGCTTTTTTCACCATGTCCTGCTGCTCTGGGGTGAGCTTGTTCCAGGTGATTTTCGACATCACGATTGGCTCAGGCAGGATCAGGTGGCCGGTCAGGCTGTAGAACTTGGCGTTCTGGAAGTGGTTGTGCTCGAGCATGGTCGGCGGGTTGTTTTCCGCGCCATCGATCACGCCGGTCTGCAAGGCGCTGAAGATCTCGCCGGTGTCCATGGCGATGCCGTTGGCGCCCATGGCGTTGAAAGTCTCGATGAACATCGGGTTGCCTTGGACGCGAATCTTCATGCCCTTGAGGTCTTCGATCTTGCGCACCGGCTTCTTGGTGTAGAGGTTGCGCGTGCCGCCATCCATCCAGGCCAGGGCTACCAGGCCGAACTCGGAGTTGGTGATGCGGTCGAGGATTGCATCGCCGACTTCACCGTCGATGACGGCGCGCATGTGGGCCTGGTCGCGGAAGATGAACGGCATGTTGAAGACGTTCACGTCCGGCACCACAGGGCCGACGATGCCCAGGCTGACGCGGGACATCTGGATCGCGCCGGCTTGCATCTGCTCGATGACTTCTTTTTCAGAGCCCAGTACGCCACCCGGGAAATACTTGAACTTCAATTCGCCGTTGCTCGCCTTTTCCAAGGCTTCGCCCATGGATTGCTCGGCAACCACGGTCGGGTAGCCGGCGGGATGAATGTCGGCGATCTTGAGGGTGAGGGCATTTGCCGCCTGGGCCAGGAAGGCCAGGGGCAAGGCCGCGATCAGAAGTGTGCGTTTGAAATTCATGGTCAATCTCCAGTGTTGTTGTTTTTATGTCTATCGATGTGAAGCGGCAAAGCAGATCAATTCGCGGAGTGTTTCCGTCCTCCGAAAGCAGGTTCAGCCAGGCCCTTGACGCCGGGGTTGAGGGCGAACACGCCACCGGCCAGGGACTGCGGATCGTTGTCGTCGCCCGGACGGATCGAGGTGACGAAGAGGGTGTCCAGCTGGCTGCCGCCAAAGGCGCACATGGTCGGTTTTTTCACCGGCACTTCCAGCGAACGGTCGAGACGTCCGTCCGGGGTGAAACGGTGAATCAGCCCGGCGTCGTTGGCGCAGATCCAGTAGCAACCGTCGGCGTCCACCGCAGCGCCATCCGGGCGACCGGCCAGGGGCATCATGTCAACGAACAGCCGCCGGTTGGACGGGGTGCCGCTGTCGATGTCGTAGTCGAAGGCCCAGATCTGCTGCACCAGCGGGTGGGAATCGGAGAGGTACATCGTCCGGCCGTCGGGGCTGAAACCTAGCCCGTTGGGCACGATGAACCCGCTCAGTTGCGCCTCCACCGGGCTGCGTTGCCCGGCGTCATAACGGTACATCCGGCCTTCATCGGCGTTGGCGCCCATGTTCAGTACCATGCTGCCGGCCCAGAAACGGCCCTGGCGGTCGCAACGGCCATCGTTGAGGCGCATGTCGGTGCGGCTGTGTTCGACGCTTGCACAGAGTTCGCTGTCCAGGCTGCCGTCGTCATGGGGGTGCAGGCGAAAGAAACCGCTTTCCATACCCGCGATCCAGCCACCGTCCTGGTGGCGGGCAATACAGGCGAGCATCTCGGGGGCTTCCCAGCCTTGGATTTTTCCAGTGCTGGCGTTCCAGCGTTGCAGGCCGCCGTTGGGGATGTTCACCCAGTACAGCGAGTTTTCCTCGGGGACCCACACCGGGCTTTCCCCGACAGCATTGCGTGCATCGACAATCAATTCGGCTTGCATGGTGATTCCTTGGTTCGTTCGTATCCCATGAACAACAGGCGAATCAGTCGTCGAACGGGCCGGCTGCGACAAAGGCGCCACCCTGGTAGATCCTGGCCGGATCATCGGCGGCCGGCATCGGCTGCGCTTCGACCTTGTCGCGGAAAATTTCGGAAGTGTCCTTGGGCTGGTAGCCCAGGTGCGCGGCGTGGCTGTTGTCCCACCAGACATCGCGGTTGGCGGACACGCCGTAGACCACGGTGTGGCCGACCTTCGGCGTGTAGAGCGAGCATTCGATCAGTTGGGTGAGGTCGTCGAAGCTCAGCCAGGTGCTCATCATCCGGCGGTTCTGCGGCTCCGGGAACGACGAGCCGATGCGGATGCTCACGGTCTCGATGCCGTAGCGATCGAAATAGAAACTGGCCATGTCTTCGCCGTAGGACTTGGACAGGCCGTAGTAGCCATCCGGACGGCGAAGGCAATGGGCGTCGAGGGCCTCGTCCTGCTTGTAGAAGCCGATGACGTGGTTGGAGCTGGCGAAAATCACCCGCTTGACGCCGTGCTTGCGCGCCGCTTCATAAATGTGGAACACGCCACTGATGTTGGCGCCAAGGATCTCTTCGAACGGGCGCTCCACCGAGACACCACCGAAATGCAGGATGGCGTCGACGCCTTCCACCAACTGGTGCACGGCCTGTTTATCCGACAGGTCGCAGGGCACCACTTCTTCGCTTTCGTCGATGGCCGGGGCCATGTTGGCGATGTCCGACAGGCGAATGTGGCGGGCGTAAGGCTTGAGGCGTTCGCGCAAGACTTTGCCAAGGCCGCCGGCGGCGCCGGTCAAGAGCAGGCGATTGAAGGGGTGGCGAATCTGTGTCGTGGTCATGGCATTACCTGAGCAAACAATGAGAGGTACAGTTGTTATAAGTTGTCGTACGACCGAGAGGAAATATCCTTATCCTTCCGCTACCTTGTCAACGTTTGATCGACGAACCGCTCTGGATCGGCGTCCCTGCCGCAGATAGCCATGGGATGCGCCCATGGCAATATCCTGTGTTACAGCAGCGAAATCGGGTAGTTGAAGATGATTCGGTTTTCATCGAATTCGTTGGTGCTGAAGTCACGACGAAGCGACGAGTTACGCCACTTCACATTCAGGCTTTTCAGTACACCGCTCTGTACGGTGTAGGCCAGTTCACTTTCGCGGCCCCATTCCTTGCCGTCGTCGACGGTGGCGGTGTGCACGTTGTCGCCGCTGATGTAGCGGTTCATCAGGGTCAGGCCCGGCACGCCGACAGCGGCGAAGTTGAAGTCGTGACGCACTTGCCAGGATTTTTCCTTGGCGTTGTCGTAGCTGGAGTTGTAGCTGTCGTTCGCCAGGGTGCCGCCGCTGGTGCCGTTGACGCGCATCCAGGCGTCATCGCCGCCGACTTTCTGCAGGCCGACGTAGAAAGTGTTGCCGCCGTATTTGGCCGAGAGCATGGCGAACGCGGTTTTGTTGTCCAGGTCGCCGGCCAACGCGCTGCCGTTTTCCTTGCCGGTGAAGTAACCGAGGTTGGCGCCCAGGGTCCAGTCGCCCATGGGCTGGCTGTGGGTCAGGTTGAAATATTGCTGTTGGTAGATGTCGGACAGTTCCGCGTACCAGACGCCGACCTGGGTGCGTTTTTCATTGAAGGCGTATTCGCCGCCGCCGAAGTTGAAACGGTCGGAGGTGAACGCGCCGCGGCCGTTCATCGACATGTCTTCCATGCTCGCGTCGTTGCGCGGGCTGTTGCCACGGAACTGGCCGCCGTAGAGGCTCAGGCCGTTGATTTCGGTGGAGGTCACCTGGCCGCCGCGGAAGGTTTGCGGCAGGGAACGACCGTCGTCGGAACGCAGGATCGGCAGCACCGGCATCCATTCGCCGACCTTCAGCTCAGTCTTCGAGACCTTGGCCTTGAGAGCCACGCCCAGGCGACCGTAGTCGTCAGCCGGGCGACCGTCGTCATGAATCGGCAACAAGGACGTGTTCGCAGTACCACGGCCGCCGTCGAGCTTGACCGAGTACATCCCCAGCACATCCACGCCGAAGCCGACGGTGCCTTGGGTGAAACCGGACTTGGCGTCGAGGATGAAGCTCTGGGTCCATTCTTCGGCTTTGCCTTGGGCGTTGTTCGGGTTGGTGAAGTTGCGGTTGATGTAGAAATTGCGCAGGTTCAACGTGGCCTTGGCGTCATCGACGAAGCCTTCGGCGCTGGCGGTCATCGGCAGAAATGCGGCAAGGCTGCTGCAACCGAGCAGGACCAGGGCGGGGCTGGAGCTCAGAAGGGTACGGCGGTTTGGACGATGGTTGGGCGAAAAACGGACACGTGTGCTCACTATGGCGCTCCCTACTTTTTTGTTGTTTTTATTTGTCATACGTCGTCGTACAACATGGCGATGATTATTTGGAAGCGGCTGCTCGTTGTCAACTGGCCATTATCGGAATTATCCAACTGGGGTGTGCTTCAAAATGAGGCAGTGCAATGGCTGTCGCTGGCGCAGGCCAGGAACGAAAGCGGTGGCACCGAGTGGATACGGGGTTTGAGAATAGCGGTGAGGGGGCTTGGTTGTGCGATGACTGGTCTAAGACATTAGTCGAATGTAGGCGACCGGAAGGCTGAAGCGGGCTCTTGTGGCGAGGGAGCTTGCTCCCGCTGGACTGCGAAGCAGGCCCCGGTTTTTTGTTTCAACGCAGAAATTTTTGGGGCGGCTTCGCCACCCAGCGGGAGCAAGCTCCCTCGCCACAGAGGTGTGTTGTGAACCCTGTTTCCAGTCCAAACAGGCCTGTGTTTATCCAGACGTAGGATTGTTCGGGATTGGGCTACGTTGTCTTGCGCCGTTGCCTACAACTGCGCCAGAATCCGCCGGCTTGTGCGCCTTGGGCCAGGGTTTTATCGTTTCCGGGTCGCTGATTGAATCAGCGATCGGGTTTGGTAGCCCTGGTGTCGGTGCATAGCGTCATCTCTTGCAAGTGCGATCATGCACTTCGCTTTTTGGTGGCCATGCGCAGGGCCTCTTCGGAGGCGCCGGCTCCGATGCCCGGTCTACCAACCTTCGTATGGCCGCCACCCTAATTCGTTTGGTAGCGAAAGGGTGTTGGCTCCCTTTTAAATGCATCGGAGCTTCAACCATGTTCAAAGTAACCCCCAACCCACCGGATACAGATCCATCCAACTCAAAAGCGTTCGACGAAGCCGCCGACCGCATCCTCGACTCCTACCTCAAGCCCAAACCCAGCAAACCCGAGGCCGATCCCGGCCAACTGTTCACCGTGGTCAAAGGCGTCGACACCGAAACCCTGCTCGCCAACCTCAGCGAAAACCTGGCCTCGGCCAACGCCATGGTCAATGACCTGGCCTTCGACCTGAAAGGCTCGAGGCGCCACATTGCCCTGGGCATCCAGCAACTGATCGAACTGAGCGCAATGCTGGCGAACCGCGCGCTGGATAACGTCGAACCCCGCCAGTCGACATAACGCAAAACCCGCTTTTGTGGCGAGGGAGCTTGCTCCCGCTGGGCTGCGCAGCAGCCCCAAAATGGACTGACGCGGTTTTCCAGGGATAGCGCGCCAGCCGGTTTTACGACTGCTGCGCAGCCGAGCGGGAGCAAGCTCCCTCGCCACAAAAGCTTTCCCACAAGCGGCATCGGTGTTTTCAAGAGTGGGTGAATGCTAGTCTTGACCAACGCTGTTGCCAGGGAGCCCTCATGGGCAATCACAAGATCGAGATTCGTCGCAGTAACGTCGAGAAAATCCTGTTGGCCGCCGAGAAGGTCTTCGCCGAGAAAGGTTTTGGCAGCACCGCCATGGCCGACATCGCCGCCGAAGTGCAGTTGCCGCGTTCCAACCTGCATTACTACTTCAGCACCAAGAGCGAACTGTACAGCGCCGTGCTGTTCGACCTGCTGGAAGTCTGGAAACAGGACGCCTTGTGCTTCGAAATGTTCGACGACCCGCGGGTGGTGCTCAGCAGTTACATCCGCGCCAAGATGAACCACTCCCGCAGCCGGCCCTACGGCTCTAAAGTCTGGGCCAACGAAATCATCCACGGCGCCCCGACCCTGGGCGAAGCGCTGGACGCCAGCCTCTATGATTGGGCCAAGATGAAGGAAGCGAAAATCCGTCAGTGGGTGGAGGATAAACGCATCCTGCCGGTGGAGCCTTCAAGCCTGCTCTACATGATCTGGGCCTCGACCCAGCACTACGCCGACTTCGATCATCAGATCAATATTCTCAATGATCACCAGCCGCTGTCGGACATGCAGTTCGAGCGGGCGGTGCAGACGGTGACCAGTGTGATATTGCGGGGGATTGGGTTGGAGCCTTGAGTTTTTGTGGTGAAGCTGATGGCCCTATCGCGAGCAGGCTCGCTCCCACAGGGGATCGGTGGTGAACACAAAATTTGTGTTCACCACAAATCCAATGTGGGAGCGAGCCTGCTCGCGATGACGGCAGCCCAGGCACCTCAAGTTTCAAGCAGTGACATGATAGGGATTCCTCGGATCATGATTCCAATCCAAAAACGGCTTGCCGGTGTCCACCGTCACCATTTCGATGCAGTCCTGCACCGGGCAGGTGATCTGGCACAGGTTGCAGCCCACGCATTCCTCATCGATCACCTCATACACACGGGTGCCGTCCGCCTGCTTGAGGCTGGCGATGGCCTGGTGCGAGGTGTCTTCGCAGGCAATGTGGCAGCGCCCGCAACCGATGCACGCCTCCTGGTCGATCTTGGCGATGACCTGATAGTTGATGTCCAGGTACTTCCAGTCGGTGGTGTTGCCCACCGCACGGCCGGAGAACGCTTGCAGGTTGGCGTGGCCCTGGCTGTCCATCCAACGTGACAGGCCGTCCTTCATCTCTTCGACGATGCGAAAACCATGCAGCATCGCCGCCGTGCAGACCTGCACCGCGCCGCTGCCCAGGGCAATGAATTCGGCAGCGTCGCGCCAGCTGCCGATGCCGCCGATGCCGCAGATGGGCAGGCCGTGGGTCTGCGGGTCGCGGGCAATTTCAGCGACCATGTTCAGCGCAATGGGCTTGACCGCCGAGCCGCAGTAACCGCCGTGGGTGCTCTGGCTGCCGACGCTGGGCAGGGCGACCATGCGGTCCAGGTCGACGCTGGTGATGGAGTTGATGGTGTTGATCAACGACACCGCATCCGCCCCGCCGCGATGGGCCGCGCGGGCGGCGACGCGGATGTCGGTGATGTTCGGTGTGAGCTTGACGATGACTGGCAGCGAGCAATAAGTCTTGCACCAGCGGGTCACTTGCTCGACGTACTCCGGCACCTGGCCGACCGCCGCGCCCATGCCCCGTTCCGGCATGCCGTGGGGGCAACCGAAGTTCAACTCGATGCCGTCGGCGCCGGTGGCTTCCACCAGGGGCAGGATGTTCTTCCAGGACTCTTCGACGCAGGGCACCATCAGCGACACGATCAACGCCCGATCCGGCCAGTCCTTTTTCACCTGGGTGATTTCCCGCAGGTTGATCTCCAGGGAACGGTCGGTGATCAGCTCGATGTTGTTGATGCCCAAGACCTCGCGATTGGCGCCGTAGTGGGCCGAATAGCGCGAGGACACATTCACCGCCGCCGGGTCCTCACCGAGGGTTTTCCAGACCACGCCACCCCAGCCGGCCTCGAAGGCGCGGACGACGTTGTAGGCCTTGTCGGTGGGTGGCGCGGAGGCCAGCCAGAACGGGTTGGGGGCTTTGATGCCGGCGAAGACAATCGACAGATCGGCCATTTACGCAGCCTCCACGTTAAGCATTAGTTGAGCGTTGATCGCCTCGGCGGCGAGTTTGCCGTGCTGCACGGCCTGCACGGTGAGGTCCTGGTCGAGGCTGGTGCAATCGCCGCCGGCGTAGACCCCGGGAACGCTGGTGCGCAGGTGTTCGTCCACCAGGATCCGCCCGTCCTGGCGCTTGAGTTCCCGAGCCAGCGGGTCCACCAGCGCGTTGTCGTCGAAGGCCTGGCCGATGGCTTTGAAGATGGCGTCGGCGGGCAGGTCGAAGGTCTCGGCGCCGATGACCAGTCGGCCGTTTTCCAGGTGGGTACGGGAAAAGCGCATGCCGCGCACCTGCCCGGCGTCATCGAGCAACACCTGTTGCGGTTGGGCCCAGGTCAGCAGGCGCACCTGGTTGGCCTTGGCGATGTCTTGTTCATGCAAGGTCGCGCCCATGTCTTCAAGGCCACGACGGTAGACCAGGTTGACGTCCCGGGCGCCGAGGCGAGCCATTTGCACGGCCATGTCGATGGCGGTGTTGCCGGCGCCGAGGACGATGCAACGGTCGGCCAGGGGCAACTGACTGAGGTCATCGGCTTGGCGCAGTTCGCGAATGTACTCGGTGGCGGCCAGAAGCCCCGGTGCCTGTTCGTCGCTCAGGCCCAGTTGTTTGCTGGCGGCCAGGCCGAGGCCGAGGAACACCGCGTCGAATTGCTGGTGCAGGTCGCTCAGGCTCAGGTGCTCGCCGAGCTTCTGGCCGTGGCGGATTTCGATGCCGCCAATCTCCAGCAGGAAGTCCAGCTCCTGTTGGGCGTAATCGTCCACCAGTTTGTACTTGGCGATCCCGTATTCGTTGAGGCCGCCGGCTTTGTCGCGGGCTTCGAAAATCACCACGTCATGGCCGTGCATCGCACTGCGGTGCGCACACGACAACCCCGCGGGCCCGGCGCCAACCACGGCGATGCGCTTGCCGGTGGCGGCGGCCCGTTGGAACGGGTGCGCGCTGAAGTGGGCGTTGTCCACTGCGTAGCGTTGCAACGAGCCGATCAATACCGGGGCGCATTCATGGGCGTTGTTGCGCACGCAGGCTTGCTGGCACAGGACCTCGGTGGGGCAGACCCGGGCGCAACTGCCGCCAAGGATATTGGCCGAGAGAATTGTCTGCGCCGCGCCTTGGACGTTGTCTTGGTGGATGTTGCGAATGAACGAAGGAATATCGATCTCGCTCGGACAGGCGTTCACACAAGGTGCGTCGTAGCAATACAGGCAGCGGGACGCCTCCAGGTGGGCCTGGCGCGCGTTGAGGGGCGGCGCCAGGTCGCTGAAGCGGGCGGCGAGGGTGGCCGGGTCTTCCTGGGAATGGGGGAGATGACTCAAGGGCTGGATCATGGAATGGGCCTCACGGTGTTTGAGGTGCTGCCTCTGGTGGGCAGTGTATTTTTGGTGTTTGGGCTGGCCTCATCGCGAGCGAGCTCCCACACTGGATTTTGGGTGAATGCAAAATCCACGTTCACAGCAGATCCCCTGTGGGAGCGAGCTTGCTCGCGATAGGCTGCAGGCCTGGGTTCAACGCTCCACGGCAACCGGCTTGTTCAACTCAGCCCGCTTGCTCAGCAAATCGAACACCGCCGGATACGCCGGCCGTTCGACGTAGCGCCCGGCACCGCGTTCGGCCCGCAGGTCGCCGTCGGCCCACACCAGCCGACCCTGGCTGATGGTGTGGCTGGGCACGCCGCGTACGGTCTTGCCTTCGAAGATGTTGAAGTCCACTTGCTGGTGGTGGGTCTTGGCGGAAATCGTGCGGCTGCCCTGGGGATCCCAGAGCACCAGGTCCGCGTCGGCACCGACGCGGATCGCGCCCTTGCGTGGGTAGATGTTGAAGATTTTCGCGGTGTTGGTGGAGGTGAGGGCGACGAAGTCCTGCATCGACAATTTGCCGCTGTTGACCCCCTCGTCCCAGAGCACCGCCATGCGGTCTTCGATCCCGGCGGTGCCGTTGGGGATCTTGCTGAAGTCGTCACGCCCAGCGGCTTTCTGTTCGGCACAGAAGCAGCAATGGTCGGTGGCGGTGGTGTGCAGGTTGCCGGACTGCAGGCCACGCCAGAGTGCTTCCTGATGCCCCCGTGGGCGGAAGGGTGGACTCATCACGTAGCCGGCGGCGGTCTGCCAGTCCGGGTGGCGATAAACGCTGTCGTCCAGCAGCAAGTGCCCGGCCAGGACTTCACCGTAGACCGGCTGGCCCTTGCTGCGGGCGTAGGTGATTTCGTCCAGGGCTTCCTGGGTGGACACGTGCACCAGGTACAGCGGCGTGCCCAGGGTTTCGGCGATGCGGATGGCGCGGCTCGCGGCTTCGCCTTCCACTTGCGAAGGCCGTGACAGCGGATGGGCTTCGGGGCCGGTGATGCCTTGGGCCAGCAGCTTGCGTTGCAGGTGATACACCAGTTCGCCGTTCTCGGCGTGCACGGTGGGCACCGCGCCCAATTCCAGGCAACGCTCGAAGCTCGCCACCAAGGTGTCATCGGCGGCCATGATCGCGTTCTTGTAGGCCATGAAATGCTTGAAGCTGTTCACGCCGTGGTGGCTGACCAGCTCGGCCATTTCTTCGCGGACCTGTTCGCTCCACCAGGTGATTGCCACATGGAAGCCGTAGTCGCTGGCGCTTTTTTCGGCCCAGCCGCGCCATTGATGAAAGGCTTCCATCAGTGACTGCTGGGGGTTGGGGATCACGAAGTCGATGATCGAGGTGGTGCCCCCGGCGAGGCCCGCCGCCGTGCCGCTGTAGAAGTCTTCACTGGCGACCGTGCCCATGAACGGCAACTGCATATGGGTATGGGGATCGATGCCGCCGGGCATCAGGTATTGACCGCTGCCATCGAGCACTTCGACAGCCGCCGGAACATCCAGGTTATGACCAATGGCCTGGATGACGCCGTCGGCGCAAAACACATCGGCGCGATAACTTTCATCATGGGTAATAACGGTGGCGCCACGGATCAACAGAGACATTCCGAGTTCCTCGCAGGCATGACCGACTGTTGTCGGTTCTTTATGTTTTATCCATCACGGTAGGTAAAGTCGTGCCGGCTTACATTCCTGTCACGACTGTCAGGATTAGACGCTAGCTGGAGTTATTGAAATGAGCAAGATTATTTTTTATAAGCTTATGCGTTAATTAACTTATTGAAAATTAACGATTAATTTTAAAAAATCACCAAAATGGTGAGCCTGCTCACCATTTTGACGCACTTGACAGGATCGTTATTTGAGCGAGATTTGTCATGGTAAATCAGCGGCTTGAAAGCGTTGGAAGTGCGGGCCAGACACCTCGCGTTGTTGCGGGCTGCACCACTTTGAATCTCCCGCTCGACAGGGCGTGAAGGTCATCTAGCCTCAATGTCGGAAAGCCGGGACTGAAACAAAGCAATCACTTGGCTTTAAAACGTTAAACATCAAAAGGTTGAAAGGGTTATATCGATCGTCCGGTCAGCTCGGCGCGTTATTCGGCACGGTTATTGAGTGCCGTCGTGGCCTGGCGGGGTGGTGGATAGCACGCGTGCAAGTACTCCGGCCATCGCCAGTCGATGAGCAAAAATAATGAAAACAGTGGAGCGGACATGACCAGATCAACAGTGACCGAGCGCGACGGATTATTCGAGCTTGAAGCCGGCAGCGACGTCCTCGACAGCCCCCGTTATAACCACGACATCGCGCCGACCAAGGTGCACGAGCGAACCTGGAACAAATGGCACATCACCGCACTGTGGGTGGGCATGGCGATCTGCGTGCCGACCTATACCCTCGGCGGCGTGCTCACCGCCTATTTCGGTTTGACGGTGGGCGAGGCGCTGCTGGCGATCCTGTTCGCCAACATCATTGTGCTGATCCCCCTGACCCTGAACGCCTTCGCCGGGACCAAGTACGGCATTCCGTTCCCGGTGCTGTTGCGCTCGTCCTTCGGCGTCATTGGCTCCAACGTGCCGTGCCTGATCCGCGCCCTGGTGGCGTGCGGTTGGTTCGGCATCCAGACGATGTTCGGCGGGTTGGCGATCCACTTGTTTCTCGGCTCGGTGTTCGAAGGCTGGAAGAGCCTGGGCGGCACCGGCGAAGTGATCGGCTTCATGGTGTTCTGGGTCATCAACCTGTGGGTGGTGTTGCGCGGTGCCGAGTCGATCAAGTGGCTGGAAACCTTGTCTGCGCCATTGCTGGTACTGGTGGGGGTGGGGCTGTTGGTGTGGGCGTTGCCCAATGTCTCGTTGACTGAACTGATGGCGGTTCCGGCCAAGCGTCCCGAAGGTGCCGGGGTGACGAGCTATTTTCTTGCCGGGCTGACGGCCATGGTCGGCTTCTGGGCCACCCTGTCGTTGAACATTCCGGACTTCAGTCGATATGCCAAGAGCCAGAAAGACCAGATCGTCGGGCAGATCATCGGCCTGCCGTTGACCATGTTCCTGTTCGCCTCCCTCGGGGTGGTCATGACCGCCGCCTCGGAGAAATTGGTGGGGGTAACCGTCTCCGACCCGGTGACGTTGATCGGGCACATCCAGAGCCCGGTGTGGGTGGCGCTGGCCATGGTGCTGATCATCGTCGCCACGCTCTCGACCAACACCGCCGCCAACATTGTCTCGCCCACCAACGATTTCCAGAACCTGGCGCCGAAACTGATCGGCCGCACCAAGGCAGTGATGCTCACCGGATTGGTAGGGCTGGCGCTGATGGCCCATGAGTTGTTGAAGAAACTCGGCCTGATCGTGTCCGAGGTCAGCCTCGAGTCGGTCTATTCCAACTGGCTGCTGGGTTATTCAAGCCTGCTGGGGCCGATTGCCGGGATCATGGTGGTGGATTATTTCCTGATCAAGAAACAGCAACTGGACCTGGCCGGGTTGTACCGCGACGACATTTACCCGGCCTGGAACTGGAACGGCTTCATCGCCTTTGGCGTGCCGGTGGTATTGACGCTGTTGTCCCTGGGCAGCGATGCGTTCAGTTGGTTCTACAGCTATGGCTGGTTCACCGGCTCGGCGCTGGGTGGGGTGATTTATTACGGGTTGTGCAGCATGCAAGGGGCCAGCCCGGCGGTCGCCAAATCACCTCTGCAATAGCAGATGAATGCGGTGCCTGTGGGAGCGGGGGGGGGGGGGGGGGGGGGGGGGGGGGGGGGGGACGAAAGCGCGCATGGAGAGAGGAGCAGCGGGGCCGGGGGGCCCC